>CAWVYO010000260.1:0-4728 GCA_963934385.1 uncultured bacterium
CGGTCGAAACATTTATATATTCACACCCGCCACAGTACCAGGCTGGGATCTGATGTCCCCACCAGAGCTGCCTTGAGATACACCAGTCTCGAATTTCTCGCATCCAAGCAAAGTACGTGTTCTCCCACCGGTTGGGCACGAACTTTGTCACGCCGTTTTCAACAGCCGCTAATGCGGGTGCCGCGAGTGGCTTCATCTTTACGAACCACTGGGTAGAAATCATAGGTTCAACCACTGCACCAGAGCGTTGTGAACGCCCAACGCTCATGGCGTGAGGCTTTGTCCCTCTGTCGAACCCTAGATCTGCCATGGCAGCCTTTACGTTCTTACGGGCCTCAAATCGGTCTTGTCCCTCAAATCGACCACCTTCTGCGTTAACCGCCCCACCTTTGTCCAACATGGTAATGAAAGGTAGGTCGTGACGCTTTCCAACATCAAAGTCGTTTGGATCGTGAGCTGGAGTCACCTTTACAGCGCCAGTTCCAAATGCTGGATCAACCAAAATAGAGTCGGCAATAATCGGGAATTCGCGGTCAACAAGGGGGTGCTTTACATTCTTACCTATTAGATCTTTGTACCGCGGATCATCGGGGTGAACAGCTACAGCCGTGTCACCTAGCATGGTCTCAGGGCGAGTAGTCGCAACTACAATTTCCCCAGAGCCATCAGCGAGAGGATAGGCGAATGACCAAAGTTCACCTTGGTAATTCTCGTCGTGTTCAACCTCTAGATCACTAAGAACAGTTCGCCCGACTGGATCCCAGTTTATTAAGCGTGTTCCCCTGTAAATAAGACCTTCATTATAGAGCTTTACAAACACGTGCTTCACAGCGTCTGAGAGACCTTCATCCATTGTGAAGCGCTCGCGAGACCAGTCGCAGCTAACTCCAAGCGCACGAAGCTGACGGGTAATAGTAGAACCAGACTCCTCTTTCCACGCCCAGATTCGTTTTAGAAACTCCTCTCGGCCAAGTTCTTGGCGAGTGATACCTTCAGCCTTAAGCTGACGCTCTACCACCCACTGTGTCGCGATACCCGCGTGGTCTGTTCCCGGCACCCATAATGTGTTGAAGCCGTCCATACGCTTGTAACGGATCAGGATATCCTGCAGGGTATTGTCTAGAGCGTGCCCCATGTGCAGAGAGCCAGTGACATTTGGCGGAGGGATTACGATACAATACGGTTCACCATCATCGTCGGGTGATGCGCCAAAATGGCCGTTGCTCTCCCACCATTTGTAGTACTTGGCCTCTGCAGCCTTAGCGTCATAGGTTTTCGGTAGCTCTTCTGACATTTCGCGACTCCCATTTTTGAGCCCCTACAATTCTCATTGCAGGAGGATCAACCTTCTATGGGCGCAGGTATCAGAAAATCTACCCTCACGCACCAACTAGGAGTCGATTTTTGGGTATTTAGAGCTCCCCAATAATCTCAACGTGGACAGCCCGCGTTACCGTCTCTACCTTCAGACCCTCTGATGACTCAAACTCGTCGCGGTTTTGGAAGCCCACATAGAGGTTAATATACTCAACATTTAGGTCGCCATTGAGCTCACCCCATACCTTTTCGTCCAAGGTAAAGTTATCTAAACCTGTAGTGTTACAGGTGACGGTACCCCATGATTCACCCTCCCGTTCCATTCGGACTTGAATCCATGATTCGTCCCAATCGTTGGTAGTCCAATCGATATCTACCTCTTCGCCAAACACCAACCCATCGGATGCGTCCTCAGAAAGGGTAACGTCAATAATCTGCCCAGCAGGAGGTGTCTGAGCGCCAGAGAACTGACCCGCACCGATAAGTACAACACCACTGGAAACTACGTCTTCAGGAAAATTACAGGTGTGAGTACCATCGAGTACTTCATCAGACCAAAAGCCATTAGCTGAGGCTTCAAATTCGCCTGAGTCGGTAGTTGTTTCCCATCCTGGACTCACATCTTCGTCTGGTAACTCTGCCCCAGCACTGCCTGCATCAGATGGGAACATTGACAGTGAACCCAAGCACTCACCAGGTGCTGGCAGGTCTCTCTCCTGAACTCCATCAGGAGCGTACTCTAGAGATATATTAAAGGCATAGACACCCTCCCAAAGAGAATCTTCAAGATCCGTGCACTCCCAAGTAAAGATATCCGCAGTAAATCTTGCGTCGCCCTCGGGACCCGCGCCAAGCGGAATCTCACCTGAGCAACCAAGAATATTTATACCTAGTAATCCCAACAAACCAAACATATCTCTCCCCAATCATTTCATCAGTTCTTTCACAAGAACATACGCCGATTACTCACAATCTGTTACAGATTGTTCGATGAATTCTCTTACCAGAGGCTCACGTCGGAGATAAAACATGTCCAGCTACTACACAGCGATACTCTTCACAGCACTCGTGTCTTGCGGTTTAGGGTGTAGTACCGAGGGACCTGCCCCAATGAACAATCTAAACGGTCAGTTTTTTGACTCACCGTTTCCATCCGACTATCGAACCCTTGGAAACGGCGCTCCAGACTACAGCGGGTTCCCTAACCCTAGCGGTCAGGCACTTCTGACCAACTACATTAATTTCACCCGGGAGCTCTCCGGCGCAGGTACTGTCTCCCCCATTTTCTTCCGATTTGACGCCGCGGTGAACACCGCCCTCCTCCCGACAGGAGAAATGTCTCTGCGCTTAGATACAACAGCGATGATTATCGATGTTGATCCACTCTCGCCAAATCGTGGGCAAAGGGTGCCCATTCAGTGGGAATGGCAGGAGGTTTCCACCTCTCATCAATCCTCTAATCTATTAGCAATTGCGCCCCTGTTTGGCACCCCCTTACGAGCCAACACCAAGTATGCTGCGATTATTTCTACGGACTTGGCACAGTCTGATCTTCGGACAGCCGCGGCATGGCACCAAGGTCATGAAAACTATTGGCATATGCTAGATACAAAGGAGACCTTGCAAGAGGTTGGCGTCCCCCTTGAGAGCGTCGCGATTATTACCCAGTTCACCACTCAAGATCCCGTGGCAGAGATGGCAGATTTGGCGTGGTGGGCCAGAGAAATCGCCCCTACTCCGTCCATAAGCCAGACTCTCGAGTATACAGGACAGGCCTCTGAATTTTACAGGTTTGAAGGGACAGTGGACGTTCCCCTACTTCAACAGGGCGAAAAGCCCTACTCCTCCACTGGAGGAGGGTTTGTATGGGAAGGAGTTGGCCTCCCGGAGGTCAAGGAATGGGAGACTATATCCTTTACATTATCGATCCCCCGCACTGAAGAGGGCATGCCGATCTCAGGATGGCCCGTGGCGATCTACAGCCATGGAACGGGTGGAGACCACGAATCCTGCTGCAGTGTGAACTCGAAACTTGCCCCGGCGAGGGTTCTAGCAGAACGCGGTATCGCTGTATTCGGAATTTCTCAGCCTCTCCATGACGACCGAGGCACTACATCCACCGACGAAAGTCTGCACTCATTCAACTTCCTAAACCCTGAATCTGCCAGAAGCAATTTCCGCCAGGGTGCAGTGGATATCATCTATCAAGCCTCATTGCTGGCATCTCAAAGGCATGTCTTCAGCACTGATCACGGGGAGCCCGAGGTCGCTCTCGACCCTGACAGTATCGCGTTTATAGGGCACTCTCAAGGTGGACTCACAGGTGCAATAGCTGCGCCGTTTATCGGAGATATCGTAGATGGATTTGTGCTTTCTGGCGCTGGCGGAGGGATGTCAATCACTCTGACGCAGCGAAAGGATGTGGTCGACATAGAACAAATGGTCAAGGACCTGCTCGTGTTCTCGGAGTTTGAAGAGCTCACTGAGCTTCACCCTATATCAGGTCTAGTTCAGGTACTAACTGAGGTGACCGACCCTATGAACTACGCCGCATATTGGTTCACACAAGAAGACTGGTTCACACCAGCCCCGGTAAACCTACTCTTAACAGAGGGGCTAAATGACGAACAGACACCCTTTAGAACCTCCGAGGCGCTCTCTGCTTCGGGCGGATTACCTATCTTGGAGCCTGTTGTCAATGCTTCCGAGGCCCACGAATTACTGGGAATAGCATCACAAACATTGCCCGCAGAAAATAACAGAGTCGCCTGGAACGGTGAATCCGTCACTGTCGGATTAGCGCAGTACCCAGACGACGATCACTTCGCTATCTTCGACAACAGCGGTGCCGCAGATCTCTATGGCAATTTTCTACAGAGCGCCATCGCCGATGAGCCCGTGTTAGGAGAGTAGTCGTAGCTCGAGTAGTGGAGAGAACTATGAAAATACTATTGGTAGTGACAGGTGGAATCGCAGGCTACAAGTCGTGTGAAATCGCATCTGCAGCTATAAAACAAGGTCATTCTGTTCGAGTGGTAATGACCCCTTCTGCGACCAATTTTGTTGGACCTGCTACGTTTGAGGCACTGACTGGTCAGCCTGTTTTACTGAGAACCTTTGGGGACGTTGGAAAAGATGGCACCTCTGGTATAGACCATATCGAATGGGCAAAGTGGGCGGATATTGTCTGTGTAGCACCCGCTACGGCGAATATTATCGGAAAACTGGCCTGTGGCATAGCTGACTGCGCTGCCTCTACGGTTCTAATGGCTATCCCAATTGGTATCCATGTTGTCATAGCCCCTGCGATGAACACTCAGATGTGGCTACATCCAGCACTACAGCGAAACCTAAAATGGCTCAATGAGATGGGGCGTTACTCGTTTGTTGAACCAGTCGAAAAACGGCTGG
>CAWVYO010000261.1:0-4726 GCA_963934385.1 uncultured bacterium
ACTCTCCAGTGGGGCTCTAGCTGCCGCTGCTAATGCGTTCTCACAGATTCCAAGCTCGGTCACCAGTCAGCTAGACGGCCTTCAACCGGATGTTCGCCTAAAGTCACTTCCCGTGGAAGCTTTGGGTCTCTCATTGGCAGTAACTGGAGGCGTAATGAAGATAACTGGACATTTATACGCCGCTGAGGGTTCGTTTACGGACTGGATTGGAGGTGGCTTGGAGCTAATGTTGTCGCCCAACACAGTAGCCCCCAGCGCAGACAAGGAGAGAGAATTAGCCGCTGCAGTTGAATCCTTGGCAGGAATGGCAACGGTCTACAAAATGTTCGAGGACACATATCTATCATGTGGAGGTGACAATATTGCAGAGGAGTACCGTTTGGCTCCAACTCAATGGCAACCAAGCCAGGCTACTGTTGACTGTCTGGAGGGAGACCTAGAGTGGGCCATCAACGAAGCACCAGCTGGGGCATACTGGGTGACTCTGGAAGAGACAAGTCAATCCGAGCAGTCATTCTTGGCACATGGACTAACTATTATTGAAGAAGAGTTTGTCTATTTTCAAGCTGGACCGAATGGTCAGGCTGTTAGAATCGTTCAATAGGTGAATCTACCTGAGTCCAACCACTTCAACTAGGAGCTAATTCAAGTGCCAGAAGCCCTGCTTAAGATAGAAAACCTCTCTGTAGAACTAGGGGAGATAAGCGTCCTAAGTGGTCTAGATCTCACTGTAAATCCCGGCGAGGTAGTAGCTATTGTCGGAGCATCAGGCTCTGGTAAGAGCACCTTGCTACACGCTATTGCAGGCTTTATCTCCAACTATTCGGGCTCGGTAAAGATCGATGATCAGGAGCTGTCCTCTCTTTCAGAATCTAAATTAGGAAAATTGCGCACTGATGGTTTTGGACTAATGACCCAAGACTTCCATTTATTGAAAAAGTTATCTGCCAGAAAGAACGTCGCCATTCCACAATTGATGGGAGGTGTCCCAATAGAAACAGCCCTAAAACATGCTGACGCTCTACTGAGCAGTTTAGGCGTAGGAGACCATCTTGACACGCAGTCCGAGAATCTGAGCCGTGGTCAACGTCAGCGCGTGGCCTTCGCCAGGTCAATATCGTATAGCCGCCCCCTTCTCATACTCGACGAACCAACATCTTCTCTAGACCGTGACAGCAGCACTCTACTTTTAGATTTGGTATCAAAACATGCAGAACAAGGTGTTGGTGTTGTGTTGGTCACTCACGACGACTCAACTATTGGGATCGCAGACAAGGTCTACACTCTAGAGGCGGGACAACTGATTAGCCAAGGGGGTAAGTCATGAGATTCTCAGTCTTAATCTCGTGGCTTTCTTCGGGATACAGAACCGAGATAATTAAAGCAACGATAGGTGCGATGGTCGCTATCGCTATTACGGTCTCAATCGCAGCGCTCGGAGAGAGCGCTAGAACAGCCATCACCGATCAACTCCTCGGTGGAGGAGATTCACTCCGAGTACGACCACCATCACTAAGTGTAGGGCCAATTGAACTCACTGGCTCATTGCTGCCAGACAGATCTCTCAACGAATCAGCTATCGCCGACATTGGCGAGATCCACGGTGTTCACGACGTCCTGCCCGAGCTTTGGTCCAGATTCCCAGTCAGCCTGCGCGGCGAGCTTGCGGGCAGCAACATGGTGAGCGATGGCGCAATGCTCGGCGTACCATTTAGGTCAATCGAAGGAGATCTCACCCCTGACGAATGGAGCTGGGAGCCTGGAGATGTAGTGCCTGTACTTGCTCCTAGGTCTCTAATGGTTGCCTACAATGGCGGGTTCGCCGCAGCTAACGGAATGCCACGCCTCCGAGAACAAGCCGTGCACGGAATAAGTTTCACAATTATCGGTGGGCGCAATTCACAAGGTCGGCTCGATGAACGTCGCAGGCTTCAAGCGCAGGTTGTGGGGCTTACGTCATACGGTGACGCCCTAGCCGCAATAGTGCCGATAGAGGTTATCCAGTGGCTCGACAGCGAGCTGGGAGTGGATAACCCAGGGGAGGCCACAAGCGTTATAGCCCGTGTGGAGCCGGGTATTAATCCTGAAGAAGTTCAGCAGCTAATACAACAAGAGGGGTGGGGCGCTGAGCCACTGGGCGGCGTGGCGAAAGAGTTAAGTGTAGCCCTGAAGAGCGTCGAATTCGGGGTTCAGGTTGGGGGCGGTATACTCGCCTTTTCGGCTCTAATGTTACTGATTCAATTTTATGGTGTTCTGCTAAGAGAGCGAAATGAAGATCTGAGGATTATGCGCTCCATGGGGGCATCCAAGTGGTCGTTGGGCTCTGCTCTCTCGTTTGAAGTAGCCACTGCAACTATAATGGCGGTCTTAGTTGGGTCGGCTTTCGGGCTAGGCATCGCTAATTTAGGTGCAGACCTTGCGACCTCGGTCATTAGCGACAGGCTCGGTGTAGACCTAATTCTCTCACCGACACTGCCTTTTGGTTTCCTATCGCTAATGATTGTCGCCGCCCCATTATTTGTTGTGCTTGGTGCCATGCCAACTATTCGACGCTCTCTCAACGGCTCTCTCCTGACACGATAGGCACCGCTTTACTGAACCGTTACAGGCTCCGCGTCGCTGATCGCGATATACAGAACGTCATGAATCACGCAACCACTTCTTCGTTTTTGTTACTCGGATCTCTAATCTGCTCATCGACAGCGGTTGCAGATGAAATCAGTGATCGTATCACTGACAGCTTCACTGAATTAACCGATATTGCGAAGCCCTTGAGACTCGACGCATCACTTATTATTCAGACACGTACTCATGTTACTCAATCGGTGAGCAATATTGCAGCTCCAGCTAACTATCGATTTGATGGTGTTGCATTAGGACTCAATATCGACGCTGAGTATGAAGTTAATGAACTATGGAGCGTTGAGGCAAAAGGTAGAGCTACCCATTTCCCCTTTTTCACTGATAGCACCCTTACAAGCTTGGGCGTTACTGGGCTTTCGGCAGGAGCGATTCGACATCACGAATTGGCTGGCTACCGAGTCAGGGCGCTAGGGGGGCTAGCTAAAGTAGACACTTATGTCTCACTTTACGCCGACTCCGCACACCAAAACATCGCTTCCGTTGCCAAATCAATATACGGAATGTATGTCGGGATTGGCTTTTCGATCCCAGCCCCCGATGGAGAGCTAGTGGTAGAAGCAGGTGAGGTTATCTCCATAGCAGGAATAGTCCCCTCCCCTATAGAGTCTTGGGTATCTTTAGAGGCTCAAATCTCCGACCCAACGGGTTTCATCCCAGAGGGCTGGGATGCTGTACTCGGATACGACTATACATATCGTTCAATGGCCTACTCGATAAACGACATAAACTCCCAAGTGGACGAAGGACTACACGCCCTTAGATTTGGTATGACTAAAGACTTCTAGAGCGTTTATAGTTCTCGCCAACTACCACTTGGTACTCCGCTAGATGATGGGGGTGGATTAGCTCCAACAATATAGACAGCCCTGCGGTTCGCTGCGTTGTCAACACCGTCACCTGTAGGCTGTGCCAACCAATTCTCTCCAAATCCGTAATAGTATATCGGGCGGTCGAAACCGTGCCCTCTCAGCCACTCACCGATAGCTCGCGCCCGATTACGGGACAGCGTACTGTTACTCGAAGCGCTTCCTACAGTGTCTGTACAACCTCCCACGAATAATTTTACGGGCACAATATCCCCATACTGCTCGATCACCTCCTGCAGATCCCGCAACGTTGATTGAAGCTTCCATTCTTCAGAAGCTGGGATTTCAGACATGTTGCTTTCAAACAATACATCTTCATGGGGTAGGCTCAACATCCAAGGAGAGAAACTAAAGCTAGCCCAGCCCCCTTGACCATAGAACTTAACATCTAATAAAACCACCTCTGACGGGTCTCCCACCCACGGCACAGTCACCTCTCCTGGACCAGCATTTAGAGAAACGGTGCTCGAAGCCAGCTGCACTCTGCCTGCACCCCAAGCAACGATATCGGCTGAGGTAACCGGAGCTGTGACTTCAACAGTGAGGGTGTGTGCCTCCAGATCAGCTTCCGCGTTGGAATAGTCGACACTTAGAGATGTTCCCACATCATAATCCACAGGGAGTTCAACCTCTTCCACGTGGCCAGACGGGAGAACGGTCCTAACGTAACAGTCAGCATGGGAGACAGAGGGGTCAAAGGGCCACGAGAACAGCTCCTGGCTGCCGCTAGCAACATCAGTGCGTTCCCAGGTCTGTCGTCGTCCGCCCACGTTACACTCGACATACAGGGCTTGGACATCCGTTTCTGGAACAACATAAAGACCGGGCTCAACAGACGCTGATGGGTTTGTTACAAACCCAAACCCAACACTCTGAGCCATCGCCGGCGCTCCACACAACCAACTAAATAAAAGTAAGCCAGTCAGATTCCACCCCCAAAAACAGCGTTGCCTACAGCTGATTAGTCACGTCGATTATGTGCAATTTTCGCCAGTCAGCGCCCTCTGCAGGTAACGCGGTGAAAGCGAGCCAGATTCGACCCCCAGCAGCGACTAGTGCCGGTTCGGCGCATGCTACCAGTCCAGTTTCTATAGAAACTGAACCGCTGCCGTCAATCTTAGAGACCATAATCACACCGCTTGCATCTGGATCGGCAGAGGCCCAGGCTACTGCAGTACCGTCGGGAGTTCCCGCCGGCCTAGCTCTAACTGGTAACC
>CAWVYO010000262.1:0-4701 GCA_963934385.1 uncultured bacterium
TCAAACCTAAGACTTGCGAGGGGTGGGAACAGGTGTATCTCCAACCCTTGATCAATGAGTTTGTCAGCCACAGGGGTCATTGTGTTTACTGGTAGCCCCTTTTCACGTCTTGAGTCGTTTACGAGGTCGGCGAAAATATAACGCTTTCCATTAAACCCTTTGAGGTGAGAAAACAGCCCGCTCTCCTGATTCCATGCGGTACCAAAAACTACCCAGTCTGCACCGCTAAACCGCTCTTGAGCTTGTTTGACCCAGTTTGGGTCGGTGTTGCTGTGAAGCGATAGGTTTAGGTGAAGTAGGCGCTCGCCCGATGGTAGCGTCAGTTCCACAATAGCAGGGGGAATGTGTTGAGGTGACCCTCTGTTAATAAGGCTTTTCACTGCCTTGGAGGGCTCGGTTAGGGCTTCAGTCATACGCATGACTCTGTGTTTTGCCCGCCTAGTGGCTGATGCTGGGTTCGTGAGTCGTGGAAACTTCAGCACCTTGGGTTCGCACGGTGTGTAGTTCATTATATCTACATCCATGCCATCGATGGTCTCTGAGGTGTCTTGGAGTTCAATGACCCCCTCACCCTGAAGGAGGTCCGCTATTTCTGAATTGCATACAACTTTGGGTCGAGTGCCGTAAGAAATAGTCTGTCGCACGCCAGACAGTGAATTCTGTTCGTGACCAATCACGACTGAAACGCCCTGAAAGTCACTAGTTGGGTTGAAACAGAAATAGCATCCGTCGCGCTCGACTCTGATCGTAGAGCCGCCTTCATGAACTAACTTTAACAACCAAGGATAATTTCCCATTAATACGCTCCTGCGTAAGAGTACATTAACAAGATAGCTAAACACTGCTACAGAATGTTGAGATGAACAAAAACTTTGTGGCTCGACAATGGTTTGACTACACTAAGATATTGAGAGTTTCGATTTTGTATCTAATATACACGGGTCAATAATGCGTATTCAAATAATAGTTTTGATGTCCTTAGGGTCATTTTTAGCGAGTTGTGGCGGTAATTCTAATGATTCGCCGGTGTCTTACTTGTCTGTAATTGACGATTCAGTGGCTTTGAGTGTGTCGATTGGGTCTACTGTTGGCGCTGGTTTGATTTCCATCCCCGTTAGGACTGTAAATGGTCATGGTGCGGCTGTACCCGGTGGTGATGTCACGGTGTCACTGGATGGTGTGGGGCTATCAATTTTGGAGGCAACAGTAGAGACTGGATCGTGGGGTGCAGGAGTTGTAAACGTATCTTCAAACACTCCAACATCTGTAGTCGTTAGCATGCTGGAGTGGTCGGAAACGGACAGTCCCTCAACAGAGATCTCCGAGAGCTGGATCACATTAAACGACCTCTCGGGCTATCCACTGATGGACGCGTACACACTGGAAGAGCCAGTTAGTTCGTTGGTGAAAGGTTTTGGTGGCTCCGCCATGGCTATAGGGTCGGAGGTAATCTGGCAGTCACATGAACCAGGCGTACCAGACTATACGGTAGCTATACTGGATAGTGAAATCATAGGGATGGTGTCAATAGACGTTGACGATGACGGCCCAACTGATGTCATCGCCTGGTCTTCCTCAGAGGTGGTAATGCTTCGAGGTAGTAGTGGTCTTGGTCTGGTCTGGGGTGGCGGCTTCGCAACTGAGACAGGAGTTATTACTTCAGTTGCAGTTGGTGACATGAGCGGCGACGGTCTGTCGGACATAGTCATAGCTGTTGACGGTGAATCTATGTCGGCCCTTGAGATTTTCTTGGGTGACGGCATCTGGGGCTTCAGTAAAGGTTCTCAGATGATATTAGATGAGGCACCGCAGTCGATCAGCTTTGGAGACTTTACTGGCAGAGAGACAGGCGAAATAGCGGCACTCTACGGTGGTCAAGTGGTGAGGTATCGGTATTCTGTGGATGGTGAGGTGTCTTGGCTAAGTACTGGTCAGGATTTGAACCCTCTCCCCGAGCTCGCCGATGGTTCAGAGATCACGGCCTCACTGGATATAGATGGGGACAATTTAGCCGAATTGATCATCGTCGAGCCCGAGATTGATGATTACCGACGCCTAGTCTTGTACACAATCGATTACACAATCACTTTGAGAGACAAAATCTACTCACCGTTCAACTATGAGGTGTCCGACATCACAGGTGACGAACGGGCAGATTTTGTGTTGTTGAGGTCGCTTGATGATGGTGGCGCGGAGGTTAGGGCGATCACCTCGGACACGACTGGAGACAAGGAGTTTTTGGATCGGAGTTTCGCCACACTACCAAGTTCTGGTATAATTTCTACGAGCTTTGTTGATGGTGACACAATCCCCGATCTGCTCGTTGTAAATAATGCCCTTAGAGCCTACTTGGGAGAGTATCCCGAGGACGGATTCTGGACTGTAGATGACGAGTCTATGATTAGTTACAGCGTGGATTCAACGGGGGCTGTTGTTGTGTTAGACGCCGACGGAGAGGGCTGGAAAGACTTGTTGGTTAGCCGTATAGTAGACGGACGCCTGTGGCTCTACACCTATAACTTTTCGTCAGGACCTGATTCCTCTAAGTTTGACCTGATCGCTAATCAATCTGGCATAGAGGATCTCGATGGGGCCGCCGCTGGGGATAACGCTGAAATTATAGACTCTCTATGGTGTCCAGAAGACGACCGTTTTTATATGATCATTGAAGACTCCGGGCGTTGGCTCTATTCGATTAGAGTATTGGCTAGCAGCAACACTGATTTCAAGGGCTACACTGCAGTGGACGCGGACCTTATAGCTTGTGGTGACTTCGCTAATGGTGCCGATGTGGCAGCTGTTTCCTATGATGGTCATGTCACTTGGTTTGATGCAAATCTCGGAGACAGAGGCGTCGCAG
Source organism: uncultured bacterium (assembly GCA_963934385.1). Lineage (GTDB taxonomy): Bacteria > Myxococcota_A > UBA796 > UBA796 > CAJQPC01 > CAWVYO01. The sequence continues at coordinate 2,861 of CAWVYO010000262.1, forward strand.
ATGAGGAGTTAGGCGCTCTCAGTGACGTGATTGCTGTGGATCAAGACGGGTTGGGAGATGTGCTACTCCAGTGTGTTGGGGACTGTACGATAGAGGCTTATGATCTCAACGACGACGGTCTCGACGAGGTGGCTCTAGGTGGCGAAAACGCTAGGTTCGAGGGGTTTGGTTACGAAATAACACTTGGGGCTGGTGAGCCATCCTTTAGCGATGTTGACGGTGATGGTAACCCTGACCTCATTATGACCGACTATGACTCTAGCCTAATAAGTGTCTACAGAATGATTTCCGCCTCATTGGCGAGTCCTATAGCTTTTCATAGTCGTCAACCAATGTCTGGACCGGCTATGGCCTCAGATATAAATAACGACGGTAGTCCAGAGCTAATAGTCCCAGGAAATTCGGGCATTTTGTTTGTGGTGCCGCGCTAGAAATAGTCACCTGATCTATCGGCAAATAGCGATTTTGCTTAGAGAGCAGGTGACACACGAGAGATCTTCCGCTATTTTGCGGCGGTAGTCATTTAGTTTTGTGATACAGCAGGAGTTTTGAAATGTCGGAGACGATCGTTGTTACGGGCGCGACTGGGCGAATAGGCACTCCTTTAGTGAAGAGGCTTATAGAAGAGGGGCACTCGGTTAGGTGTCTAGTTCGAAGCGCTGAAGGAGAGGCAGCGGTCAAATTGCTAGGTGGTGAGGCTATAAGAGGTGACTTGAGCGATGCTGAGGCGCTGCGCCGCTGTGTTATAGGTGCTAGTGCAGTGTTTCATCTCGCAGGTGGGGTCAGGGGTAAAGGCAGCGTCACGGCTGACAAGTTGAATGGTGAAGGTACTAAACTTCTGGTCGACGCCTGTCGCACTGAATCGAGTATCAAGGCGTTCGTTTTTGCGAGCACATGCTCTGTTTATGGAGACCGCTCAAGCTTGTGGGTAGAAGAGGACTTTGTCACCTCGCCAAACACACTCTACGCCAAGTCCAAAGTTAAGGCGGAAAATACAGCTTTAGCAGCTATGAGCGCCGGTGGTCTGCCGGTTAGGATTGCGAGGATTGGAGCTGTTTACGGCAAGGGTTTTCCATTTTGCATGGTTGAACGGATGCAGGCTGAAAAGGCGTGGCTCCCCGGAGAAGGTCGAAATTGTATACCAGTTATCCACGTGGACGACTGTGTCAGCGCTCTGATCCACCTCAAGAACTGCGGTGAAGATGGTGGGGTTTACCATGTGGCAGACAGAACTAGCCCTTCTTTGAAAGAGTTTTATAAAGAAATTCACAAGCATGTTGGTGGTAAAGAGGTGCGATTCTGGAGTACCTATTTACCATCTTATATTCAGGCTTTTTTTGCGGCTAAGAACGAGGCTGTAAAGAGTGCTATGGGTAGAAAGCCTAGGTTTACACCAGACAACTTATTACTTTACAAGAATTCTGTTCGCTTAAAAACGGACAAATTGGCGGACGAATTAAATTTTGTTTGGGCATGGCCAGACTACAAAAATGGCGTCGCCGATGCCTTTGGAGAATAGTGTTGAGACAACACCTTTACGAACTTCACCTTGACCGCCCTATGCTGGGCCTTTTATAGGGTTCAATCAACAAAGCACAACCCCCTTTGGGAAAGGTGTATTTTTATGTTCGCGTTATCACTCCTGCTAATTGGCTGTAGCCCACAAGATGTGTCCTTAACGGACGCAAATTTTCACGCTTGGCTGGCTAACAAGTCCTCCTCCACTGTCGCAGAGGCTCGCCTCACATGCAACGACGGCGAAGACAACAACAACGACGGTAAAGTAGACGACGAGGACGCCGCTTGCCAAGGCAACACTATGCCCTCCGTTAGTGAAACCC
>CAWVYO010000263.1:0-4698 GCA_963934385.1 uncultured bacterium
TTGGCTCGTGCCGTTTACGAGGAAGTCTGGGATCTCTTTTGTTCTCTCCTGAGAAGTGATGCATTCGCGTATCGCGCCGCGGTTTATCATGACCTCTATAGCAGCGACTCGCCCTCCATTACTTGCAGCGATAAGGCGTTGTGAGACAATGGCAGCTAGTGAGCCTCTGAGGAGGTGTCGTATCGCCGACTGGTGATTGAGATCAAAGAAGTCAACTATACGAGTGATAGCTTCTGATGCATTAATTGAGTGCAGTGATGCTAAGACTAGGTGTCCTGTTTCAGCTGCAGTTAGAGCGATCTCCATTGTTTCGCGATCTCGAATCTCACTTATTAGTATGACATCGGGATCCTGTCGGAGGGCGGATCTTAGGGCGTTAGGGTAGCTGTTGGAGTCAGTACCTATCTCTCGCTGATTGATAAGGGCGGAATGGTCTTCGAAGGTAAACTCTATAGGATCTTCGATAGTGACAATATGAGCTGATCTAGTTCGGTTAATCTCTTCTAGAATTGCAGCCAAAGTCGTGCTTTTACCTGAGCCAGTTACGCCAGTCAGCAGCACTAGTCCACGGCTTAACTGAGATAGCTCTCTGATCACCTTTGGGAGTTTTAGCGAAGATAGCTGGGGTGGTTTGTCAGGGACTACACGCAATACGAGTCCAATGTGACCTCTTTGTCTAAACACGTTTACCCTAAAACGACCAGTCTTGGGTACGTGTAAAGCAAAGTCGACCTCCATGGTCGACTTGAACTCGAGCCGTTTTCGCTCGCTCATTATATCCCAAGCGAGTATTCCTAGTACCTTGCTCGGAATGGGGGCAGCGTTCGGGAGGGGCTGAAGCACTCCATCGACCCTCAATAGTGGAGTCTTGTCTGCCTTTAGGTGAATATCAGAGGCGCCAGCGCTCAGGGCGGCAGCACAGATTTCGGAGATGTTCATCACGTGTCCTCTCCTTATCTATACCAGTCCGCCCCGAACGATGTTGATTAACTCTCAGCAGGCTCTGTGTTTCCAATCCCGTGGTGGGTCATTATTGCGGAGCGAAGAGCGGCCATGGCGTCTGGATGATCTTCTATGAACTTCTTTGCGTTGTCGCGACCTTGTCCAATACGCTCATCTCCAAGTGAGAACCAAGATCCCGCTTTTTTAACTAGACCTAGCTCAACGCCTTGATCGATCAGTTCGCCGGAAAGAGAGATTCCTTGACCGAACATGATGTCGAATTCGCACTTTCTGAAAGGTGGTGCCAGCTTGTTCTTGACGACCTTTACGCGAGTGCGGTTTCCTAGAATTGCATCAGCCTTCTTTACAGACCCACATCGTCTGATGTCTAGTCTAACAGACGCGTAAAACTTCAGTGCGTTACCACCAGAAGTCGTCTCTGGGTTTCCAAACATTACGCCGATTTTGTGGCGAACTTGATTGATAAACACAAGCGATGCGTTTGATTTGTGGATGGCACCAGTCAGTTTCCTGAGGGCTTGAGACATAAGCCTCGCCTGTAGACCAGGAAGACTGTCTCCCATGTCACCAGCCAGCTCTGCCTTTGGAACAAGCGCGGCAACGGAGTCGATAACTATAATACCCACGGCATTAGAGCGGACGAGTGTCTCTGCGATCTCGAGTGCTTGTTCACCACAGTCAGGCTGTGAGACTAGAAGCTCTTCTATGTTTACTCCGAGAGCCGCAGCGTACTGTATATCTAGGGCGTGCTCAGCATCGATAAATGCAGCTACTTTTCCCATTCGTTGCGCTTCTGCGATGAGGTGAAGGGTGAGGGTAGTCTTACCAGACGCCTCAGGTCCGTAAATCTCAGTTATACGACCTTCGGGAATACCGCCTGTTCCCAACGCCACGTCAAGACCGATTGAGCCAGTTGATATTGAAGCTATTTTAGGCGGCTCGTTGTCTCCAAGACGCATGATCGCGCCTTTTCCGAATTGTCGTTCAATTGAGTTTATTGCTTCTTCTACTGCCTTGGTGCGTTTAGGATCTATTGCCATTTTGGTGGGCTCCGTTGGTTGAGTTAACTGGTGGGGCGCTCAGATTGAGCGTTGTTTGTGTAGTTGATTGGTTGGTTGTCTGTCTTATGTATCTAAGGTAACAATAGGGCAGGACAAAAAATGTCCTACTTGGATTAATTGAGTTTGGAAAGAATAAACTTAAGGGCTTCAATTGTGGAGCAGGCAGTCAGATCTGTTCTAGATAAATTGTTCAGAGATAATTTTAAATGTTCTGTCTTGGTGGCTGTCGCAAGCCCCAGAAATACTGTTCCGATTGGTTTCGAAGGGGAGCCGCCAGTTGGACCGGCTATCCCGGTTGTTGCTAGCCCATAAGTGCTATTTGCAGCCTCACGTATTCCTTTAGCCATCTCTTCTGCTACTTGTGCGGACACCGCGCCATGTAGGCTAATAGTCGACGAATTTACACTACAGTAGCGGATCTTGGCTTCGTTAGAATATGTGCAAACGCCGACGTTAAAATAGGCAGAAGCTCCGGCCGCAGATGTTATTGCTGCGCTAAGTTGCCCGCCGGTACATGACTCGGCGGTGGCGACCGTGTAGTTGTCACGAGTAAGTTTTTGGCCTAAAGACACAGCTAGAGCGTAAGTGATCTGTGTGTAGTCGCTTGATTCTATTGATGAGTTTTGGTTATTAGCTTCTCGATTCAATGCTCTTACTCCTGAACACTTGTACAGTAACAAAAAGATTTTAGTGTGGCGAGAAAAAAAATGGGAAAGGCTTTAGGTTTAGACGTTGGAACCAAGACAATTGGTGTCGCAATATCAGATTCACTCAGTATCGGTGCTAACCCAGTTTGTACGCTAAAGCGGCAAGGGGTACGTCGAGACGTGGAGAAATTGGTGGAGATTGTGAAGGGTCGAGGGGTCGATAGGCTAATTGTAGGTCTTCCATTGGAATTGGACGATTCCGAGAGTAGATCGGCAAGGTTGGCCAGGCAGGTCGGAGGTGCGCTGGGCGAAGCCCTAGGTCTGAGCCCCATATATATAGATGAACGGTACTCGTCAGTTGATGCAGAGGAAGTGCTAATCGCGGCAGACCTATCTAGGAAACGTAGGAAACAGGTGATAGATCAGACGGCTGCTGTGTTCATACTCCAGAGCTATCTAAACCACGGCGACTGGTCTGGTTTAAACGGTTAGCAGCCTTAAAAGAAAACTGGTCGCCCTCTAAGTTAGAGGGCGACCAGCTGAATATTCTCTTATCTTTTATTTACTGGATAGAGACTGGAACGTCTGCTCCTGAGAATATCTGTAGCCTGATAGGTAGACCGTCTGGTCCTAGACCCCAGTTGGTGTTGATGTGGTATAGACCAAGTCCCATCCAGCCATCGGGCATGGAGTTCATGTCATTTGCTGGGATGTTTACTTGTCCGTCGTCGTTCATCTTACAGATGAGCGCTTGACCACTTTCCATTCCAACTTCTGCACCCATTACTATGAGTCCGTTAGAGTTGCTCTCGGCTCCATCGTAAGAGATGTTAAGAGAACCGCTGGTGTGCTCTAGGAAGCTGTTGTCTCGAAGTTCTACCTGTGATGGAATCTCGGCGAAATACGCTTCGTCCCATGGACCGTTGTAGTCACTCGAGTCACCAGGAGTGCTGATGTCTATCCAGTCTCCGCCTCGAAGGTCAGGGCGGCTTGTTGTAACACTGCCGTCTGAGTTGTCTTCGTGTGTCTGCCACAAGTAGGCTGACTCGCCGCTTTGATTCGTGCGATCGATTGTGTAGTTGTGTCGTGGTGTTGCGATCTCGACGTAGCTACCAACTGATCTGCTGTCCTCTGGCATCCCTGAGTTTGAGAGATTCGGGAAGTGCGATGCAATGTCCTGGATGTCGAACACTTCACAAGAGTCCATAGGGATATTATCCCAAGGGTTTTGACAGAACTCTGGGTCTCCTGGTGGATCCCAGAAGAACGCGCCAATAGTATCACCCTCTACCGCCGCCACGTCTTCCTCAGTAACTGAGTGCATGTTTTGTACGGTTACAGCACCAGTTTCGCGACATACATCGATCTGAATGGTTGGGATAGGCTCACAAGTAGCTGCACTTGATCCCTCACCGTCCATGAAGAACGTTCCTTGGTGGTCTGCCCACCATCGGTCTGCAACGAATGTTTTTCCTTGGAAATCAACTGTATCGCCAACTAGTATTGAACATACATAGTAGCCATCTTCGTCAGTTGTAACAGTAGATGTACTGGAGTTACCAGCACATGTCACTGTAGCGCCGCGAACAGCGTATCCCAACATGTCTACTACGCGTCCGGAAGCGCACGAAGGTACCATTCCTTGGTCACAGTTCCACCATGAGAAGTGAGTAGCCTCAAAGTTGAAGGTTAGTTCACCTTCTTCATTTTCGGAGACTATGCCCACGCTCTCTTCAATCCAGGTGTGTCTTTCAGGGTCGAAAGACCATGTCTGTTGTTCGTCGCCTGCAGCCATTGCGTAGATCTCACCGAGGTTGCCATTTGAGATGGGCATCTCTATCGCAACAGGGCTGTCTTCGTCTATGTTGAGAGGCTCACCGTCTTCGCCGAAAAGGCTAACGTCAAGCATTCCGTATGAGACGAGCTGTCCTTCCGAAAGAGCATCCTTGGCGATACCGCCAAAGTTCCAACCCAGTGCCGTAAGGTCGCCAGGTGCTGCCGCCATTTCTGTTGAAGGATCCAGGTGG
>CAWVYO010000264.1:0-4693 GCA_963934385.1 uncultured bacterium
CACGCTGCTGCTGACCTCCCGATAGCTGGCTTGGACGACGGTTCAAGAACTCACCTAAACCCACCGCTTTCAGCGACTCTTCACAGCGAGCCCTATCTGGAGGCTCTCCCGCAAGACGTAAAGCAACCTCTACGTTTTCTAGGGCAGTCAGTACTGGTATTAGATTGAACGACTGAAAAATGAAGCCGATTCGCTTGGATCTAACATCCGCGAGGGCGGCGCCTGATAGCCCAGATAACTTCTGCCCAAGCAGAGATACCTCACCAGCCGTTGGGGTATCGAGGGCTCCAATGAGGTTCAAGAGAGTCGTCTTTCCCGAGCCCGAAGGTCCCGAAAGAGCCAAAAACTCCCCCTTTCTTACCGTTAGATTTACCCCTTGAAGCGCTTGGACCCAAGTTTCACCAAGGGGATACTTCTTATCGACCCCGATGACCTCACAGAGAGGCGTATTTGAACCCTCTTGTGCCTCACTTTTTGTCTCCATGTTGATCTCCATTATTTGATGGGCACACTATATTGCGATTCAATAATTCTCGCAGTCTATTGTCGCGATGTTTAGTAAAGTCACATAAAGTGCAGCATATGCTTATTATTGCGAACCTAGCCTCAATCCTAATTACAGGCTGTTCATCAGTACCAGATCAGCCAATTGAGAAGGAGGTGTCACTTGAGATACCCGCCTCAAACCTTATAATTATTACTGTCGACACCTTACGGCGAGACGCTGTGGGTAGGTTCTCCCCTGATCGATCTACGCCGTTTATCGACTGGTTCTTGGAGAGCGGAGTATCGCTGGACAGACACAGATCCTGCTCTGACTGGACATACGCCTCAATGTTGTGTGTCCTAGGAGGGCGCTCGCCAATAGACATGGGGTTTGTTCCGATGATCGACGGGATCCCTCAAGATCTGGACGATAGCGTAGACCTACTCCCAGAGTGGCTCTCTGATGCCGGATTTAACACTGCTCTCTCAAGCGCTTCACCCATTATAAATCCCGACAGGCAGATGACCCGTGGGTTCGACTCCGTGTTTCACGAGAATGGAATCGCGGGGACTCGATTAATTAACGAGGCCTCCTCCCAGCTAGAAACTCTAGTCGATAGCGACGGCAGGTGGTTTTTATCCTTACACCTCTTCGACCCCCATATCCCCTATGCCCCTCCTGAAGATTTTCTAACGGATCTAGAAGATCTCCCGACTGTAGAGTGGGACCTAGGAACAACCGAGGGCTTCGCTTTGATGATCGATGAATGGCTCGAATTGGAAGACGAGACTCAAGCCTTGGTTCTTCAACACCTAGCTGTTCGATATAGCGGAGAGGCGACCTACACAGACTCTATACTGGCGAGTTTTTGGGAGATGGCCGAGGCGCTTGGCGCTCTGGAGGACACATTGGTGCTGATGGTCTCAGATCACGGCGAGCAGTTTCAAGACCACGAGCGCTGGACCCACGGCGGGACCATCTTCTTAGAGGAGACCGCCTCTTTCGCCGGTTTTTGGCACAGAGATCTCACCCCGTCGGATTGGGGGGGACTAACCACTCATTCTGACCTTGCCCCCACGATTCTAGGGGCACTTGGGGTGGCGAGCCCAGCAGCTGTCTCTGGCGATATCATCGGAGAGGCGGCGGCAGATAGACCCGTTTTTACACTCCGAGAGGTTCACGGCACCTGCCCCCTGCAAGGTGTCGAGCAAGGCGACCTCCGAATGCTATACAACTGGGACGGTGGCAAACGGCTATACAATATGGTGGACGATCCTCTCGAGCAGCAGAACATCTACCAGTCAGATAGCCGCGAAGTTAGAGATCTCTGGGACCTATTAGAGCCCAAGGTAATGGCTTTTGATCCGCTGATCTACGACTGTACCCCGCAATGGATTGGGCCTTAGGGGCTTTAGGCTATATGGAGTACCTCGCCCAGACAAACGCGCTCCAGCTGGGAATAACGCCATCGAAGTCTACGGTAGCACCACTGGCTCCCTCGCCAAAGGTGACATTTGTCATGTGTATTGTTGGGCTAAACTCGCCCTCTCCCAGAAGTAGCTGAGCGCCAGCGTTGACGCTCCAGTTGCCGCCTGGAGTCCAAGCTAGGTTGGGTATCAAGAGCGTTGAATAGTCTTGCAAGTTGGTTAGCCCGGTCGCGGTAAAACCCCACTCGTCATTAATAGTCAACCTTGCCCACCCAAGACCGTAGTGCTGACCAATGGTAAACCTAGGATCACCCCCCTCGACGTTGGCGAACATCTCTGCAGCCGCGTCGCAATCGGGGACCGGCACCATGCTCACACCGCGATCCGACAGCTGGTAATAGCGAGGATCTTCGACTCCAGTAGCGTCATATGTGTATTGAGCACCGAACATGAGCCCCTGAAGGATATCGAACGAATAGTCCGCACCGACAGAGACCTTTGGTAGAAGACCCTCATCTGCACCGAGCTCAGAGCCGCCCTCTAGCCACCAGCCAACACCCATCTGTCCACGCAGGTCTAACCCAACAAAGTTCTCACCCTCTGAATCAATAGAGGCGACAGGCGACACGTCGGTCTGCATAATGTTTATCGTAGGGCGCAACCCAAACTGAGCCGTTGAGAGGCTGTCATCGATAGCCGCCACAGCGGCTACTTGAACCTCTCCAAGCGAGACGTTTGCCCTTACTGCGTTGACCCCTGAGCGCTCTTTCCACGGTTCTGCCACCAACACCTCGGCGAAGAGGTCTGTGGGGTTCAGCATCTGAGCAGAGCCCCAGTTCAGCGCCTGTCGACCCACCCTAATGTCGGCGATATCCGTGTAGATGTCCAAGAACAGACGCTCGACTCCTAAAATGTCGTCGATAGAAGAGTATCGATCCTTTGGCTCTGGAAAGCCGCATCCGGCGTTGTCTAAGATAGAGCCAATCTCATAATCTACCAGCGCCCAAGCCTCATAGGCGTCCCAGCGACCATGAGACATGTTCGCTTCGACAGTTACCGACAAACTCATTCGATCATTTAGTTCAGCCTCAAGAGTCGGTCTAAATCGCTCGACTACGCTCCAAGGTGTCCCATCAACATCCGCTGAATAAGAGGCTCTAAATTCAGAATAGCCTGTTATCTCACTTGCGAACGAACTAGCAATAAATAGAGTAAGCATGGCCTCGAACGTACCCCATAAAGATGAAGACGCCCAATGATTCAATTTTTTCTCATTTCGACAGTATTCGCTAACCCCGGCGCTCCAGATACTCTGGCTCCAGACCGCAACTGGGATCTAACCCATCTAGATCTTCGTCTCGATATTGACCCCGATGAAGGCATGGTCACAGGTACAGCCACTTTGAACCTCTCTCCCATGACCCCTGGTAGTGACACCTTGTGGTTACATCAAGAGTCGCTAAACATCTCCGCCGTGCGCGTTGATGGGCAGGACGTTGACTTCAGGCTAGGTAGAGGCGATATAACCATCGAGCTAGACTCCCACGAAGAGCCTATCGAGCTAGCTATCGACTACTCCGCTACACCAGACAAAGGGCTGCACTTTCGCGCTCCAGGACCGAACTCTCCAGATACATATCCTGAGGTCTGGTCTCAAGGCGAAAACAACGACAACCGTTACTGGTTCCCAACATGGGATCACCCAAACGATCGCTTCAGCTACTCGGGTAGTTTTTCAGTGCCCGACAACTACAGTGTCCTCTCAAACGGAATGGGCGAGGTTGTTGATGGTCGATGGAATTACCAACTGGAAGAGAGCTTAGTTAGCTATTTGGTAATGTTAGCGGCTGGCCCATACAGTATACGAACAGACGAATGGCGCGATCAGCCAGTTCAACAGTGGTATCCAGCAGATGTAGATGAATCTTGGGTAGAGGGGACCTCGGGACAGGTTCCTGAGATGCTAGAGGCCTTCAGTGAGTGGACTGGAGTTGACTACCCATACCCCACCTACACAGAGGTCTTTGTTCAGCGGTTTCTATACACGGGAATGGAGAACACAACGGCGACTGTCGAAGAGCTAGCGATGCTGCAAGACCCTGCCAACGGCGACACAAACAGGTGGGCCGAGGGAGTAGTCGCCCACGAAGCGGCTCATCAGTGGTTTGGAGACTACGTCACCTGTGAAACATGGAACGAGCTCTGGCTCAACGAGGGCTTTGCCACCTATTTTGCAGGGCTGTGGGGACAAGAACGCTGGGGTGACGCATGGTTCGCTAGAAAAGTACACGGGTGGCAATCTAGATCATACGACGCAGGCCCTATGGCTGGGCGATGGTGGTCAACGGACGAGGGAGATCACAGGGTCAACACCCACGTTTATGTGAAGGGTGCCAGCGTACTCCAGATGTTGCGAGCCCATGTAGGTGATGAGGCATTTTGGGCGGCAATCAACCTTTACTTGGTTGACACCGGCCACCAGAACGTCACCACAGAGGACCTTCAAGATGCATTTGAGACAGTAACTGGCCACCACTTAGGCTGGTTCTTCGACCAGTGGACTCACCTATCGGGCTCACCTAAGCTAGACGTTAGTCAACAGTATTCGGATGGCGAGCTAAATGTAAGCGTAACCCCAAGCGGTCAAGAAGAGCCCTTTCCAGTGTGGATAGAGATCGAGATCGGTACCGCCGATGGCCCAATATACAGGAGACTGTTCATCGAAGGAGAGCGAGAGTCAGTAACTGTTGAGATGGAAGAGGCCCCATTATGGGTTGCA
>CAWVYO010000265.1:0-4670 GCA_963934385.1 uncultured bacterium
CAGTATAATTATTATTGGTTTCAAGAATATGCTGAGACTATCGCTTTTCATGCTCTAGTTTTACCTCAAGACTCGCGTTCTATCCACGCCCACTAGTAATTCGACCCTCGATAAATCAACCATTTGAGTTACAGCCAACAACAATATGGCCTTCGTACTCATAGCTACCTCCAGTCAGTCACTGCACACAAAGACTACCCAAGATCTAAGTAGTTCAGGAGTGGAGGTACGTTCAGCCGTCAACTGGAGCGGGGCAATAACAGGAATGGCCAATGATGAGTGTAGGGTCCTGCTCATCGATACAGAGATTCTGGGAATGAACAACGACCTACTAAAAGATCTTGTAAAAAGCCTACCCCACTCGCCCGACATCAGAACATTAGGCGCCGATACGTCAACCAGTGAAAACGACTCGAACGACATAAAAAGAGCACCGCACGGAGCCCAAGCACTCTGCAGGGCTGTGCTCCGCCGCATTGATAAAGGCGTCAAACGGCAGGCGTTAGAGGATCTCAAGCTAATGGGTCTCGGTGAGGCTCCATTCGAGAGAATCACCCGACTAGCGCAACAGAGCCTCCCTATCAGGATCGAAGGAGAGAAAGGCGCAAATAAGGAAGGGTTAGCAAGAACAATCCACGCATTGTCAGGCACCTCAAAGCCATTTGTTAAAATAGGACTAGGGCAACCAGTTGATTTCGAGACCAACGATGGGACTCTTTTTATAAAGGAGATAAACGACTGGACCGATGATCACCTTGCGCCGATTTTCTCAGCAGCCAACAAGGCAAACTGGCGTATAATAGCCAGCTCTAGGCTACCGCACACCGACTCCAACAGCGTGGCATGGGCACCCCTGTTTATGCCTCCGCTACGTAAAAGACCAGACGATCTCAGATCGCTAACCCTGATGTATGTAAACAAATACAGGCGACGCTTGGGCTTGCCTAGGAGAAGGATACACCGCTCACTTTGGGCGCTTATCCTAAGCTATAGGTGGTACGGTAATAGCCAAGAGCTAGAACACTTTGTGGTGCAGGTAGTAACCTCGGTGGAGGGAGCCACCTTGAGCGCAGACGCTCTCCCCCCATCCGTACGGCGACTAGTTGAGCCCGAGAGTGCTGTAGAAGATCTAGCCATCGGTTTTGAAACTCTGGTCGAGTCGCGCCTTAGAGAGATGGTAAACAACTACAAACCCGATTCTGGCTTAGGGCTCCATAAGCTCGCAACTAATGCCACAGAGAGGGCACTAATAAAACTAACGCTCGTAAAGACTGGTGGAGATCAACAGGCCGCAGCAAAAATACTTGGGATAGCCCGCAACACACTGCGCTCCAAGATCGTCAGCCTAGATATCAAGACCTCTAAGCACCGGTAATGGTGCTGATAATAGCTGCGCCTTTCCATTTGGACTCGTCCAACTCAGATGATGGGTCAGAGTCAGCAACGATACCGCTACCTAGGTGAAGGTGGGCTGTATCTCCCTGGACTGACAGGGTCCTAATCGCGACAGACAACATGGCATCGCCCTGATCCGACAGCCACCCAATAGCCCCTGTGTAAACCCCTCTAGACACCGGCTCTAACTCGTGGATTGTCTTCATTGCCTGTACTTTTGGAGCACCCGTCACACTGGCTGGTGGAAAAGTAGCCTGTATCAAATCAACCACGTCTAATGAGGCTCGCAGAGTACATGTCACCCGTTGTTCCGCATGAAACAGGCTTGGTAGCTGAAACACTCTACGAGAGTCACAGCGCACACTGCCAGGAGTCGCCACTCGACTCAGATCATTTCTAGCAAGATCGACGATCATTGTTAGTTCCGCGATCTCTTTTTCGGAAGTTTCAAGGTCTGCTCGTGCCGCATCGTCTTCCTCCCTTAGCCCTGTCCGAGGTCTTGTTCCCTTGATCGGGCGAGTCTCCACCGAGGTCCCTTCAACCCTCAAGAAAAGCTCGGGAGAGTTTGATAGCACGAACCCATTTGGCATTGAAATAAAGGCGCCCATTTCCGATGGATGACGTTTGCGTAATTTAAGATAGGTCTCAAGCGGATCGGTTGGCGCTGTGAACACCAAGCGCCTCGAAAGATTTACTTGATAACAGGCACCTGACGCTATTTCGTCTAAGATCTGCCCGACCCCAGTTACAAATTCAGCGTCGTCTGGGGATTCAATGTGTAGGGTAGGCGAGACGTCGACGCCCACATTTACCACCTGAGCCGCCGAAAAGATTTCCTCGGCGGTTTTTACGAAATGAGGAGAACCTACCGCCACAAACTCTCTCCGCGAAGGTTCATAGGTGAGCCCTCCTTCAAACCTTCTGAGGTATAGGTCAGGGTGCGGGCGTTCGGTGGAAGGAGGAGGCATTTTCTCACACCTCGCACCGAATTCGTAACCCCAAATTCCCGCCAGACCGCCCGAGAAGTGTTCGGTCTTACTCAATAAGGGCTGGTTTGAGCTTCTCAAAGATGCACGGACCTCTTTCTGCCAAGATGGGCTGTCGAGAACGACTTCACCTTCTCCCCAAACAATCAGACTAGGAGCTGTACCACCTCCGTCAAACCACATAAAATTGGGTAGGTCTCTCGCAAGCCTGACCACCGACTCTAGAGTTGCGCCGTTCGCACAACTAAAAATTTCCCTCTTATCTTTCATATCGGCGCCATAGTCTAACACATGGGGGGTAACTTACTGAGACCTGTGTTAGCTTGGTGTCTATCATCAGTAAACACAACATTCAGAGCCCATGAACTTTCTAATAGTCTCAAACGACGATAATTTCAGCCAATTACTCGGTTCGATGCTTAGTTCGAGTGGTCCCAAAAGTTCTAGTGCAAGCTCAAAGAGCGAAGCACTCGCTGCCCTATCTCAAACTATCTACGATCTGGTTATCGTCGATCTTCCGCCGACGCTTAACGGTCCAGATGACTTAATGAGCGCCCTGAGGCTAGGTAAAAATGCAACTCAGCCCGTAGTTTTCTGCTCAGAATTTCACCACAAAAGCTCAGCCGATCTCAAAATAATGATGGACCGATTCTCGGTCGAGCTATTTGTGCCTAGGCCCTTCGACATGTTTGAAGCGCCAAATATATTAATTGAGGCGAGTAAGAACAAAGTTAAAGAGTCGACGAAAAAACGGAAAGTGATTCGAAGTGCACTGCGCAGCCTCGCCAAGATTTGGACTGAGAAATCGACAGGAGTCTTGCGAGTAGATGGTCGAGATGATTGGGCGGTCATCTGCGATGGTGGACCCACCGATACAAATGGCTTGTTGCTAATATCTGAGGCACTTCATACCAACGGGTTTAATTTTACCCCAACTGAGGTTGGCGGCAAAGGTGATTACACCGGAATGGGACAAGCACTGTGGAACGGAGCGCTTACGCTTGTTGGAGAGCACCACTACCTCAGACTAGCCAAGACTGGTGTTTTACCTGTCCGCGATCTCTTCTCCTCTGATCTACCGTTCTCTAATGAAACCCTGCGTTTGGTGAGTCTGAGCACTGGCAATACTTGCTTTGAGGATCAGTGCCGTGACCTGGGACTAAACAACACCAAAGTGGGTAGAGAAGTAGGTGCGCTTGTACTCTTGTCCATGGTTGACTTGAAAGAGATTGTCCCTGAAGAACTCATTGTAAGCCGCCCCAAGCTTAGAGCGCCTAATAAACGCGTAATAAAGACCAATCCTGTCCCTGTTAAGTCCCCCGCTAGACCCCAACGCGAAAATACTAATAATGTCATGCAGGACTTAGGCAAAACGAAATTACTAGCGCTCTTGAACGCTGACTTAGACCGCCTAAAGGGGCAAGACAACTTTACGATTTTGGGGATATCTCCCAAGTGTACACAGGTCGTGGCAGAAGAGGCCGGCTCCAGGAATATCAAGCGATACCAAGAGATCCTCCGAGGTGACATTTCCACGGAGATACGATTAGCCGCACAGCAGATGCTAACGATAGTTACTGGGGCAGCGGCTACCGTGGCCAAGGCTCGACAGGGGTCCGTTGAACAGCAGAGTCCCGTTGACACAAGCAACATGACAACAGAAGAAAGGGCCTTCTTGCAGGGTAAAAAGGCCTTCAGTAACAGAGACTACATCCTAGCCAGAAAGTGCTTCAAGCGAGCTCGTGACGAGCGACTGGACTCTGTAGACAACCTGGCATGGTTGGGTTGGGCCATCTATCACGACAAAGAAATCGAAAAAGAAGATCGGGTAAAAGAGGCTTTCGATATGCTGCGTCTTGCGAGCTCATTCAACCCTCACCACGAAGACGGGCAGTACTTCTTAGCCTACGTTGAGGGTCACCACGGTCTCATAAAACAGGCTCTTCAGCGCTTAATCGGGCTACTCGGTGACAAGCCAGATAACGAATCAGCAAAGAACCTCGCTAGAGAATATCGCAGGATGCTGAAGCAATAAGACCTTGGTGGGCGTCTAAAAATAGGTGGATAAAAACGAACACAAAGAGTTACTGTTTATTGATAGAGACCGAAGCGAGAGGCTCTGATTCTAGTAAACTATTTGGTACACCTGGAGATGATTTATGCTCAGAGAGAGGCTGCCTAAAAAGCACTTACCGACTGCGATACGGCAGAATCTAAACCTAGAATCAGCAGTAATCACAGTTGCGATTGTAGGCTCAGTATTTCTGTCTGGATGTAATAGATACAACG
>CAWVYO010000266.1:0-4670 GCA_963934385.1 uncultured bacterium
AGAATGTCGCCAATGCACTCGATGTGGCCTTTCATCGGCCATCGCCGGTCTCGGGCAAGCCACTTGAGGTGCTCCACCGAGACATCAAGCCTGGCAACGTAATGTTAAGGGGACATGGAGAGCCACAAGTGGAGATGGTTCTCACTGACTTTGGGTTGGCTCACATTTGGAGTGATAACGAAAAACCGTTGCTAGAGTCTGGTTGGTTAGGAACCACATCGTTCATGGCACCCGAGCAATTTGATTCAAGCCCGGACCGTATTGGATCGTGGACTGATATGTATGGAATCGGATGTATGGCGTGGGCGCTGATCACTGGCACAGCTCCGTTTTCATTATTCGAAACACCAGATGAGATCCGTATTGGACATTTGACGCTCGAGCCCCCAGCACTTGTACCTAAGATGGAGATACCATCGACAATAGAGAATTGGTTGAGGAAACTATTGGTTAAGGATCCGTCTATTCGACCAGCTTGGGCTGCTGAGGTGGCGGCAGACCTTGTGGAAGCTGACAAGAGCATGCCCGAACCTTTGAAACCTCCGTATATTCCTCTGGATTGGGTAGAGGACAGCCTCGGTGTACTTACTGATAGACCACGACTACTTGGTGCAGGAGCGGGATTACACGGGATGCGAGCTATTCCATTGGTGGGGCGTGAGTCTGAGCGGACCAAGATGTGGGAGGCTCTTAGAGAGGTGGAGCAGGAAGGTGTAGCCCAAGCCGTCCTGTTGGAAGGAGTCGCTGGGAGTGGTAAAAGCCGCCTGGCAAGATGGCTACAAGAGGAAGCCTATCGACGGGGGGCGGCGGTCTGCATGACGGCTGTTCATTCTGCTCTTCCTGCTACTGGGGACGGTCTAGAGTCTATGTTGAAGCGCCACCCTGTTGCCAATTCCTCTTTGCCAATAGGTCCGTCGACATCAACGCCAGACAGATACAGGATGATAACCAAAGAGATCAAGCGCCTGTCAGAGGTCGGTGTGTCGAACGGACGTCGACGCCTAGTGGTGCTCTGGCTCGACAATATACAGTGGGGCTTAGATTCCTTGGGGTTTGTGAAGAGTGTACTCCAGAACCAGGTAGGTGAAGACAACTCGATACTCTTTGTAATGACGGTTCGGCACGAAGCCCTTCTTACAGAGCGAGTCATTGGGCGGATTGTGAAAAGCTTATCGGATCACAAACTGTGCCGTAAAATCGAGATTGGAGCCCTTCCCAAAGAACAGCGAGGGATGTTGGTAAAAGAACTACTAAGTCTCGAGCCTGGGTTGGCGGGAGAGGTGGAAAAGAGGACTGGTGGTAATCCACTATATACAATGCAGCTTGTCGGTGATTGGGTGGAGAGAGGGCTTCTCGTACAAGGCGACAACGGCTACGCCCTGAAAGAGGGCGTAAAGATCGAGCTGCCTGATACTTTGCACCAGCAGTGGGAACACCGAATATTACGGGCCACAGAAGGTCTTGATGAGGACGATAAACGAGCCCTTGAATTGGCTGGGTTACTCGGGCAAGAGGTGAGTACCCTTACTTGGCATAGGCTCTGCGAGAAGGTTGGCATAACAGTATCAGATGAGCTGATAAAGGCGATATTTACGGCGGGATTGGCAGAGGTTCGAGACGCAGATAGCTGGTCATTTGTCCACGCGATGGTTTCTGAGTCCTTGGTTAGAGCTGCTAGCGAGAGCGACTCATGGTCGGACTACAATCTAGCCTGTGTGGATCTGCTGACAGAGTCGGACAATGTAGAGGCAGAGAGCGCAAGGATCGGTAGACATTTGGTCGCAGCTAAGAAGTTAGAAAGATCTGTCACCTATCTACTTGCTGGGGCAGTGCAGCATCGAGATAGCTCGGATTATCACCAGGCAGATCAGCTCTTAGACCTCAGGGAAGAGGCGCTTCGTAATCTGGAAATTCCAGAAGGTGACAGGCGATGGGTTGAGGGTTGGTTGGTTCGGGCTAAAATAGCAAGAGTTGAGACAAACCTGACCCTATCAAAGGAGCTTGTTGCCAAGGCTGAAGCTGCTTCTGTAGATGGTGGTTGGGGTGGTTTGTACAGGAAAAGTCTACGAGAAAAGGCATATAATGCCCTTACACTAGGGGATACCATAGGGGCATTTGAGTGTATTAAACACCTGCGAACTGAAGCTAAGAATGCCGATGATTTCGAGGTTTTAGCGGCATGTGATTTGATCATGATAACCGTCTCGATGTCTCGCGGAGAAGATGACAAGGCGCTGAGGTTTGCTAGAAGCGCCAGAGCGATCTTTATCTCATTAGGTGATAAGATTGGCGTCGGTCAGTCCTATCGCGGTAGTGGTTGGGTTCTAGTTTCCAAGGGGCTCTACTCCTCAGCTAGAGAAGACCTCGCCCTGGCAAAGGAGATGTTCGAGGAGTCAGGGCTAAAATACGGGACTGCGGAGGTTCTAAACGATATTGGCGAGAGCTATAGGCTCGAGGGGAGCTATGGGATTGCGGAACAGCTCTATCGACGCTCTATTATTTTGTCTCAAGCTACAGGTGCTTCATTAACACTGACACCTCGTGTGAATCTGGGCATTACTCTGATGGAATTAAATCAATTAGAGGAGGCTAGACGAGTACTAGAGGTTTGTCTGAAAGCTAGCCGAACCCAGAAGAGAAGGGGATTTGAGGCGGCTGTGCACGTCCATTTGGCTGACTGTGTCTCACGTCAAGAAGACTGGCGTCATTGCGAGGCTCATCTATTGTGGGGAGGGATGCTCCTGTCAGAGGTAAACCAAGTGAGCCGTGAGAACGCGATTGTCTTCGAGAGGACCGCGGACACAGCAGTGGCTGCAGGAAATTACAGGGTAGCGCAGTCGGCTTACGACCTCTCTGTTGAGCAGCTTAGTGCCAGCTCGGACGCAGAATTGGTCGCACGAGTGCGAGGCAAGCGTGAAGAACTCTCAAAAAAGAATATTAGAGGCTAATACGCTTTAGCAGCGCCAACGTGGAGCCTAATAGGCTACAGTCCAATTATGATTGAGAACTCATTGAATCAAAACACATGGCTAAGTACGAAGTGTCTAATAGGGTTGGTCGCGATCCTTCCTTTGCATGGCTGCAGTGGCGATGACGTTGATACTTCAGGATTAGATCATACTGGAGAGGTCATTGAGACAGGTGAGACCTCAACACCCAGTGGTTCAGTGCTACGTCTTGCGAATGGCGTCCCATCCAATTTTCTTATTGTAAGTGTTGATACTCTCAGGGCTGACTTTACCTATGGGGGCATTGAGGATCACTCAACACCCTTCTTGCAGGAGCTAATGGCGGATGCGCTGGTGTTACAGGAGCATGTGTCGTGCTCAAACTGGACTGTGGTTTCCCTGTATTGCATATTGACTGGTCGTAGCACTGAACAGATAGGTATTCACCCCTTTAGCAATGAGATGCGTAGGCTCCCTGAAGGTGAGGTCACTATGGCCGAATTGTTTCAGCAGTCAGGTCGAGACACATCGCTTCTGTCAGCAAATCCGCTGTTTACGGAATCCCTAGGGCTAACGCAGGGCTTTGCCTCAGTACAGGTGGAGGTAAATGAGTCGGCGACCACCATGACAACAAAGGGACTTGAGCTTGTCGAGCAGCATATGGCTAGCAACAGTGGCGCCGGGTGGTTTTCCCAGATTCATTATTACGATCCGCACGGCGGTTACCATCCGCCCTCTGAGTTCTTGGGGGACATGAGCGATCTGCCGAGTATTCCTTATGACATCACAACAAACGATGGTCTGAGGCTACTTCGGGAGGCTGAGAAAGATCTCACAGTGGAAGAAAGAGGGCTTATACATGAGCACTTGACGCGGTCTTACGGCGGAGAAGTACGTTATCTGGATTACGAGTTGAAGCGTTTGTTTTCGGGGCTTGACTCCATGGGAGCGCTTGATGATACCTTGGTCTTGTTTGTCTCTGATCACGGTGAACAACTGTTGGAACACGGTGCAGTGGAACATTTGAGAGATCTGTTTAGAGAAGAGTTACACGTGCCAGCATTCTTTTGGATGAAAGATCAGGGGCTCGCGCCAGGTGTTTGGTCAGGGGTGACTAGTCATCAGGATTTGTTGCCATCTGTTTTGAGTCTGTTTGACCTAATTGACAGTGATATTGATTTCGACGGCGATGTGGTGGGGTATGCTAGCCCTGAACGCGTAAACATTGCACTGCACGGTGTCAAAATGGGTTCGGCTGTTTTTGGTAGGTTGGGTGAGCACGAGCTTATCTACAGGTGGGATGGCGACTTGGAATTGTACAACCTAACGAGTGACCCCGGTGGTCTAGTAAACCTGTTTGATCCATCTGATTTGTCGATCGTAGATCAAATCTGGCCATTTGTGTCGGCATCGGCAAACGCCTTGTCTAATATGGGCGGTTTGAGCCCACCAGCCGTTCCGCCTGTCTATCACCGCGGTGTATTAGAGAGCCCCTAGATTCGGCGCCTTGCTAAGTCTTATTCTTGGCTGCGGATATCTACTGTACCGTCAAAAATGGCCTGTAGCCTGACAGAGAGTTGTTCTTTGCTAGTTTCGTCATCACCAAGCAGGTTGAGCGCTGTTGCCAACATCTCGTCACGTTGGGTAGTGCGCCTGTCATAGTGATACACAACCGCCAAGTTAGCGGCGATGGTGGGATCAGAATCGGCGATTGACCAAGCT
>CAWVYO010000267.1:0-4653 GCA_963934385.1 uncultured bacterium
CGGCGATTGACCAAGCTCGCTCTCCCGAGCGGACCGCGTCTGCGTCTCGACCTCGCATTGTCTGTATTATGGCTATACTTGAGTGCGCGTGGGCATTCGATGGGTCCAAGCTAGTAACCCGCTCGTACTGCGTCATGGCCCCAGCTAGGTCGTTGTTGAGTCGAGCTAGTACTCCAAGGCCGAGTAGAGCCTCAACTCGCAGTGGGTTGAAAGAGACGGCGGTTTGATAGGCCTCGCGGGCTGACAATGTGAGCCCTTGGCTACGCCTGATGTGTCCAAGGAGTGTCCAGGCAATGTCGTCCTCTGGAGAGGTTTCAATCAATGCCGTGAGCCTCTCAGCGGAGTTGTCAAAATCACCATCCCTAAAGAGCACTTTTATTGCTCTCAGTTCATCTTCGAAAGCGCCATCGTTTTGCGCTACTTCAACTAAGGGCTCTTCGTTTTCTCCGCCGCACGCTGGAATTATCAGCAGTGAAATAGCGATGAGTAGTTTTTTCAAGACGACCTCCAAATGAATCGTATTCACAGACACCTGTATCCCGTTTGTAAGGATCTAGGTTCTGTGACAAAAATAAAAAAGGGGCTGGTCTATTCTCGCAATGCGAAAGACCAGCCCCTTTATTGGATAGAAAAAATCTATTTAGATTTTTTCAACACCGATTTTCTTTACGTTTGATTTCCAAACCTTGTCGCCAAGCCATGATGGAGCTCCAGCTGGTGCAGCAACTTGCTTGCGCTCGCCTTGGAACACGTGTACGCGGTTTGTACCACGCTCGCGGAGACGGATATCGGTAAAGTTGCGTGTTGCAGCCTTAAGAGCAGCGCCCCGTGGTTGACGTGATGCGAAGACAGTTCCTGTGTCTTGGCCATTCTCTTGAAGAACAAAGTACTTCTTGTCTGACATAATTAACTCCACTTTTGATGTGTTTACTAGGTAAGTGCTTGCGTATATACGAGCACAGCAGCGTTTGCGGCTAACAAAGGGGTAGCTGGTTTGTTTTTTTTTCACCACCAATTATTTCGCCGTTACTACCGTCGTTACTGGTCTTAGGGCAGATTCAGTAGCTCGGTAGGAATAATATTCTCCGTAATTTCAGTGGTTTAGGAGCACAGGCTCTCAGTCGAGCGGTCTGTGAAAAAACTTAAAAAAAGATCGTTACACTGCAAGGCAGTGGGGCTTCATCGTGGTGCGAGTGTGGCGCGAAGCATCACTTAATCGCGTAAATTTTAGGTTTTTTGGGCGATTATGAGTAGAATTAGCTGGGTATTGGTACTGATATTGCTGATGGCATGAGGAGTTAATGGTGTCAGAGTTTCTGAAACTGATGTCTTAGATACAGTAAGGTCTCACCAGAAATAGGTTGCTTTAGTCAACTCGATCTCACCAGAGCCCAATTTAATATTGTCTAGACAGACATCTGAGAGATTTGATCGGTTTGTCAGAGGCGGAATACAAAACAGTATTCAATTTACTTTGACTAGGTAATCATTGGGCTTTGACGATGACGGAGTATCGGTCTCTGATAGAATGACTTACCACACAGCCCTAATAGAAGGAGCCTCAGATCGTACTCATCCAAATACTCAGTTGATGCTCGAGTACGGTATGAACTCTCTGTTCCCATTATTACGACACTTACTAATAGAATAGAGCGCTTCGTGGTTACGCGGCTTGTCGGATTACCTTTACAGTGACGCCAGCGCTGATCAGTGGTCCAATTAGGTCACCCTGGAATTTCCTCCAGACTTTTGGGCTACATGGAACGGTACGGAGATGAAAGAGGAGGCTCTCTGGCACTTCGGCTAGAGGCGAGAAAGCGTCTACAAGGTCGCCTCTGACTCGAGCTAGCTGGTCAACTCTGAACCCGTCTTCGCCTAAAACTTCTCCTAGCTGCGAGATGGCACTCATCGCGGCCTCAAATGACTCACCAGCTGTATCGAACTCTATTTCCCATGTCTGAAACTGAAACATCGAACATCTCCAAGATTGTAAATATTATTGTTAACTTGGTCACTCGTCGCCTAAATCGTTGCTTATGGTTGACATGTCAAGAAATAGTTTGAATTTTGTTTTTATGTTTCTCTCCTGTCACACCTATAAAATCAGGTAATGCTGTGAATGTTGGGCTCGGTGTATTAATTGATGCCAATAGATAAGAGTGACACCACATCTGAGATGTTGTTTGACAGTTTAGTTTTTGAGAGAGTACCTTTGCCAAAAAAAGCCATTTCCAATGGAGATTGATGGGTCGAGACGGCCGTATTCAAAGGGTCAACTGATAGCCCTTTGCGGTGGGCTAGTGCGCGATGAATTTACAGGTAGATTGGAGATATATCATCATCATACTTCGAGGGTGCTGATGTTGATTGGCGGTGAATTAGTCG
Organism: uncultured bacterium; assembly: GCA_963934385.1. Lineage (GTDB taxonomy): Bacteria > Myxococcota_A > UBA796 > UBA796 > CAJQPC01 > CAWVYO01. The sequence goes on from CAWVYO010000267.1 coordinate 2,386, forward strand.
GTATGGCTAGCGATCTGTCCGCTGAATCTATAGAGCACCAATTGTTGCTGGATGAGGTCGTGACCAAAGGGGATATTAGTCGAGTAAATGGTAAGAGTAGACATGAGGGGCGTACTGGCGATGAGATGAGAGTCGAAGAGGCCCTGTTGAGAAGACGCCGACTTTCAAATGTAGATTTAGCCACCACTAACCAGAGGAGGATTGAAGCTACAATGGTGGCTGTTTTTGGTTTGGACGGCGCCGAGTATTCTCTGTTTCCGCATGACAAAATAGGAAAAGTGGATGGTGTTGGGATTCAGGATGGGTTGGTCTCTACGCAATCCTTACTGTCCGCTTTCTGGCGTCCCGCCACAAGGGCCTCTGAGTGGATCATGGGTGAAGTGTCAAAGTTTCAGGGTCCGCTTTCTCCCTCAGTGGGTTTTGAGCAAGCCATCTTAGACCTAGAAGGTGTATCCTTTCCTTTAGATAGGTTTCGCGAGTCGATGGGGCGCCAACCTTCAGTCGAGGAACTATATCTGGATTTCTCGCAGGAGACGTCATTGTTTCCGTTGCTGTGGCTACTTGTCAACTACGGCGCGATTACAACCAATGAGAGTGTTAAACTCCCGAAGACTGAGCGTGCGGAGGAACTGCCAGAGAGTGGATTAGGGATGCAAGGTTCATCCCAGCGCAGTCTGGAAGAGTGGGAGCGACTCATAACAGAGACCTACGAAGAACGGGTGACGCTGGATTGTTACGGATTCATTGGTAGCCAACCTTCGGCTACCAGAGAGGAGGTTGATTTAGCTTGTAAAGATATGTTGAGAGAATTTAAGCCTGCCCTGATGGTTCAGTCAATGTCCGAGGAGAGCTTTGATAAGCTCGACAAACTCCTAATTGGAGTGAAGAATGTTTGGGGAACACTTGCTGATTCAGTGCTTCGCAAGGAGTATGACGCGAACCTAGCGTCTGGGGTAAAGTATAGGGTGGCTTGTGTGCCAGGTGCCGTTCCTATTGAGGTTCAATCAAACAAGTCCGAATTGAATCATGTCGAGGCAGCCCCACTTTCAGATCGACTCAAGGAAGCTCTTGATAAGGTTGGACTCGGTCTTTTTGAAGAAGCACTACCCCTGCTGGATCGAGAGCGTTTACAAAACCCCAATTCGGCGGCTGTCTTAACTGGTATCGCTCGGTCACACTTTGGCTTAGGTCGTATTGATGATTCGTTGGACTTTTTTAATCTAGCGCTAGTCTTTAGCCCTTCCGATTACCGAGGGCTTCGGGGAGTAGCGGAAGTTCATCTTCGGAGTGAAAATTTAGATGATGCACTTGAGTCTCTGAAAGCATTGGAAGAAGTTCATCCATTAGATGAATGGGTTCAAGCCGAGATCGCCAAGTTTGATTCTAAGAATAATTCGGAGAAACGGTCTCTGTTTTCATGGGGTCGTAAGCGAAAGTGAAACGTCGACTGATATTGTTAGGGCCAAAAGTCGGAGCGAAGGACCTGCTGGGCCGACTACTGCCCGATGCTCAGTTACGCGTCTTAGAGCACAGGAATATTTTAGAGGCAGCTATAAAACGCGTTCCCGGGCTAATCATTTTGGCTGGCAACGAGCATGGTGCTTTAGAATTGGTGAAAGATATTCGTGGACTCAATCTTTTGAGGGATGTTCCTCTTGTGGTTACCGCCGGTGCACCCGCTACCCCAATGTTGATTGAGAGCATGTTCTCGGAAACTGTCCCAGACCTTTACATGAAGTCACCCATGACAGAGGCGTCATTTAGGAGTGGAGTCCTTCCGATCTTGTCTGGACAGCATTCTATAGAGAGTGGTAAATACCGGTCAGAAGTGGTCATTGATGTCATTAGAACCGTTGATCAGCCCAGTGTTTCGGTAGAGAAAAGATCTGTTAGACCTAATAAGAAAGTTACCAATATTCTAGCCGATGTAGAGTTTCAGCGAGATCAGTTGGTTCAGACAATTGAACAAACTCGAAGCACTCTGGAAGAGATTAAAGTTGAGCGAGATGACGCTTTATTAGAGGTAGAACTCTGGAAAGGTCAAGCTGGTAGGTTTGAAACTTCATTATCTGAATTCCAAGGATTACGGGGAGATCTGCTTCAAGCTGAGTCAGGCATGGCAGAGGCAAAAGGGTTGCTGGATGGGTATGAACAGGAACTTAGTTCTCAAAGGGAATCTTACGAGGTCTTAAAGGGTGCGCATGCACGCTCCGTACTCGAGCTTGAGGAGGGTCACGCTGCTGCCCTTGAGGCGACACAGGCAGAGGT
>CAWVYO010000268.1:0-4617 GCA_963934385.1 uncultured bacterium
CAGCTACTGGCCCAATCCACCGAACAATAGCCCCGAGGCGCTCCAAGATTTCCGCTTCCCCTAATGACGAATCATCAACTGGTAAGTCCACAATGATGGATTCTGGCAAGGCGGACTTCCAAATGGGCGAAGAATACGCAGCTCTGCGCCAACTCCGTTTTACATCAACAAAAAGATCATCTACCAGCCGCAAAGGAAGCTCCGAGAAAAACAACGGCAAAAAAGCCGATGTAGGATAACTTATAGTGTAGATCTACATATAATACGGCGATAGTCAACATCACCCTATCGTCTCAAATCAACTCATATTTACTTCATACAAAAGACTAAAGAAAGCTCAATGAGAAAAGAAAACTTCGGAAAGTTAATAATGTTCTCTCTGCTTTTGCAAGCAACGATCAGTTGTAATTCCGGACAGCAAGATTCCTCTGTTCCCGATTATTACAGTCAGATCAGAGGCATCATGGGCCAAAACGGAGAACTCTCTACTGGCTTTATTGAGCTAACAGGTGCGCTATTTGCCGGTTCAGATAGCGAAGCCGCCGCATCAACTCTACAGAGCGACATCATTCCCTTGTCAAATCAACTGGCGACGGCAGTGAGGACTATCAACACCACAAACCCAACCATAGCCGCCACACACAATTATCTGGTTGATGGATGGACTCAACGCCAGGAATCCTACACGGAGATGCTTCAAGCGTACAGAAGCTCTGACATTGAGCTGTTTGAAAGCGCATCCGAGAAAGCTGACCTCGCGAGAGTTAACGAAGAGCGCTATTTTTCGGAGATAAACTCGTTCCTAGCACCATACGGCCTCTATGTTACGCAACACCCCGAGTGATCAGTGTCACGAGTAATAGGGGCTAGCCTCTCACATAGCCTCAACCAGCTGCTATCTGAAGCCAGATTGTCCGGAATAGACCAAGCTCAATGTTGCGTTATTCAGAGTGGTGAAGTCGTTTACTCCTCTGATGACTGTGACATGTGTTTCGATATCGCAAGCTTGTCTAAGGTGATATCAACGGTAACGTTGGCGGCTCATGGTCTCTCTTTAGGGCTGTTCGATCTAGATTCACCAATCTCTTCACTACTTGCGGATAGCCCCGGTGAGTGGGAAGAAATTACCATTAAGCACCTGCTCGGACATTCCAGCGGGCTCGTGGCGTGGCTACCGTTCTTCGCCTCGGCGCTCGAGACTGGGGGCGAGCCAGACGTCTTTTCATCTCCAGATTGCAGTGCTCACCTTGAGCGCTCTATGTCGAAAGTATGGGAGGCCATTAGATCGAGCCAACTGATAAGCCTCCCAGGCTCAGAGCGACGCTACAGTGACACGGGGTTTATTGTTCTGGGTCGAGCTATTGAGCAGGCTTTCAAGCCTCTACATTTAGATTGTGACCTATCATCTCTTTTTGAAAGATATGTCGCGAGTGACATCGGGCTAACCAACACAGTCTTCCGCCCCATACCCTCTGCGAGAGATGGGTACATTGCTCCAACTGGACTCGTGAGACCTAGACCACCTGCAGTGGGGCAAGAGGGAATGTTTCCTCATGCAAACAGGTCACCCACCCCTGAATCCCCCGGAACAGTCGACGACGACAACGCCTATGCACTGGGTGGGGTTGCTGGCCATGCAGGGCTATTCTCTACAGCCTACGACGTAGCCAAGTACGGGGACTGGCTCCACAACATGTTGAACTTGGCTGAAGTTCCTCCAGTGGGGCTGACCCTTCAACGTCTTTGCTCGGAAGACTTAGGACCCTCTGGTCCAAAGAGAACTCTAGGTTTTGATCTACCGACACCACCGAACAGCTCTGTGGGCGATAAATTTGGCGCCGGCCCCAAAGGCGCTATTGGGCACCTTGGATTTACTGGGTGCTCCCTGTGGATAGACCTAGACAGAGAGGTTTCGGTAGCCTTGTTGACCAACCGAGTATTTCCTTCGAGAGGTAACGCAGCAGAGATATTCAACCTCAGGCGAGAGGTTCACTCCACAGTAGCTGATGTATTCCCTGCACGAGGCAGAAAAACTTAGTCGCACACTTCTGAGCAAATATCTATAGAGCCCACAGCCCCAGAAAGGCTACACTCAATGTCTTCCATTTGAGAAATGCACTCTTTAGCTGCATCCTTATTGAATTCGTAGCATTCCGCATCAGGATTTAAATCTGCTTCGGCCGTTATTATGCACTCATCCAGCGTGTCTCCCACGAAATCAAGCACACCGCACTCTTCGTACCATTCACATGTCACATCTATAAGATCATTCTGAAATGAATTGTAATTGTAGCAGCCGGTAGACATAGCGAGCAGTGTTACCAATAAAAAACGCATTTTCACTCCATGATTTATCTTTGTTTCGCACCTAACACGAAATCTATGAGTTAAACTCCTTCTGTGGCACCAAAACCAGAGAACATTTACGGAATACCTCTTGGACCGTTCGTTTTAGAGCAGGTCATAGGTAGAGGTGGCATGGGCGAGGTGTGGCAGGGAAGACACGTTGCACAGAATATCCCAGTCGCTATCAAGGTCCTGACAGCCATAGGTAGTACTGACCCATTATTTTTATCGTGTTTTCAAAATGAGGTGAAGGCTTCAGCTTCACTGGATCACCCCACCATTATTCAGGTCTATGACCAAGGAATAATAACGCCGGTAGTTGAAGAGGAAACCGACGGTCAACTCATCGCCGGAAGCCCCTATTTGGCCATGCAGCTAGCGGTTGGTGGTAGCTTACGACCTCTTCGAGGAAAACTAGAGTGGAGCCAAGTGTGGAGAATTCTTCTACGCCTGCTGGACGGGCTGGCCCACGCTCACGCAAGAGGGATCGTACACAAGGATATTAAGCCATCAAATATCCTCCTAATGCGAAAAAGCGGGGGAATTAAACTAACAGACTTCGGGTTAGCATCAGCCTTTGAAGGTGGTGACGAAGAGCACAGAACTACAATGGGAACCCCAGGGTACATGGCTCCCGAGCAGGTCACTGGGATCGAGAGAAACATTGGACCTTGGACCGACCTCTACGCCCTTGGGTGTTTGGCCGTAGCACTAACGACAGGTCGCCCTCCTTTTTATGGGCTCCCACCAGACCAGACCCTAACTGCCCAGCTCAACTCGCCCGTCCCCCTACTTTCACACAAGTGCGCTGTACCAGATGGGTTTAACGACTGGGTCTCAAGACTACTTGAGAAGAACTACCTGTCCCGGTACACTAGGGCAGCGGACGCAGCATGGGGGCTAAGACAGCTAGTCGACGAGAACAGCGGTAGAGGGCTTAGACTACAGCTCTCACCAAACCAACAAGAGAAACCTACAATGGTCTCTGTCGATGAAGAGCCTTCGGCGGCGAGCATAATAATAACGATTAGCAACCTTTCTGTTCCGCTATCCGAACAGACCCAAACAAAGGTTATTGAAAAGTCAGGTGGCTCCAGTGGGCCCTCACCTCTACCTATGCCAATACTGCGACCAGATGCACATGTCGCTTTTCGACCTATCAGACCGCCTATACCTACCGATTGGCGCACCACCGAAGAGCCACTTAGAACCCCAACCCTTCTAGGCACCGGGTTAGGACTTTTTGGCATGAAATTCCTACCAATAGTGGGACGAGAGGCAGAACAGGACGAACTTTGGCGCGAACTAAACCTTTGTGTTTCCGAGCAAAAATCCAGATCTATAGTAATTAGTGGCACGGAAGGAAGTGGTAAATCTAGACTCGCGATATGGCTAGCCCAGAGGGCTCATGAAGTTGGAGCATCATCAAACATACGCGCCCATTTTTCAGAATCTCAGGGAGCAAACTTTGGTCTAGCACCAATGTTAAAACGCTTCCTAAGGGCTGAGGGTTGTGACAGAGCTAACTCCATCGCCAGAGTATCAAGCCACATGTACTCCTTAGGGGCGACTAACCCTAAGGAGATAGAAAAGATCAACGAGGTGCTAGCACCATTTAAGAACGAGACAAAAGAATTCATGTCTCACTTTAACAGTGAAAGTGAACGTTTTGCGGCGATACGATTTTTCATTGAGGCACAGTGTAGGATCAGACCTATTGTAATGATTCTCGATGACGCACACTTGTCAGAGCCAGCATTAAAATTCGCTGAATACATCTTGAATGCGCAAGAGCGCACACCAGTACCAGTTCTAATGATGATAACAATGAGCCCAGAGGGGGTACCGCCAGAGTGTCGCTCCAGTATGCAGAGGCTCGTCAAAAGATCTGACGTAAACACTCTAAACATCGCAGCTTTAGCGATAGAGCACCGGAGGCACCTCGTTCAGGAGATGCTGGGACTAGACGCCAACTTAGCCGCGATGGTCGAGGCCAAAACAGGTGGGAACCCCCACTTCGCCGTACAGCTAGTCGGGGAATGGGTAGAGAAAGGACTACTCAAACACGGTCCGACTGGCTTCTCAATTCCAGAGGGCCACCTCCCCCCCATTCCTAGGAGCTGGGAATCTGTTTGGACTAGACGCTTAGACGAGGCGCTAGAAAAAATTCCAAACTCCAAAGCTGCAGAAGTTGCTGCCGTGCTCGGCGTAGAAATTGATCATCAAGAGTGGCGCAGCACTTGTAGTCTACTTGACATTAGTATCCCGCCT
>CAWVYO010000269.1:0-4592 GCA_963934385.1 uncultured bacterium
CCGTCTTCTTTACAGCCGTCTTCTTTACAGCCGTCTTCTTTACAGCCGTCTTCTTTACAGCCGTCTTCTTCGCAGCCGTCTTCTTCGCAGCCGTCTTCTTTACAGCTGTCTTCTTCGCAGCCGTCTTCTTTACAGCCGTCTTCTTCGCCGGGAGCTTCGCAATGGAGCACTGGAAACCAGTTAGCACTACGGCGCCGCTGATCTCATCCCTAGTTAGGTGGCTTACTAGACTGTTCGTCTTTAAGGCGCTTTCCCAGTTTATCTGTACTGCCTTGGGGTGCAGTGTTTCATCTAGGCGTACAAGTCCAGTTACTTCACCGTGAGCGGTTGAGACAACTACTTTGGCTCCAGCTTTGAATTTGAGGTCTGGATGTAGCCCTATGTCGTCATTGCCTTTACCTGAGGTTGTAATAACAAAGAGCGCACCCTCACCATTCTCGGGAGGTGAGAGCTTGTTAATTCCGTCAATAAACTCAATTGGAGCCAAGTTTATTTTTTCATTCTCAGTGGTTACTCGTAGTCGGCCTCTGTTGCATTCACCTTGTTCGAGTCCGTTGGGCTTTTCTAAAATAGACTTGGCGTCGGTGTTCGTTACCCATTTTATTATTTTGTCTGTGGCCTTGCCAATATTGCCTTTTTGTAGCCACCTTGCCAGTAACAATAGGTGCCCCCCCCACGGGTTTGAGCGCCAAGGTTTTGGCAGGGTTTCGAATAGTTGCTGTATTATCTCTTCGTCGTCCCGCTGGTCACCCTGTTTTTCGATCACTTTTGATCTGATGTTTAGCGACGCGAAAGGCAGCACAGGGCCATCAAATAGCCTGAATGCATCGCGTTCCCATAAGTTTGTGGCGGGTAAAATATAGTTCGCCAATGCCGTTGTTGCAGTATGTCGGTGCTCTATGCAGATTAGGGTGTCTAGCTGTTTTAGCTTTGCTTCGACTGCATCTGGGCTAGGAAGGGAGCCTACTGGATCAGAGCCAACTATGATCATTGTTTTCAGATCTGTGTCGGGAATGGTTGTAGCAGGTGTCTGAAGAAGCGTCTTCATAGCACCGCAATTAGCGGTTTCTGGAGCATTTTCTGCAGGGAACGAAGCTATGATGGGTTGCAGGTCAATAGGACCCACTGCTTCGTAGGCACCGCCGGGGCGTAAGAGGTTTGCGGTTAGCGCGTGGATTAAATGCCATGCCCAAGCAGCTACGGTGGGGTGAGGACCTCTGAGAAGAGCTTGGCTTCTAACGACACATGCCATAGGTGCCCTTGAGAAAGCCATGCTTACTGCTGATAGCTCTTGTGTGGTGACACCACATATTTCAGATACAACCTGAGGTGTCCACCTCTCTAGCCAATCCTTAGCCTTGTCAAAATTGATGCAGTAATCTCCAACGTATTGATCGTCAGTCCACTGACTTGTAGTGATGATGTTGCACATACCCAGTAAGAAAAACACCTCGGTGCCAGGGTTTATCATAATGTGTTGTTTGGCTTCCTCAGAAAGCTTTGTAGACTTGGAGCCGACTGTGAAAAGCTTTGCGCTTCTTCGGCTTTTTTGGATATGACGCATGGCTTGAAGGTGAACACGCCCCCTCTGCAGAGGACCCCAACCTTCAGTGTCTTGTTCACAGTCACCGATAATAACGGTGACATGGGCTCGACCTGGATCAGCCTGTAGTGGAACAGGCCACCCGAGCATCTTTTCAGCTGCTATTAGTAGAGGACCTCCATGAGCCGAGAGGTTTGAAAAGAGGTGTGGGGTACCAGCACCTATAGCGAGGCATGCCGCTCCAATAGCAGCCGCATGATTGGTCCCGAGGGGTGTTCCAGCAAGAACGCCAAATGACTCGGGGCCGTTACTTTTAATAGAGGACTTCAGTTGGGAGCCGATCTCTTTATAGACCTCGTTCCAGGTGATCTCTTGCCAGCCAGAACCCACGCGTTTTAAGGGGGTCTTTATTCTGCTGTCGGAGTTGGAGGACCTCAGGCTATTAAGACCGTGCTCACAGGAGTATCCCGCACTTATAGGGCAGTTTGGATCACCCGAAAGGGTGAGTTCTTTGTCGGTATTGGACACGAGAACACCACAAGATCCAGAGCATACGGTACAGATAAATTGTTTTTTGGATTGACTCATTTAAGTCCCGGTAGCACTAATGAAAGCAGTTTGTATGTATTTGGGAGAGGCTCTGATTGGGCGTGCATAGCTCGCGCTGCCTGTCCGCTGCGAATGTATGGTATCAGCTTCAGAAGAATTTGGTCTGCTTTTGGGCCAGATATTGCAGTAAACCAAGGTACGACTGGGGCCTCCCAGCTATGGTTGATAACGGCCCCTGCGGCCTTAATTGCTAAATCTTCACGACCTGTAGATAATATAGCAGCGGCGCACTCTATATGTCCTTGGCTCGAGAGCATGTGCAGCGCTTTCATGTGACCCGCCTTGGCGTGAGCCCAACAAACAGCCTCGAATGATCCTGAACCTATAGAGTTTGTTAGGTGGGCCTCTCCAGGAATAGCTTCAAATTTATCGCACAATGGTAGTACCCAGCTAGCACCTGGGTGTCGCTTTGAGGCTTCATCTAACACCGCTAGGGCAGTCTCTACATCAGGAGAGTCTTCGTTAGTGGTGCTTAGCTCTACTAGTCGCCGGTATAAGGCCTTTGGCTGCATTGAGTCCTCTAGGGCTGTAGCAAACCTCAAGGCTTGTTTTACTGCTTCAGACCCACGCATAGCTCTGGGGCCTACACAGAGCTCACATAGGGCTATGGGGTGTTCAGTGGCGAGTGCAGAATAAAGAGTGGATAGATCTACATTGTCGGACAACCCTGCCTTTACGGCGTCAATCAAAATAGGTAGATCTTTTGGCATGTTTATACCGCTGAAGTCGCCTTCATAGAGCTTATTCATCCCAATAACCTCGCATCATTACCTGGGATAAGTGAGGCTACTTCACTTGGACTAGGCTCATTAGTCGAAAGAACTGAGCCAACAAAAACGGTGTCTGAGTCTTCGAATTCAAGTGCCTTAGGAGGAAGGGTTGGGATGCCTACCGTGTTCACCTGTGGCATGTCGGGTCCAACAATCAAGTCGGTACGGTCATCGGCAGATAGGCTCCAGATACTCTTTAGCCCAATGGCAGAGAGGGCCCCGATAGCCCCAGTTCGAGCTACGACCATCATGGAGAGGTCTCCGCCTAGATTTGGTCCAAAATCACGTCTAGGTATTGCCAGTAAATTATCCCACACCGAACGCGTTGCGGTGAGAGGAGTATCACCGCTTACCATTTTTAATGCCTCACGTATGGTTAGGTGGGCTTCCCAAGACTCCTCAGGGCGCAGTGATGCTCCTACACGACCAATTATCTCTACATTGAGCATTGATAATTCAATGCGAAGGTAGAACTCGCCACTAAATGGGCGCCTGCCCAATGAGCCAAGTAGAACTGTCTGTTTATGGATGTGCATGAATAATGTAATGAAAACTGTGTGAAGATGGTTCGTGAGTAACCTTGCTGTCCTAACTTATTTGGGATAAAGACCAGCAACGGAGAGATTTAATGAACAACTTGCTTATAACTGTTGGTGGAATCCTAACTGGCTCTGGCTTTATGACCATGGTTTTTGGCTTTGAATCCAAGACCAGCACAAATAACATGTCTACATCTTTTTCAGAGACAGGATTTAGCGGGTTGGACCAATGGGGGATCACAACTACGGGTCAGATTGGTCTAGCTCTAGTAGTTGTTGGCATTATTAGCATGGCAATAGCGAACCGTGTCATCTGGAAAGAGACAGATGGCTACTAAGCCTCTGTCTTATTTTGACGTATAGTGACTAAGGCACCTAGTGAACGGCACAAACGCTCACGTTTGAGAGGTACGCTTGGTAAATTCTTTAGATCTGAGGATCCAGACTTACAAGCTGCAGTTGATGAGATCGAGGCTCACCAGATCGAGGTGGACAAAAGCCTCTCTGACATGGCTGATATTAAGGCTTTCCCTTCGGGGGAATTTAATCCTGAGAGTCACCTGTCGCCTGCGGTTCCCAGACTTAGGACACTGCTAGTTGCTTTGTCGGCGAAGGCAGCTGGTGGGAGCGCTGCAGAGTCGAAAGATGTAGCCCAGGTAGCGGAGTTCTTACACTTGGCAGTTTTGATCCACGACACCGCTATTGGTCGTCACGAGGGTAGACGGCGGCGAGTAGCAAGACGATTACTCGGAGGGGCAGCGCACTGGTTGGGCGGTAATCACCTTACCCTGAGAGCGTTGGAGTTGGCCCGTTCAGTTCCAGCTCCAGAGGTGTTGGGAGAAGTTGTTGAGACAATGAGAGAACTCTCGGAGGGGCAGATTCTCTCGGAAGAGCTACGAGATCGAGACGCTACTCAAGAGGATTATATTGAATACGCCGAGAGTCATGCGGGAGCGCTCTATTCGTTCTGTTCCAGATCGGGTGGTCACATTGGTCGCGGAGATCGCGCAGCTGTTGGGGCTTTGGGAAGATACGGTCGACATTTAGGAGTTGCTTGGCACGCGGTCGACGACCTTTGGTTGTTCGAACAGGACTCCTCCGAATTTGCTAAACACGTGGGGCGCCGGACGG
>CAWVYO010000270.1:0-4589 GCA_963934385.1 uncultured bacterium
GCTGTCAATGATAATCACGGGGTCGCTATTTAGACCTTGTGTGGTTGTTGGTGGCGTAAGCGGACCGTCAAACCTAAAGTAACTGGCTGTCATGAGCCCAAACCCAGCACTTAGTCGCGAGAGCTCCGCTATCCACCAAGAGACAACGGGCTCTGATAGCTGGTGAGGTGACGTTGGGAATCCCGCTAGGTCTGGGGTGCCATCGGCGCCTAGAAGATCATTAGACGGAAAATGGGTGTCAAAATAGTCGCCAGCTTCGGTTGGCTGTGAGATGACTCGTATGACTTGCTCGTCATCACCACCACAGGCAGTAATTAATAAGATAGTAGCCAGAGCCGTCAGCCCTCCTAGAAATTTCTCTTTATTGTAATCCAAGCATCCCATTACGTAGCGCCTCAGTTGGTGGGTTTTCCCCAATAAACACTCCCCAGATAGCTCGCATAAAGTCTGCGCCTGGGATTGTTACTAGTGGATTATTGTTCTTGTATAGTGTAATCCCGGTCCCGGGAACGTAGTCTAGAGTGACAGTATCGTTTGAATGGCAGGCTTCAATGGCATCGTAGAGTGTGTCTAGTCTTTCACTAAATTGTTCAATTCCAGAATTGGCTTCGAGGCTCTCTCGAAAAGATTCAACCATTCGATCTTTGGGCACTTTCCTGATCACGAAGTGCATAACGATACGCTTGCGCACATCGGAATTTATTGCCACCGTAGAGGAGGTCGTCCTAGTTGGTAGGTACAGACCTCCAACATATACGTCTAAAAATATAAGCTCGCGCAGCCCCATCCCGTTTAGGATGAGGGTCTGATCATCTGACTGGACCTCGCCTGGCATAGTAACGCCAGCAAGTTCACCAGAGTTGGCGACAGAGGGAAGGGCAACGGCGATTACAAGAGTAAAAAATGCCCCGAAGAAATGGCGTTGCATCGTCACACTAGACCTCTATCCCCCATTGGGGATTCGAGAGTAGTGTCGATGTAGAGAGGTTTTGATACCCATTCGTCGCTGAAATAGATGCTGTTAAGAAGGCTTCTGTTGTCTTCATTTTCTCTCACTTCTAGATGGTTAGGTGTCGCTGTGTCTACTCCACTAGTAGTAATAATAAGGATCCGTTACGTCTAAGGTGAAGATCCTGCTGTCTGAGACTACCGTCCCGCAGGCATCCTCAACGGTCACAGCCATTTCTATGGGTAAAGATTCCTCTTCAGGGTAAGCGTGTGCGATTTCCCAGAGGTCTATGAACACGGTGTGACCAGCGCTCTCAGATATCTCTACGTCACCCGTAAAGAAGTCGGTGAAGAGGATAGAATAAGACGGAAGTATATCGTCTGGGAAGCTTACATCAAACTCTACAGATAGCGGGTCGTGCCCTTCAGCGCTTGTGGTTCCGCCTCCTCCGTCGTTAGTTGAGTTATTCACCATCTCTCCGTCCCCGGGCAATAGTCCAGTGACTTGTACGGCTCCCCAAATATGCTGTCCGCCCTGTAAGCCGTAAGAAGGATCTAGTAGCTGCCCCTCGTCAAAGAGTTCGAATTCGCTGTAGCCAGTACCTATTGTGGCCGTAGCCGGGTAGTCAGCAGCCTCAGCGCACAGCTTTTCATTGCTGTAACAGCCAGATAGTACAACAGCTGCCAAGATCGAAATAGTTACCTTCACTCAGCGTCCCCAAACCTGTTTACGGGAGCGTGGCAGTATGGGGCTCTTCCTGTGCGTTCATAGTAATCCTGATGGTACTCTTCGGCTGGCCAGAAGAGCCCAGCGGGCTCAACTTCAGTTACAACATTGAAGTCGCGAGCAGTCAATAGGGCGATGAGTTCATCCACCACAGCTCGCTCTTCGTCGCTGTTTGTGTATATTCCTGAACGGTACTGTCCCCCTATGTCGGGACCTTGCCTGTTTAACTGCGTAGGATCGTGGATCTCGAAAAACCTTTTAGCGAGAGCTCTATACGTGATGACAGTAGGGTCAAATGTGACCTTTACGGCCTCGGTGTGACCGGTAGTACCAGTGCATATCTGCTCGTAGGTGGGGTTGTCAGTGTTTCCCGCCATGTAGCCAGACTCTACGGTTATGACGCCTCCCATCTCTTGTAGAAGGTGCTCTACCCCCCAGAAACAACCACCTGCGAAGTAGGCGGTACTAAGGGTGACCGGGGCGAAATCTAGAGAGGCAGAGTTCACACAGTGGCGAGTGTTTTGTGGTGTCATCATCTCACCTCGGAACACGTGCCCTAGGTGACCAGAGCATCGAGCGCACTGGATCTCAGTCCGTCTACCATCGGAGTCTGGAATCTCCAAGATAGCTCCGGGTATGGGGTTGTCGAAGCTCGGCCAGCCGCTACCAGACTCAAACTTGGTACCGGAAGTAAATAGCGGAGAGCCGCACTTAGCGCAGGTGTATGTTCCGTCTACATGGTGATCTACAAACTCACCCGAGAATGCTCTCTCGGTACCACCACCTTCAATAATGCGACGCTCTTCTGGGGTAAGCGGGTTCCATCTGTCAATCGACATTTCATCTCCATCAGGTGTAGCTGTCGCTACGGCTCTTTGTGTAGCTATTGTAATCACTAATGCAGCGATAAAAAGTGAAATTTTGAATATGTGTCGCAGGATATCAACTCCTTTGGTTAGCAGGGTACCACCATCGCGGCTCTAGAGGAGTATGCGGGGCTTTTGACGCTAACGCTGCATAAAGTGAAACTGTCCGTTGGTTCACTGTATAGTAAGAATCCCCACACCCGCATAATAGTCCATAATTAGGCGCGATCCAGCAAACAACGAGCCACTATTTTTTGTTTGTAAGCCTATTCAGTAAGTCGTAGTTTCAGTGTCTTCAAATGCCATTGCTAGTGGGCTTTTGCTGATATCGTCTTCTGAGAGTGCGCCATCATCATTTAGGTCTCTGTAGAGGACAGAATTGTTTTCGATGGCAGCGAGCATGGTTTCATAGCTGGGGGTGTTAGCCTCCAGTGTTTCGTTGCTACCTTCAATCATTAAGAGTTCTTCTGCAGTGGGCCAAATGTCGCCCCCTAATTCAAAGACAATAGAGATGTCATCGGTGTAAAAAGGCATCGTTGCCCACAGCTCTGTGGTTACCATGGGAGCTTCAAAGTTGAACCCACCACCGTCCAACCACTCCCCAGACAAAGATAGCTCTTGAAGCTCAATGTGGAACAAACAGACCCCACCAGGAGGGGTTTCTGTTGTATTGTAGGTCGTCATATCAATCGCACCCGTTGAGGTGACTGAGTCCTCTGTGCCGTCGCAGTGAGAAATGGTAAAGATCACAGAAGTCGTTGAGGCCTCTAAAATCTGGACACTTGTGTCCACAGTTGTGACAAAAGACAGTGAGCCATAATCCCCAAATACACCTTGATTGTGGTGATCATCTGAGTCGTGATGGGTACCCGTATCGTGGTGAGAGTCAACTTCACTACAACCTGATATGGTAAGTATTGTCATCGCTAGAACTAGCTTTCCTGTTGTCGAATAGGCATGCTGATTTAGCATATAGTCCCGCTTTATGAAGGAGTGTTGTTTTTGATAGCTAGGCTCTATCTTGACCATATTGAATGATTTTGAATGTGGTTTAACCATGGGGCTTCAACAAAGTAGCTGTAGACCGTTATTTAGCCCACTGCGTATTGTATATACCATCGTACCCTCGTTGAACCTAGCTGTGAGTGCTCTATAAACGGTTAAACACAATATGCCTTAGTGCCCATAAGTAGGTTATATCGCCGAAAAAGGTGGTTATTTCATGGTCAACTGTGTTGAAAACCTGATGTCTCGTTCTGTTGTGAGCCTATTAGTTGTGGGGAGTTTTAGTTTAGCTTGCGACAAAGGAGCTGTAGACGACACCGCGGTCGTAGGAACAGGTGTTGTTACCGACACGGCTACTACGGATACAACGGAAACAGAAACAAGTGAGACACAAACTGTCGATACTGGTACGCCACCTGTTCCCGATATTGTCCGTTTTATAGCGTTTGGAGACGGTGGAACAGGATCGACCGACCAATATGACAACGCTCAGGCTGTGTTGGCGCTTTGCGAGCAAAAGACAGACTCTGAGGCAGGCTGCGACTTTGCCTTATATCTTGGAGACAATTTCTATGATGAAGGCGTAGACAGTGTCTCAGACGAACAGTTCGAGACTAAATTCGAACAACCATACGCCGATTTGGACTTTCCGTTCTACGTAGTCTTGGGCAATCACGACTACGGTGGATGTTTATTCGGATCCTGCGGTGCGGGTTATGAGTTTGATAAAGCCCAATACTATCTGGACTACGCGACTCTATCTACAAAGTGGATGATGCCGTCTGAGTACTACACCTTCTCTAATGACCACGTAGATTTCTTTGGCTTGGATACAAACGCATTAATGTGGGATCCGTGGTTTGGGACAGGGCAAGATCAAGCTGCTTGGTTGCCGCAAGCATTGGCCTCGTCGAGTGCTGACTGGAAGATAGCCTTTGGTCACCATCCATTTATCTCAAATGGGCAACACGGTAACGCTGGTGAGTACGAGGGTCTCGATTGGCTTGATTGGGCTAGCACCGACGTTGTGACTGGTGGGTACG
>CAWVYO010000271.1:0-4588 GCA_963934385.1 uncultured bacterium
CAATTTAATCGGCTCCTTGTTGAATTAAATAGACTGGTAGAGGTTGGCGCTATCACAGAGCGTGTCGTGGTTCAGTCTGGTTACTGTGATGCTGATGCACCTGCCGTGGAGTGTTTCGACCAGCTCCCCTTTGAGGAGCTACAGTCGCTTATGGCTGAGGCTAATGTGATTATCACGCATGGTGGACCAGCCTCGATAATGCAGGCTATGGCGCATGGAAAGGTGCCTATAGTTGTTCCTAGACAATCAAAATTTGGGGAACACGTCGACGACCATCAGTGCAGGTTTGCAGAAAAGATGCGAGAAAGGGTGTTGGTCGTTTTAGATATTGAAGATCTCGGTCAGACTATCGAAAGCTGGGCCGAAAGAGTTTCTTTACTGCCCGAAACTAACGTTGGTCCGGACCGAGCCGCTCAGTTTTCAACCAAACTTGATGGACTCTGTAGAGATCTCCTGTCTAAGTAGCGCTATCGGGCGGGCTCTATGCCGACTGACGGTTGACCACCTCGGCAATATCAAGTGTGGAGAAAACATCCCCATACGTGCTCAGTATAAGCTTTACCTGAGGTTCTGTCAGCATCACCCGGTGGGTTCTTAGATCTCTTCTGACGTCCACCGATAAACTCTCTAGTGTCACGTCGGAGCTTTGCGAAAGCCTTCTCCTAGTAAGCTGAATCACGCACTTCGCGACGTGGAGGCTAAGGTCTAGCTCTCCCATCTGTAAATTGCCGACCACATCAGACACGAGTTGGTCTAAACTCACGAAAATTCGGTCTGTGGTTCGGAAGCTTGGATCGGAGGCGCCTGGTATTCCTAAAATAGTCATTGTGTCTCCGATGCCTCCTCTTTCAGTCAGTGGTTACACTCGTACTATACGGATAGATATGTTCTCAACAATAGGGGCTAGGTGCAATCTTTCCTTACAAAGATTCAGACGGGAATACCCGAGTTCCCCGGAAGAGTCGGAATAACCCGTGGAACGCCCCAGATACAGTGGCTGTGGCTTCTTACCATTATCTATGGTCTCTGCCTCGTTATTGACCCAAAATGAAATCCAAGATGTGATCGTATGCCATTTCCCGATCCCAATCACTTAATAGATGGTGATTGTTTCGGTTCGGCATCTCTATGTACCTGCGCCGTTCAGTGCCAAGTAGGTTGAAATTTCGTAACGAGGCGATCTGAGAAGCCGCCATGTCCTTAGGTGAATGCAACACTAAGACGTCAGACCCTATACGGCTTAGAGTGTTGGGATCGCCAGCTTCTTGCCCCAACTCCACCAAGGTAGAGATAGCAGATGTGGGTAACCAACTATTTGAAAACAGATGGGGTACAGCTTCACGTCTGTTGACCTGGACTGAGCGGCTCGTCTTTGGCAAATATGGGATCAAGAAACCAATGGCTGCATTCCAAGTTTCAGCTCTTAGCCCAAAATACCAACGATGTGTGACTTCAAAAAACGGGGCGATCAATACCAGCTTATCCACATGCCTGGAGCTGGCTACAATAGTAGATATAGACCCACCCATGGAGAACCCGACAACCACAGTAGTGTCAAATTCCGACTTGGATTCTAAGACTGCACGATCTACCGCGGCAATGAGTTCCCCGGCTGTGGCTTGGGAGAGTGAAGAGGAGGTACCTCCATGATGGGGCAGACGCAATACGCTTACCCTGACACCAGCGTCACCTAGGCGAGTGGGCAGTTCTGAGAAGTCTAGGGGTGACCCAGCGAACCCATGGACTAAGATACAGTGAACCGTAGCTTCTCGCGGTCCAGCCTCGAATGCTTCCGTATTATTTGCGTAGGATATACTGACCTCCGAGGGCTCCTCTGGATGTGCGACAGCCGTCTTACTCGAATTTATACAGAGCCACACTACCGCAGCTAAAAACTTGAACCATCTGAATATGCTCTTCATTTAGACTACTGCATGAACTGAAACCAAAACCTCGCGGTATCGTTAGTCATAGCTTCACCGCCTAGCTCCTCACGGTGAACAAACCCTACCCCGGCACGGACCTTATCGTCTGACAAGTGGGCCGTAACGCCCCCCATAATGATAGCGATATCACCATTGTCGTCCGCAGCAGAGTTGTCATCGAAATACTCTACTCTCAGCGCTGGCTCTAACAGCCCTTGGGTGTATCCAATCTGAAGCATGCCGCCTACCCTTGTGGTTCCCGAAAATACTTCTGGAGCGGAGATATCAGTGCTAGTCGGTGTGATAGTGGAATAGTGCCCTTCCGCGAGAACGGATAATCCCCCAGTCCTCAACAATAGATCTGCCCCAAGGCTTAGTTCATCGGTAGATGTACCTTGGTTTAGAACCACATTACTCCCTGTACTCCAGAGAAAACCGTCGGTTACTCCCCAAGTCGAAGTGGGCTCTTCCCCTCCAATTGTGTAAGAAGCTCGCCCAGCAAACAGGAAACCAGCATTGTCGTCCCCTAAAACTGAGTCGTTTCCGTTAAAAACACCTAATTGGATGTGTCCATCAAAAGCGTTTGCATCCAGCATTACACCGACATCTCTTCCCGGTGCGATGTGTGTCGCTGCGACAGAACGATCTTGAAAGACCAACTCACCCGCCGATAGCAATTGCTCTCTTGAGTAGGGAACCTTCTGAACACCAGCCAATAGAGACATAGTTGGCGACAGCTGCCATCCGCCATAGGCGTCAACCAATTCTACGTCACCCTCTGAGGTGGAGATGGAGTCAAAGCCAGAACTCATTCCGACTAACACCCCGTATGAAAAATCACCGTCTTCCCCCACAAACCCGATTCTAGCGCGCCGAATCTTGAATCCTGGATCGTCCTCTGGATCTCCCCAAGAGGCCGAATCAGCTTGTTCATCGACATCTTGATCGAACACCGTAGTCCACACCTGCGTGAGCATAGTGGGCTCGAGTTCTGAAGCCTGAATCGCCGGGTTAAAAATAAGAAACAATGAAATCATGGACTGCTCCCTGGTTGGTGGCTAACATAACAGATGATTTCAACTTTGTTTGTATTGTTAGCATGTATTCAAGAACCAACCCCATGGGCCGACGTTCACGTCATGAGCCGATTGGACGAAGGGATAGGCGGTCCCAAGGCTCAAGGGCGCGTTGGTGATTACATTATCGAAAATGATAAAATTAGGGTTGTAGTATTAGGACCCAGGGCATCGTTTGGACCCGGTCTCTTTGGGGGCTCTATACTGGATGCGGACCTGCGTCGTACAGGTGCACGCTGGGCTAATGGGCACGGAAACGATCATTTTGCTGAGCTAAACCCCACCGTTAATCTGGACGTTTCACGAGTGGACATGGAGAGCCAGTTCGAAATGCTGGAAGGACCAGACGGAGAGGCGATATTACGAGTCCGAGGGACTGGTACCCCGTATCTTAATATACTGACGCCTCTTAGAGCGCTTACTCCTGCAAATGAACCCAATGTGGCGTTTGTTACGGATTACACATTGGCGCCTGGGGAGAGTTGGCTGACCATGAGCACCACTGTGACCGTTATCCCCGCTTTCGAGTCTGGAGTCGCCGATTTGGATTCTGAGCTTGTTGACGAGGTTGTTCCTGGTGCCTCTGTGGTAGACAGTGCCTTGGGTGGAGGTATCTCTATGGGAGACTTCTACCAGCAAGGTGGCTCAGTCGATGCTTTTATGCCTAACATTGGATACGACGAAACCGGCGCAGTCTATGAAGCCGCAAATAGCGATCGCAACCTCTTCACCGATCCCTTCAATCCGGATTTTCTTGGCGGAATTGCCAATGGTGTCTCTTACGGTCTCTCCCCCGCTTCTGGGATATTTGCTATACCTCTGTTTGCCTCCTCTCAAACGGTAGCCTTTGGGGGGCTAACCTACGAAGAGCCACAGATTGGTGATAGCTATACATACGAGCGATACTTCTCAATTGGTCAGGGCGATATTGGGTCGGTACTAGAGGGTTTCCTTAGGGCGAAGTCAGAGCCGTTTGGTACTGTCTCTGGGTTTGTTGTTGAAGATATCACCGCGGAACCACTTAGTGGCGCCCATGTATTTGTCTACGCGGAAGGCGAGAGCGCACCATACATGGACTGGATCACGGATGTTTCTCTGGACGACAACGATCACGACGGATCATTCGGAGGGGCAATCCCGGTAGGTAATTGGGACCTAGTAGTACACCAGGAGGGTCGTGAAACATCTGGGCGGGTCCCAATCCAAATAGACGAGGGCGAATCCTTAGAGGTAGTCTTGATTGGTGGTCAGGCCGGAGGTGTATCGTTCACGATTAGAGACGAGACTGGGATGGAGCTACCAGGAAAGGTAACGGTGATACCAACTGACGACAGACCTGCGCTTAGAGATCCCATACTCGGTGACTCATATATATCGGGTGACCCCGAGGTCGTACTTTTTGCGCCTTACGGCAACGCGGATACTCACCTACCCCCCGGTGATTATATCGCCTACGCTACTCGAGGGCTTGAGTACGATTTGGACGCCGTGAATTTCTCAGTCGCCATCGGAGGCGAGACTCACGTAGATCTGCAGGTAGTCCGCGCTATAGACACCTCTGGTTGGATTAGCGCTGACCTTCACGTC
>CAWVYO010000272.1:0-4583 GCA_963934385.1 uncultured bacterium
AAGCTGGAGAGCTTTTCTTTGGTGTGGGTCCGTCGGTCACCGTTTTTACTGAAGAGCATTCCGTGCGTTTAGACACAGGGTTAGTGACTACAGACGGAGTTAAGATCGGTATGGACACACGACTAGGTCTTCGTTTTGAGACTAACCTTGTGCAACCATCATTGGCTCCAGGAAACCAGAGCGCTATTAGAGGTGTTGATGTAGAGTTTTGGATGGGGCGAAGGTGGCAGTTTGGTCAGGTTGGGTTTGACTTATCGGCTTGGCGTGGTGGTGCCGGTCTGATGTTTAGGATGTGATTGCTGTGTTGAGTTCGCGTTCAAAAATGTTGCCTACACTATGGTCTAGTCTCAATAGCGTCTTGATCGTGTTTTCAGTTTTGTTCATGTCGTCTTTCATTTTAAACGATGTTCAGGCACAGCCAAGCCCTGATTACGGCAACGTATATATGGAGTTAAATCCCGGCGCGAGTATCGAGATGTTTCCTCGAGTGAGTCCTCGTAAAGTCGAGATGGTAATATCCGAGCAACGAGACCCAATTTATCAATACATTAACGGTGTAAGTACTTATTTCTTACTCGATATTGATGGTTACTCGACAGGCGGTGGTGTATGGCTGCTCTCTCTAACTTTGGATCGAGATAATTTGGAAGTGACTGTCAACCAAGACGGAGACTCTTGGATGATAGAGATTGTACCCGGGGAGCCTGAGGTAATAGAGCTCGGCGAGATTATGTCTGCTACTGCCTTGTTGGATCCGAGTTTGGTTCGCAATCCGGGACCTACTCCCGCGACGCCTCTGCACCCCCTTACCGGGGATGCAGTGACAATAGGCATAGAGCCTCATCGTTACGAACTATACATTCCAGAGTGGGAACCGGAAATTCCATCTCGTCAACCAGACTACGACCTATTGTTGCTTAGTGAAGAGCCGACCTTAGAGGTTATCGATCGTTACCGTAGGGTTGCAACAGAATCTCCGCTTCGCAGCAGTCGAGACCTAGCCTTTTATAGAATGGGTAAGGCTTATATTGAAATGGGGCTACCTAGAGAGTCCCTCTATTACTTTAACCGCTTGGCTGAGTCGGAAGGAGACTGGGACCCGGAGGTCGTTAATCTGTATCGAGCCCAGGCAGCTTTGCAGATGCGCAGATGGGACGAAGCCCGCGATAGGTGTGAGGATGCGATGTTGGCCGGTGCTCGGGAGGAGCGGGTTATTGAGTGTTTGGCAGTGGTCTCTTTGGCTACATCATCACCGCCCCCAGCTCAAACGGGGCGAGCGCTAGCTGCTTCAACAGGGCGCCCAGAGGCGCTAATGTTGGCTGGTCAGTTACTGCAACTCGATAACTCTCACCGTGAAGCGGAGCCTCTTATTAGGTTGGCTGCGAGCAATCTTGAGGGGGATATGCGAAGACAGGCACTTATAAGTCTAGGTGATGCATTATATGCTCACGGAGACCTGCCCGGGGCTAGAGATGCTTGGAGGTATGTAGGCGTCGACGGAGTCTTGGGCGAGGTGCTCATGCAGCGGCAACGTATGTTGACTTTGGTTGAGAGGGGACCCAGAGAGTGGGCTAATTCCATTCCAGATCTGTCAATAACGGCTAGGCGAAGAGATAGGTCTGGCGCAGAGGCTGGCTACCTACTCGCTCAAATCGCCGAGGCGCTTGGGGACACCAGAGGTGCGGCAGAGTATTTGTTAGAGTTAATGACACGCCACCATGCCATAGTGCGGGGTAGCGATGTGCCTGATAGGCTTTGGCGTATAATAAATAGAAGGCTGGGGCTACTTCAACGGCAAGGAAGGAGCTTAGAGCAGGTCGCTTTTTACAACGATTTTTATACCACAAGGTTGAGATCACGCGCGATAGACACCGAACAGCTTGTCGGTGTATCTGCCGCCTACGAAGCGCTAGGGCTATATAGCCACGCTCTAGGCGTTCAGCGGGAGGTGTTCGCCATACACAGTGCACAGAGTATAGATGACTTAAGTTCACTGATAAATTTGGTTCGCCTATATGTTAAGAATGATCGTCCCTTAGAGGCACTAGAGACGGTGGTTTACATTCGCCAGCTGCCAAACTTACAAGAATGGTCTGGTCTTTTAGGGTTGTACGAAGGCAGATCCTATGAAGAATTAGACCGCCTTGATGAGGCTCGTGAAGCCTATGCGTTGGGTGCCCGTTCACCTAATACAAGGCTAGAGTCTATAGGTAGATTGGCTCTTCTAGAGGCCCGTGCTGGTGATTGCCCTGCTGCAATGGACGGACTTCAAGCTTTAGTTGATGCGTTGCCTGGGCAGGCACCAGAACAGCTCATGGACGGTAGAGCCCATATTGCGTTGGCAAGGTGTATGTTGTTTGCGGATCGCCCAGAGGACGCGCTTGTAGTAGCCTCGGCAGCCATAGATAGAGCCGATGATTCTCTACACGAGCGTTACGCTACGTATTTGGCAGCCCTTGCGGCTCAGCGCTCTGGTGGGGAAGAGATCTATCAAGACGTACTCGAATCCTACGACGACATTTGGTCGGCGCTTGGTTTAGAGGCAATGATGGACGCTCAGTTTCAGGCGGAGTACGCGGGAAGAGTAGACTAGTAGCTCATTATCGAGTTTTTTATCTTTTATTGAAAAAAGAGCTAAACAGTTTCCCGCCTTGACCGAATAGAGATCGACTTGGTAGCAGGAGACTCTATGTCTGACTTTTTATTTGATAGGCTATATTCTGGATTGAACAATGTCTTAGACATTCGTTCCCAGCAACATGCCTTAAGCGCTACAAACTTGGCTAATGCCGAGACCCCTGGTTACAAAGCTCGGTTTATTCCGTTCGATCAAGTCCTTGAGAATGCGGTTATGAGCACCGACTCAATGGCTATGAACAGATCTGAATCAGCCCACTTTGTCGGCACTGGAGCTGTATCAAATCCAGAGGTCGAAGAGATCGAAGCTCCACCTTGGGTAGAGAACGGAAACTCAGTTTTTGCCGAGAGAGAGATGGCTCGATTGACTTCCAATTCAATGGTTTATGGAGCACTTACCAGAGGGATTTCAACGAGGTTGTCGATTCTTAGGTACGCGGCTTCAGACGGAAAGAGTTGATTTAGTATTTTAGTATTTTGAGTTGTTCCTGTGAATAGGGCGGCTCATCGGAGGGAAAATGGACATTTTAGATACCTTAAATATTGCGGGTTCAGGGCTATCAGCTCAGCGCCTGAGACTTCAGACCATAGCGTCAAACATGGCGAACGCTAGGACTACTCGTACGGAAGATGGGACGCCTTATCAAAGGCGAGTACCAATATTTGAGACTTTGGAAATTGACCCGTTCGGCAGTGATGTTGAGCGCAATATTGCTCAGGTAGAAGTCAGTAGTGTAGAGACTATAGAGGACTACGTAGAGGTCTACGATCCAGCACACCCAGATGCCGATGCTGACGGGTTTGTCTCTTTTCCAGACATAAATATTCTAGAAGAGATGGTTGATATGATGACAACTTCTAGAACCTATGAATCCAACCTCAAAGTGGTTGACCTTACACGCGAAATGGCGATGAAAGCCATTGAGCTAGGGAGATAATTATGTCTATTGCAGCAATTGGCGGTGTGTCGTCAGCTTTAAATACTCAATCTACGGCATCTGCAATGCAGAGTGCAGGTGGTGCCGACTTTGGTGCTAGCTTAGATGCAGCGTTGTCGAACGTGAACGAAGCACAGCAGAGTGCCGATGTCGCCCTGGCAGAACTGGGTTCTGGTAGTAATGTGGATCTTCATGGAACGATGATAAAGCTACAACAGGCTGACATTACGATGCGTACTATGGTTAGCGTAAGAGACAAAGTTGTAGACGCATATCAACAGATAATGAACATGTCTATTTAGGCTTAGTCCGCACAATATTAAGGAGGGGGTATTTATTACCTCCACTGGGGGAACTTTGGGTTCGATATCCACATGTGTAATCGTACGTGACGAAGAGCGTAGGGTGCCTGGGCTACTTGAAAATATATCTAAGTTTTCGGATGAAATAATTGTAGTTGATACTGGGTCTAAAGATGGCACGATACAGCTGTTGTTGGATAATCCGAAGGTTAAGCTGTTTCATTTCGAGTGGTGCGATGATTTTGCGAAGGCCAGGAACTATTCGTTAGAGCAGGCTAGTTGTGAGTGGATTCTCGTGTTGGATGCCGACGAGATAATAAGTAATCCAAAGGCTTTAGCTTTTGACATTAAGCGCAAAGAAATCGACGGTTTTTATCTGTTATTGAAGAGTTTACAGCCAGAGGGTTCTCTTACAAAGTACGAAGAAGTATTCGCCTGTAGGCTCTTTAGGAATAGTCGTCACCACAGATATAAGGGGCGGATCCATGAGCTTGTAGCACCGTCGATAGTGACTGCTGGGGGAAAGATTACTTACTCCAAAGCAACCATTATTCACAGTGGCTATCAGAGCCATTTAGTGCAGGGTGGTACCACGCGAAGAGACCGAAATAAGCGCATACTTGTAGATATTTTAAAGGATGATCCAAATGATGAATATTACATCTACCACTTGGGGTTGACTATACGATTCGAATCTCCGCAAGAA
>CAWVYO010000273.1:0-4554 GCA_963934385.1 uncultured bacterium
CGAGGTCTAAAACGGGCCCACCTTACAATAGACATGCCGTTTATGTCTTACCAAGTCTCCCCATCTCAGGCCCTAGAGACGGCTGGACGACTAGTCAAAGAGGGACATGCACAGAGCGTCAAGCTCGAGGGCGGTGAGCGTAGCGCCGATGCTATTTCAGCCATTGTCGACGCAGGTATTCCAGTCGTGGCTCATATAGGACTCACTCCACAGTCAGTAAACGCGCTGGGTGGTTTTAAGGTTCAGGGGATCGGAGATAAGGCTGCAAATCAGCTTTTGAGAGATGCCCAAGCCGTTGAGGCTGCAGGAGCATTCTGCGTAGTTTTGGAAATGGTCCCCACTGAGATTGCCGCTATCATTACAGACGCCATCGGCATCCCCACTATTGGGATCGGAGCCGGCGTAGACTGCGATGGTCAAGTGCTTGTATGCAATGATCTGTTGGGTTTTGATAGCTCTTTCAAGCCAAAATTTGTGAAGCGTTACGCAAAGCTAGAGGCTCCAATGACCGAAGCGGTAGCGGAGTATGTGAAAGAGGTACGGGGAAAGGAATTTCCCACTAAGGGTCACACGTTCCACAAGCGGCGAGGCCCTTCAAAGGTCGCAAAGATCTACTGAGCTATGAAGACAGTATCAACGGTGTCAGGTGTGCGTGAGGTTGTTCGTCACTGGCAATCGAAAGGTCTTAGGGTAGGCTTAGTCCCAACAATGGGTTTTCTGCACGATGGTCACCTATCCCTAATGAGGTTGGCCCTATCTCGATGTGACAAGCTGGTAGTCTCAATATTTGTGAACCCTCTTCAGTTTTCCCCTGATGAGGATCTATCCATATATCCACGAGACGTGGCTGGAGATTCTCAGAAGTGTGCCGAGACGGGGGTCTCTCTGCTTTATATGCCTAAGGTTAGCTCTGGGTCAGAGAGTTTTTATCCAGAGGACTTTACCACATCAGTTACCGTGGCCGATGTGACCTCTGGATTGTGTGGAATAACTCGCTCGATCCATTTTAAAGGAGTGACCACTGTTGTGGCTCGACTGTTTGGTGTTGTACAGCCTTCGGTAGCTGTCTTTGGGCAAAAGGACTACCAACAGCTCGCTGTTATTCGCAGAATGGTGAGGGATTTAGCGATGCCGATAGAGATTCTTGGGGCTCCACTAGTGCGAGAGGCTGACGGTTTGGCGATGTCCTCTCGGAATAGCAATCTTTCCGCTAATGGGAGGGAGAGGGCGGTCTCTTTGAGCAAGGCGTTGTTGGCTATTTTAAATTCCAGTGAATCGTCAGTCCCTAAATTATTGAAATTAGGTCGTGAAAATCTCGATATAGACAAGTTCGACTACTTGGAGATAGTTGATCCGGTAAGCTTGGATCCCATTTACAGTGTGGATCGTGAAAGTCCAAACGCGCGAGCGATGGTCGCAGGCGTTATTGATGGAGTGAGGCTTATAGACAACATGGAGATCACGTGAACTTCGACACAACAGTATTACTAAGTTTCGCTACCTTAATCGTTTTGAATAGGGCGATACTAATCGGTGAGAATTGGTATCGCAGGAACCTTATCTTCTGGAGCGTACAGGTTATGAACTTGTGTGCCGCCACCTTCTTTGCGGGATGGGGAGTTCGTGACTTCCAAGCGACAATGCCAATTGTGAATTGGATGTTGGCGGGTCTATTAGTCCTTCATATCATTCAAAACAATCGCCGTTATACTAAAGCTTGGCGAGGTTTTAAAGTTACTGAACCAAACTTGGAGCGACGCCAAGAGGTACTAGACAAGCTGACTGAAGACTAATCAGCGCTACTGATGTTTTTCTACCAAAGCCATCATCTCAGACTCTTCTAAAAGCCTGTTAGTGCTCTTAGCTGCTGCAAAGATTGCGTTCACGAGGTCTGGAGCTTGCTCGATATCTCTGCTAGCCAACCATGCCTTTACGTTGGATATTCCTGAATAGTGTCCGACCTCTATCGCTTGATGAAGTCCGAACCACCCTGCAGGAACACCTGAGTAGATCCTATCTGCGAGCCAGTCATCACCGCGGTTTTTAGCCTTTATGACTGCCGCAGCGTGAACCCCGGTTCCTGTCCTAAAGGCGTCCTTTCCAAACACTGGGTAGCTTGGGTGAACAGGCCAAACGCAAGCCTCTGAGACCAGCTTTACAAGCTCTCCGAGCTGGAACAGATCAGCCGACTCTTGGTTTAGCAGTTTCAAATTGACCATGAGAAGATCGAGAGGTGTGTTCCCAACCCTTTCTCCGACACCCAAAATAGTGCCGTGAACGCGGTCTGCGCCTGCCTCAATCGCTATAAGAGCATTTGGTAGAGAGTGACCGCGGTCGTTGTGTCCGTGCCAATCAACGCGGACGTCAGCTCCGCGGGCTCGGATGACGTTTTTTGTAAAGTGAATAAGATTGAAAACCCCGTCCGGGGTGGCGTGACCAACTGTATCGCACAGGCAAAGCCCGTCGGCTCCTTCGTCAATCGCAGCGTTGAAGAGTCTTGATAGAAGTGCTGGCTTTGACCTGACGGTGTCTTCGGTCACGAACGTACACTGTAGACCCTCTGCTTTTGCCATCTTAACCGATGAGCGGGTGCGCTCTTCTAATGTAGAGTGCTCCCAGCCCTCTGCATACAACCGGATGGGCGACGCCCCTAGGAATGTCATTACTTCAACGTTTATACCGACATTCTGTGAGATATCGATGATTGGTTGGATGTCATTCGGGTGAGTACGAGCAGCGCAGCAAGGGATAATGCTAAGTTTCTCGTCGCGGATCATCTCCGCTAGTACGGTACAGTCGTCTACTGCCCTCGGTCCAGCTCCAGGGAGCCCTATGTTTACGTGGTGTACTCCTAGACCATCGAGTAGGCGAATGATCTCTAATTTAGCCTCGATCGGTGGGTCTGTGACAGATGGACTCTGAATTCCGTCGCGTAGGGTCTCATCCATGTATTTGATTGGTCGCATCGGAGGTGAGACTCTGTCGCCCTCGGTGTTCCAGTCATAGATATAGTCTTCGTCTCTTTTTTCAGTTGTCATAGTTATATTACCTCAACCACAACGGCTATTCCTTGACCACCACCGATGCAGGCTGAACCTACACCGTAGCGAAGTCCACGCCGTTTGAGTTCGTATAGCAGGTGCATTGTAATGCGAGTGCCAGTAGCGGCCAGTGGGTGACCTATCGCTACGCCACCAGAATTTACATTTGTTATGTCTCGGTTGAGCCCGAGAACCTTCTCACAGGCTAGGTATTGTGTTGAGAAAGCCTCATTGATCTCTACCAAATCCATATCGTCGATCGTTAGATTGGCTCGACCTAATGCGGCGTTGATAGCGTCAACAGGACCTATTCCCATGTATTTAGGCTCGACCCCAACAGAGGCGTGAGACAGCATTTTTCCAATGGGTTTAAGTCCTCGTTCCGCTGCAATACTGGCGGTTGTCATGACCATAGCCGCTCCACCGTCGTTTATTCCAGACGCGTTAGCTGCTGTAACGGTTCCCTCTTTTTTGAAAATAGGACGGAGCTTGGCCATTGCCGCTTCACTAAACCTAGCGCGTACCTTCTCAGGTTGAAGAGGGGACAGCTGAGGGTGCTCGTCAACCGAGACTACAACATCTCCTCTGCGAGAAGAGATCGTCACAGGTGTGATCTCGTCGTTGTAGCGACCAGCCTCGTGAGCCTCTGCCCAAGCGGACTGTGATCTGAAGCCGTATTCGTCGGCTGACTCTCTAGAGATGTCGTATTTTTCTCCAAGGTTCTCAGCTGTAATGGCCATCTGACAACCAGCCAATGGGTCCATAAGTACCTCTTGGAGGTAGTCGTTCATGCCAGTTCCGCCTAGCTTGAAACCTTTGCGAGCCCCTCGGATTGTGTGCGGAGCTTGAGACATGTTCTCGGCGCCACCAGCTAAAACCATTGTGGCTTCACCCAAGCGGAGCATGTTTGCCGCAATAGCTAGGGCCTCAAATCCAGATCCACAGAGCCTGTTTACTGTAAGAGCTGGAGTCTTAGTTGGAACTCCAACCTTAAGACCCACGTGTCTAGCACAGTATATGGCGTCAGGGCTCGTCTGCATGACGTTACCGAATACTACGTGGTCTACATCGGCAGCGTCAACGCCAGCCTGTTCTAGGGCGGCCTTTGATGCTACAACGCCAAGATCAGTGGCGCTAACACTAGCGAGCGATCCTAGAAAAGCTCCAAATGGTGTGCGTTTGCCCGATAAGAATACGATGTCGTCTTTTTTGTCTGTTGAGCTCATTATTTTGGCGTCCAGTTGTTTGGTTGTTTTCGGTTAGGTGTCCGGTTGTCTGCCAGATATTAAGAAAGGTACTCGATGATTGCGTCGCCGACTTCAGTCGTAGAGAGCGAGCCTCCAAGCTCAGGTGTCACTTGGTCGTTTGTTAGAGCTTTTCCAACGGCGTTCTCAATCTGAGCCTCTAGATGAGAGTGACCCAGCCAAGAGAGCAGCATGCCGGCACTTAGGATTGCCGCTAGGGGGTTTGCAATGCCCTTACCGGCGATAGTCGGCGCAGAACCGTGAACAGG
>CAWVYO010000274.1:0-4553 GCA_963934385.1 uncultured bacterium
TAACTTCTGACACACGTGTCATTGAGCTTCCACATTCAGAACATGGTAGCTTTACGCTATCAATCCAAGGTCTGTGTACTTGAAGATCTTGGTCTACAGAGGAGTCAAAGGAACCAGGTGCCAAACGCTCTATTTCTGCGGTAGATGAGGGGGCGTATCTGTGGTCACATGAATCGCACTCCCAAATGTTGAGTGGCGTCCCCCAAAACCTCTCGCGGGACAATGCCCAGTCAACATTATTGCGCAAGAAATCACCAAATCTCCCCTCTTTAATGTGTTCTGGTAACCACCTGACAGCGTCGTTGTTAGCTAGAGCCTCACTGTTCAACTCAGTTGTACGAATAAACCAAGCCGGTCTCGCATATTGTATCAAAGGATCTTTATCGGAACGCCAACAGAATGGGTATTCGTGTCGTACGGTCTCCTGCTTGTACAGTATCCCCCTCTCCTTTAGATCTCGCATAATCTCTTTGTCAGCAGTCTTACAGAATACTCCAGCAATAAAACCGCATTCTGGCAAGAATGTACCGTCGGGAGCTATCATCTGAAGCATCCCGATACCGTTCTTTTTCGCTACTAAATCATCGTCTTCACCAAAGGCTGGTGCAGTGTGAACTAGTCCAGTTCCAGTACCGAGTCGAACGTGGTCACCAGGGATAACAACAAACGAGTCTCCACCTTCTGGTTTGCCAAAATCGTAGATAGGTTGGTATCTAAGCCCTAGTAATTCCGTCCCCTTTACTACCTTTTTAACCTCGCCTTCATAGTCATCCGAATAGGCCGCTGCGACTATTAGTGTCTCTCCGTCGTTTTCTACGAATGCATAGTCCAAGTTCTGGTTTACGGCTATCGCTGTGTTTGATGGCAAAGTCCAAGGTGTGGTTGTCCATATTAAGAACGACGTGTTTTCCAAACCATCAACAGCAAATTTCACGACGACAGATGGATCATCAACCGTCTTGTAGCCCATTCCTACTTCTCCAGCGGAGAGGGCGGTACCACCCTGTGGCCACCACCAAACCACCTTCTTTCCCTGATACAATAAACCCTTATTAAACAACTCCGACAGTGCCCACCATACAGACTCTACGTAACTTCGGTGATATGTAACATATGCCTCTTTTAGGTTTACCCAGAAGCCGATTCTCTCAGTCAACTCCTCCCACTCTTTTGTGTATGTAAATACACTTTCACGACACAGTCTGTTGAATTTATCTACGCCGTGGGCCTCTATTGCTGCCTTACCGTGAATACCTAGTGACTTCTCAACCTCTACCTCAACTGGAAGCCCATGGGTATCCCAGCCCGCCTTTCGCTCAACGCGATATCCTCGCATGGTCTTGTATCTGGGTATCAAATCTTTTATTGCCCGAGTCAAAACGTGCCCGTTGTGAGGCGTACCATTAGCTGTCGGTGGTCCTTCGTAAAACACAAACGATGGCTTGTCGGCAGATAATTTCAGACTCTGCTCGAAAATATCATTGTCTTTCCAAAATTTCAGAACCTCTGGCTCCAAGATACTTGGGCTTTTTAATTCTTTAAAAGTATTGGTATTATTTTTCGATTCGTTGCTCATCTGTGTCTCAACCTTTCGTTCTTTTTAAATATTTCGCTGGCTGTAGGCGTTTTTGGTATTTATCTTCTAATTGTGCGTCATGTTGACGTGGTCTGTTAACTTTCCTACTTGGAGAACGCTCCATCAATAGAGCGCTTCAATAGTGTTTTATCGGCGTGAACTGGCATGGTCACAGTTAGGAGTGTATCGCTCTTCATAGCTCTACGTACCGCAAACTCGGCACCTGAATTTCTAGCCCAAGCCCGTCTAGCGACACCATTATTAACGTCCCAATGAAGCATTGAATCTAAGCGGACATTGGCCTCTTCAGTTCCATCCAACACCAAACCAAATCCGCCATTTATGACTTCACCCCACCCGACCCCACCGCCGTTGTGAATGCTGACCCAAGTGGCGCCACGAAAGGAATCACCGATCACATTCTGGATCGCCATGTCAGCGCAAAATCTAGAGCCGTCGTATATGTTAGCGGTTTCGCGCCATGGTGAATCAGTACCAGACACGTCATGGTGATCCCTGCCTAGAACAACCGGCTCACTTAGTTCTCCGCTTGTGACCGCCGCGTTGAATGCGCGTGCTATCTCACGGCGACCAATGTCATCAGAATACAAAATCCTAGCTTTAGTACCAACCACAAGTTTGTTTTGAGCAGCCTGTTCTATCCAAAGGAGATTGTCGCTGTACTGTTGAGAGATCTCTTCCGGTGCTTCGGCAATAAGACCTCTGACAACTTCTGCTGCAATCCTATCAGTGGTCGCAAGGTCCTCCTCAGAGCCGCTGGTGCATACCCAGCGAAAAGGTCCAAACCCATAATCGAAACAGATAGGACCCATAATGTCTTCCACATAAGAGGGGTACTTAAAGCCACTTGGCGTATCACCGCGAACATCTGCACCAGCCCGATCTGCTTCCAATAAAAAGGCGTTACCGTAGTCCCAGAAATACATGCCCCTTTCAGCCAGTTTATTTACAGCTTCAGCGTGCCTCCTAAGTGAGACCTGAACATGCGCCTTGAACTCCTCGGGGTCCGAGACCATTAGTTCGTTGGACCTTTCAAGGCTTAGGTCTACAGGGTAATAACCACCGGTAAATGGGATATGTAGGCTCGTCTGATCGCTGCCCATCTCCACATCCACACCGTTATCGACAAAATACTCCAAGAGGTCGACAATATTCCCTACATAGGCGATCGAGACGGCGCGTCGCTCAGCTCTCGCTAGATTCATCTTGGCGACAACCTCTACAAGGTCTTCAGAAACCTCATCTACCCAACCCTGGCTGTGCCTCTTGTATGCTGCGTCTGGGTTCACCTCGGCTACGACACAAACAGCACCAGCAATAACAGCTGCTTTTGCTTGGGCTCCGCTCATCCCACCTAACCCAGCGGTCAGAAAGACTTTTCCCGCTAGACCGTCGCTACCCGTTCCTAGATATAGGCGCCCAGCGTTAAGCAGCGTAATGGTCGTTCCATGAACAATACCCTGAGGGCCTATGTACATAAAACTACCGGCTGTCATCTGACCGTAGCTGGTCACTCCAAGAGCAGCCATTCTGGTGTAGTCGTCGCCAGAAGAGTAGTTTGGGATTACCATTCCATTTGTAATAACGACCCTAGGTGCGTTTGAGTGAGATGGAAAGAGCCCATGAGGATGACCGGAGTAGAGTACTAAGGTTTGCTCTTCCGTCATCTCAAATAGGTACTTCATTGCCAATAGATATTGGGCCCAGTTTTGAAAGACAGTGCCGTTACCACCATATGTTACCAACTCGTAAGGGTGCTGAGCAATGGCTGGATCTAGATTATTCTGAATCATCTGCATTATGGCCGCAGCCTGCTTAGAGCGGCTATTGTACTCTGAAATCGGGCGCCCATACATGGCATAAGTTGGTCTCAATCTGTACATATAAATACGACCGTGATCTCGCAGCTCTGCCGCCAATTCTGGTGCCATCTCCTCGTGCCAAGCCTCCGGTAGATACCTCAAAGCATTTGAAAGGGCCAATTCGCGCTCGTCGTCGGTAAGCAACATGGGTCTATTTGGGGCGCGGCTAGCGCTCACATCAAACTCAGGCTTCGCAGGTAGTTCCTTTGGTAGCCCTTGGGATATAGCAACCGAAAACGACATTCAATCTCCTGAAAAGCGATAGACTCCTCTAATATCGCGCCAATGGAGGTTTTGCACTCAATGAACTACAGGGCTCACTAAATCGTCTTTCAAGGTGGATTTGAGTTGTAAACGCAAACCTTCTCGCCTAGACCTTGAGTACCACCCGCCTACACCGCTAGGTCTTGGATAGCCCTCCATCGCAGAGCGGAAAACACCAGGCCATTCATCGTTGAAGGCATTGCCATCTAGAGGTCTAATCGCACTCCACCAACGAGAATCTGGCCACTCAAGATATGTCATCGCCGCCAGCCTTCTAGATGCGGGCGGACCTAATCTTATTATTCCCATCGTAGCGACAACCTCGACACCTGTTTGTCCAGCTATCGACGCGAGAAACCTAGGAAGATCAGCTCCACTTTTTAGGAGCCCTAATAGATCGTACTGAAAAACTTGGTCTATGCCTAAAGCCAAGGCTGTTGGGCGCGGTAAACCTTTGGGGATGTGCTGCTCTAAGCGACTAAAGATAGCCAGCGCTAGCTGCTCATCATCGACGGGAAAGAGTGCCGGATCGCGCTTACCTATCCCCACCTTTACTTGGTAAGGAAAAGGAGCGCCTCTGCTTGAGTTGTGGATCATAGTCTTCACATATGGCGAAAAGGCACTACTCGGCAACTAAAGTCGAGAAATCATCGGCGATAGCTCTCTCTACTTCTTGAGCGTTTGCCCCAGCTCTTAATACCTCGCCAGTCACTCCATTAACAACGGTGGACGGTACAGAAGAGGGAAGCGGTCCAATGTCTAACACTGCATCCACTTCCATTAAATCATCAATCTCTAGCATAGGTGGTTCACCGTGCCGATTAGCTGAT
>CAWVYO010000275.1:0-4540 GCA_963934385.1 uncultured bacterium
AACATGTTGAGTTCAGTATTTACCTCGATAATCCCCGATGATTTAAAGGTCTCAATACCAACTGGCGTACCAGTGTCTGGTGGTAAGAAGGGATCCAAGAAGGACGTCAAGTTGAACGTTGACTTGGGCGCTCTGTTCTCTAAGTTCATACCGCCAGTAAACGACGCGCCTGAAAAGTAACGGCTCCTATTCTTATATCTAGCGACGTCGCCTAAACAGCACAGCAACCGCCAATGGGAGCAGTAACATAGCGCGGCTCTTTCCGTGGCTAGAGCTACATCCGCTCTCACAACTAGAACCATCCTCACCATCGCAGTCACACCCGCCTTCATAAGCGACTGAACCGAGATCAGCGGCTATCTCCAACCAGTCCCCGTTGGCGCCAGCGGATGAGATATCTAGTGAGGTTATTCCAACGCCCTCTATGGAGCCCAGATTCATTGAGAAAATGTCGCCGAGCATGCCGCCTATTAGGGGCTCAATCACGCCACCTAAACTGCCGGAAAATTGTTCCAGGATTTCATCGTTCTTCTCAGGGGTTAGTTCGTTGTAGGCCATGGACATTTCCAAG
Organism: uncultured bacterium; assembly: GCA_963934385.1. GTDB lineage: Bacteria > Myxococcota_A > UBA796 > UBA796 > CAJQPC01 > CAWVYO01. The sequence goes on from CAWVYO010000275.1 coordinate 572, forward strand.
TTGTCTAGGTCTAAAACCACCTCTGCGTTAAAGGCTCCGGTTACCCCGTCGAAGTTAAGGTTTACTCCGACGTCAGTGTCCAATCCTACGCCTAGAAGGCGGGACATACGCCCGTCTACCTCTGCGAATATGTCCAACACAAGGTCCTCGATCTCAACGTTGATATCGCTATCACCCTCGTAATTGATCATAGGGGGGTTGTGGGGGCTGGTGGCGATAACAATGGGCGCAGGCTCCGGGAAGAACTCGTCGAAGGCATCTCCAGTAAGGAGGCTTAGGATCGCCGTCGTCATTGGTAGCCCAGAGCTGTCCTCAATCTCATAACAGAGTAGACCAGAGCGCCATAGACCATAGAACAACTGGTTGCTGAAGTCGTCTGATAGTAAGACTGATAGGGCTCCGGGAGCGCGAGTTACTGAGGGCATGTTGCTGTCAGTACGCAGTGAGCCGCCATTATCGAATCGTTCAACGCATATGTGCTCTGCGCCGTCTGCTGCACCAGCCATTACTAGTGTCATTCCATCTGGGGTTATCGAGATGTCGTCTGGGTAGAGGTCTAGATAAACAGAACTCTCCCCAACTTCGATCTCTTGGGAGATTACAGCCGCTGAAAACGCGTCTTCTAATGCCTCCTCAATGCTTCCCGTTGCATCAGAAAGGAGATCTTCTATCTGTGAGTCTACCTGCCCTAAGACTAGATCGTACATAGAGAGTCCAACCAAGTCTAGGACGTACTCCACATCCCCAATGAGACAGTCGTTTAAAATAATGTCATCGCTGGCTAGACTGTGCTGCACATTGAGTGGAGCGACAATCGCGTCGATGGTTGGGGTTCCGTTCTGATCCTGAACGATTTGCATTGCTATTGTGGTCTCGGCTATCACTGACACAGGCTCTACATACCCGTGGCAAGTGTCCCCAATATTGCATACCTCAGTGTAGAGGTTGAATGGGTCTGAGCTGTCGTTTACCTTCACTTCCAATTCGATTACAAGGTCAATTACGCCGTTGCCAGGAACAAGTTGGGTGTCCATAATCTGGGCATCGACCCACGCGCCGTTGAAACTTAAGACGTAACAGGAGCAGAGCCAACAGTCCTCTGACTGTTCTATGGCTCCAATTTCTATCTGGCCTGGCACTAAAATAGACGCTAGACTACCCATAGCATCAAAACCGCTCTCGCTAATTTCTATCGCTACCGCTTCGAGTATTGTCTCTCCAGGAGCGTAGTCTGCTCCCTCCGATACGGTTGAAAATAATAGCGCAAAAAGCATTGGCGAAACGACCATGGCAGAGGTCTCCTGTGTGTGTCTTGATTTACTCCATGGTCAATGTAGCAGCATTACGCTTGGGTTTCACAGTAAACTACCGTCAATAATAGGTATGGTGGAGTAATTTCCGGCGAAACACAGGCGGGTGAGATACCTTGATTACGTTCAGTCAGTGTAAATTTGTGAAATTGAGGAGTGTTATTATGAGAGCGTTATTACTTACAAATTTAGTGTTGGTTGTCGGTTGTGTCGGAGACAAAGGGCTTGGTAACGAGGAGACTGGACTAGATACAAGTACTACTTCCGAGACGGGGAACACAGTTGTGACTCATGACACAGCGGACTGTGAGCCGGGTAACGGTGATCCAGGGCAGCTCTTAGATGAAAGTGATTCCAGCCTTTCTGTCACTATTGCGGCATACGATTTTGAGGGTGCAACGGGATATTGGAATGCAGGCGAGTGCGTCTCTAGATTCTCGGCCTCGTTTTTCCAGTCGGATGTCTCTTATGTAGTAGCTGTAGAGGTCTTTGGGGACCTGAGTGGCTCAGGGAGTTTTCCTATAAAGATGTTCACATATACAGAGAACCCAGCCCAGGAAGAGGCGACAGTCGCATATGTGGCGGAGCTTCCAAATGCCTCTATTGAGATCACGGGTCACTCAGACAGCAACCACCTATTCGGCTCCTTGGTGGGTACGTTCAGCGCTGTCGACACAGTATCTGGTTCATCGGCAGAGGTATCGGCTATAGATATAGACAGTTGGCCTATCTTTTAGGGGCTAATCTAGTCCAAATGCCTCTTCAGCCGTCTGAAGATCTAGCTCTCGTTGGTCGCGCTTTAGCAGCAGGTAAGGACCAATTGCTATGGCGTCCATGTGTGTCCTCATGAAGCAGAGCCATGCGTCCTCGGGAGTGTTGACTATTGGCTCTCCGCGAACGTTCATGGATGTGTTTATGATCACGGGACACGAGGTCTGTTTTTTGAACTCCGATATTAGGTCGTAATATAGGGCATCCTGTTCTCTGTTTATCGTCTGTACTCGAGCGGTGTTATCCACGTGTGTTACGGCAGGAAGTTCAATCCCTTCGGCTACATCAGCCACCAGCAACATGTATGGAGAGGGGCGATCAATCACGAAGTAATCCTTAACGTGTTCCTCTAGGATTGTAGGTGCAAATGGTCTAAATCCTTCACGCATTTTGATTTTCATATTAATGATGTCACGCATCTCAGGGTTTCTTGGGTCCCCTAAGATTGTGCGGTGCCCCAACGCGCGAGGACCCCATTCCATACGTCCTTGATACCACCCGACCACATGTGCTGAGTCGATCAACCCTGCGACTTCACCGAGTAGCGCCTCTCTTGATAGACGTCGGTAGACCGCTCCCGCGGCGTCCAGAGCCTCACGGATCTCCTCATCAGTGTAGCCAGGGCCAAAATATGGTGGAGGCATACGTTTTGTTCTAGGTTTGTCTAGAATGCTGTTCCATAGGAGGTAGGCTGCTCCTACAGCGCCGCCCGCGTCACCCGCTGCAGGGTGAATAAAGATATCTTCGGCCCCAGAATCCCGGAGCACGTGTCCATTAGCGACGCAGTTCAGTGCAACACCGCCTGCCATGCAGAGTTTAGTTTGCCCTGTCCTTTCTAGTACGTTTTTGGCCATCTTTACCATGCACTCGTTGGTGACTTCCTGTATTGAACGGGCGACGTTTTTGTAGTGCTCGTCCATCTCAGTGTCGCCAAGAGGACGCCGTGGTCGCCCTAAAACAGCCTCGAACTTCTCATTGAACATTCGGGTGCCCTTAACAAAGTCAAAGTGGTCAATGTCCAAATTGAAAGAGCCGTCGGGTGCTATCTCGATAAGCTGCCGGATTTGTTCCACGAAGGTGGGCTCACCGTACGGGGCTAGCCCCATAAGTTTGTATTCTGCTGAGTTGACTTTAAAGCCGCAGTACCACGTGAACGCTGAATAGAGTAGACCAAGAGAATGTGGGAACCGAATCTCCCCCAATATTTCAAGGTCGTTGCCTTTTCCTACACCCCAAGTGGCGGTAGACCACTCACCGACTCCATCTACGGTCAAAACAGCGGCTTCGTCCCACCCTGAGGTGAAAAACGATGAGGCTGCGTGTGAAAGGTGGTGGTCGCTGTAAAGCACAGGTCCGGTGTAGCCCATCTCTTTTTTAAGCGCCTTCGGGAGCCGTAGTCGGGTTGAAAACCAAATAGGCATGCCGTCTATGAACTGCTTGAAACTAAAAGGAAAGCTTTGAAGTTGAGAGCGGAGCAGGCGGTCGAATTTCCTGATGGGCTTGTCGTAAAAAATCACGGCTTCTATCTGGTCAACGGTTATACCAGCGTGTGATAGAGCCCAGCTGAGAGCGGCCTTTGGAAACCGGGAGTCGTGCTTTTTTCTGGTGAACCTCTCCTCTGAAGCTGCTGCTATTATCTCTCCGTTGTGTAGCAACGCGACCGCTGCGTCGTGGTAGAAGCATGATAGCCCGAGAACGTACAAATGAGACCTCTTTTACTAGGTAGCCGAAAGGGTGGGGGAATGCTTTGAGATATACACTCTTAACCACTCTATCCAGCCTGAGGCCTCTGTGTGGGCTCTTGTTCCCTCAGGTGCCTTATTTATTACTGTAAGTTTGTGGCCCAACAGCTGGTTGGCGTGGTCTAAATGCAGGGGGTCTTTGGGCA
>CAWVYO010000276.1:0-4481 GCA_963934385.1 uncultured bacterium
CCTCAGAACAGAACAAAGCCGTCGCCACAACCCGAAAGAGTAAAGTCTGCAAAGCAGCCAGTGCCTGAGTACGTGCCTGAAAACACCGCCGACATGGGCGACAAAGCTCCTAAAAATGCGCCGCCTGCCCCATCAACAAGGATGGGTTCAGCCAAACGTTTAATGTCAAAGACATGGTTCAAATGGTGTGCGGGTATCGCTGTGGGTGGTGCTCTTTTGGGGCTCCTAGGCTTAATCGGCCTGTTCTGGTTTTTCGGACAAAATCTACCTGGCGTGGATGATCTTGAAAATTACCGACCGGCTACTGTAACCATAATTCAAGACGTTGAAGGGCGAGTGATGGGCGAGATCTATCCAGTACCGCGCCGTGGCGAAGAGAGGGAAGAGCGGCGATATGTTGTTGAGTTGGACGAAATACCACAGCACATTCAAGATGCCTTTGTAGCATCTGAAGATGCTAATTTTTGGAGCCACGACGGTGTAGACTACATGGGCATAGTTCGCGCCATGTTGAGGAACATCAAGGCTGGGGGTGCTGCCCAAGGCGCCTCCACGATCACACAGCAGGTCGCCAGAAACTTCCTACTGACACGACATCGCGATGACTCGGGCGGTTTCAACAAATCCATAGGGAGAAAGGTGGCTGAGATGATCCTCGCCCATCGAATGGAAGAGATCTACACGAAAGACTTTATACTCTACCTCTACCTGAACGAAATCTACTTTGGATCTGGTGCCTATGGCGTCGAGGCTGCCTCCAGGACTTACTTCGGTCACGGTATCGCTGATGCGACCCTCGCAGAAGGGGCGATTCTAGCTGGTCTACCCCAGCGACCCAGCGGCTACTCGCCGCACAGAAATTGGCCCGCTGCTCGCGCCAGGCAAGAGTACGTAATAGGTCAAATGATAGCCAAAGAACTCATAACTATTGAGCAGGGAGAGGCCGCTCTGGCTGAAGAGGTGGCGATCATCAGGACGCCTAACCCCTCTCGCATTTTGGCACCCCACTTTACAGAGCACATTCGACGATATCTAGTAGAGAATTACGGGTGGGATAGGGTCTACCAAGAGGGAATGGTAGTGCGCACAACCTGCGATCTCGACCTACAACAGGTGGCACAGACTTCGGTAATTGACAATGTAACTCGAGTTGACCAGCGCTTAGGTTGGAGAGGTGCATTGGAGACTCTAGACTCCCCTGTCGCCATAGACGCGTGGAGAGCCGAAGCAGAGCAAGCATTAAAGGAATACGACCAGTTCCTGGCTGACAACGCTAGGAGGACCCCTGTCCCCGAACATTCAACCCTCAGGGCGGGTATCAGATACGAAGCTGTCGTGACCGCCGTTGAAGAGCGCCACGCCGTAGTTGGTATCGGCGCAAACGAAGCCATGATCCCCCTCTCATGGACCCTGTGGGGATACGAGCCTAACACTGAAAGATCTTGGAGACCTCGCGTTCTGAGAGATTTTAGGGACGCTCTATCTGTGGGCGACATTGTAGAGGTAACGGTAGAGAATGTGGACAGCCAAGACTCAGAGCCGCTGAATGGATACGAACCAGCGACTAGTGGGACATTCGCGGCGGCGAGGCTATATCAGTCCCCGAATCTTGAAGGCGCGATGCTATCAATGGACCTCAACAATGGCGCAGTACGAGCCATGGTGGGCGGCACCGACATCCATACAAGCGAGTTCAACCGCGTCATACAGGCCCAGAGACAGGTTGGCTCAACCTTCAAACCGATTGTGTATAGCGCCGCGATTGCCTCTAAAGAATTCACAGCCGGCTCAATGATATTGGATGCCCCCCTAACATTCAACACCCTAAACGAAGAGCTCTGGAAGCCCGGTAACTACGGTCAGGATTATCAAGGTTTAATCAGCCTTCGCCGCGCACTAGCCCTCTCTAGAAACGTATGTACAGTACGGGTTCTCGACAGAATCACGCTGGATCCTGTGTTTGAACATGCCCAAAACTTAGGCATTACTTCATTGAGGGAAGAAGACCGCAACCTCGCGATGGGGTTGGGTGCGGCCTCTCTGACAATGCTTGAACTCACTCGAGCCTACTCCGCTTTCGCCACCTACGGGAATCTCATTGAACCCTACTTTGTAGAAGATGTGTACGACCGAGACGGGGTGCTCTTAGAGCAACACCAAGAGCCTGAAATCAACCAAGTAATGGAACCCGCCGTCGCTGGAATTACCACATGGCTACTACGCGAGGTCGCACGGTACGGCACTGGCGCTAAAAGCAACCAACTCGGAATCGAGGTGGCGGGAAAGACTGGCACCACAAACGACTTCAAGGACGGTTGGTTCGTGGGCTTCAGCCCAGATGTCATAACTACCGCATGGGTTGGTTACGATCAGCCGGCATCCATGGGAGTCTCCTCAACAGGCGGCGACATGGCGCTGCCCATATGGATGGACTACATGGCAGAAGCTCAACCCCAAGAAATAGCTAGGCGCTTCCCGTCCATACCAGACATACAGATGGTACCAATCGACGAGTCCACAGGGCGCGTCGCCTCGGGCGGAAGGATGATGCCATTCTTGAGTGGAACAATCCCATCTGGTCCAGTTGTTGAAATCGGGCAGCAGAGCGCCGAAGACCTACTTACAATAGAATTCTAGAGAGTCATTTACAGATGAAAACTCAACTCACATTGACAACGCTCCTCACCTGTTTCACCCTGTCGACGGTCTTCTGGGGCTGCACTTCAGAAACCGCCGATCTGGCAGATGCCTGTGAAGTTCGCCTAGATACTCCCACGCCAGAGATGGTATTTGTGGGAGAGTCAGTCAGTTTTACAGGAACGCCACTAACTGAGATAAGAGACACAGTACTGCTTGTGGGGGGTGAGACTCATGAGATCACCGACCTGACTCGACTTGACTGCGAAGCTTGCGACACCTGCCGGTTTGATGCTCCTGAGTGCTCCGCCTGTGGAGACTGCGATGAGTGCGACGACGTCTGCAACAGCTGTACCGAGTCAATTAGCTTTACGGCGACAAATGCAGCGCTTGGAGAGACCTACATCTCAATATACAATCTCTATGGTGCATCAAATAACGTGCCGCTAACAATTCTAGAATCTGATAATTCTACCACCACTACCGACACCACTTCTTCTGGTGATACGGGGACAGTGACGGACACAGGCGCATCCAATGATACTGGCACCACTGGTGACACTGGAGCAACAGGAACACAATAAGCAAACACTTTTTTTGCTCTAACTACCGCAAGCACCGGATAGATGCTACATGATAGGCACGAAATGCCTCAGGAGTCGATTACATGCGTTTTACCCTACTTACAATCTCATCTTTGATAATCTCAACTGGATTCTCATCCGCCGCAGTGGCCGGTGGATTTGGGTTCAACGCCATCGCTGGCACACATTCAGAGGCTGTTTACTTGTACGATGCTCAAGATGAAAAATTTGGGATTACCCAGCAACAGCCTGCTGTTGGTCTTGGTCTCCAAGTAATTCTAGGTGACCGTGACGACGACCTTCAAGGGATAATGAAGTTCTCTTGGATCTCAAACTCACCGGCAAATCACGAGGGAATCGAAACTCCAGATGGTTTCAGCGACGTCGATGGCGATATCCAGCGCTCAGGCAGGTTTGCATGCGATGATGAGGGAAACCCACAGTCCTTCCTTGAGTCACATCAAGAATGTGGCGTTTACAACGTAGCCACAGCGAGTGCAGGGCTACAATGGCGCCTCTGGGGCGACAGCGGCGGGGCGATGGTTACATTCACTCCGTCGATAGGTGCTGGCGTAATGACACCTGACAGCGCTGAATACCTTCAGGTAGAGTTGGCGCCTGGCTTCCAATATGCCTTATCGGATGAGATGTTTTTCCATGTAGAGGTAGCCACTCAACTTAGATTTAGAAAGAGCGGATCGTTTGGTGCGACCAGCTACACCGGCATCCGCTACATGTTTGACTAGGGTCGAAGCAACACGGGCGTTTACTGCACTTCTTTCTTCGCCTAAACCTCGAGAGCAACAAAGGGTTTCATGAAACGCGTCCGCTACATCAGTAGGTTTTCATCTAACCTGAGCGCTCATGACATCGACAAAATTGTCGAAACGTCGCAACGAAACAATCCCAGTCGCAATATCACCGGAATGCTGTTGGCGTCCGGAGATTTGTTCTACCAACTGTTGGAAGGTCCCAGGGACCAGATCGACATGCTCTATGACCGAATCTCGAAAGACCCTCGACATGAACAGATCATTATTCTGGAATCTGAAATCGGCAATTTCGGACGGATTTGTCCGGATTGGGCGATGCAAAAAATCGACCTGTCACTGAAGTCAACCGCTGAAACGGCACCCATAAGCGCACTGCTGGAGATGATTTGCGTCCAACGCCAGATGGCGAAAAAGGCACTAAAAACGCTCGATCAATACACGTGGGAAGGGTTGATTTCCACCCAACTTGAACAGGGCTGATGGGTCG
>CAWVYO010000277.1:0-4430 GCA_963934385.1 uncultured bacterium
TGTCATATCTACGAGGGTCTATGACACTAGTGGTGAGCTTTTGGATGTCGAGCTTAGTGGCGTCTACGAACATCAGATGGGGACATACGAAGGCGTGGGGAAAGCCACGCTACTAAAAAGAGTAACCGTAGCGGAGAATGTCGGTGAATCGGGCTACTCCTTCTTTGTGGAGCCAGATACAACTAGTATCGAGGCCAAGATCAGCAAGGACGGTTTAGAAGAGGTTACCGGAATCCTCAAAGTCGGCGTTGACGACAGAGAAGGGCCGTTCCTGGAGATTACCGCGGAGGGGCGCTGGATAGACGGCGACGAGCCGATGGTGAGCGTTATTGGCTCCGTTGATCTAGTTGGCGAACGACTGATCGCGGAGACCAGCAGTGGGTATACAGTCTATTTGGAGACCATGTCAGCCGCCGAAGTGGTCGTTGTCAACAATGAGCTCCAATCGATTGGCGGTCTTTTGACCGTTCGACTAGAGAAAGATGGCGTAGACTTTGCCCGAGTCATTCTGTCGGGAAGCTACACTGAGGCTAGAGGCTTTGATGGAGTCGGGCAAGCGGAGCTTCTCTTTGAGATAGCCGTTGGAGACATGGGTGAGTACAGTATCTTCATAGACAAGGGCGTGGGCGCCACTATGACCATCAATGGCAACGAACTCGTGAGTCTAGGTGGCAAGATACCTATCCGCGTTGACGAGGGAGATAAGCCGTTTATACAAGGTGGACTGACAGGTAACTACAACGTCCCCAACAAGATTTTCTCAGGTACAGGGACAGCCGAGATTCTGTTTGAAAAGCAGTTGGCCAAGTTCGGCGGGCAACAGCTCTACCTATGCCCATCTAGCTCGGCACAGGTGACAATCGCCGATAACACCTTGGAGTCAATTGGAGGCGGAGTTTTGTTGGCTCTCCACGATGACAGTGGGAAGTGGATCGAGATCAATCTCCAGGGCTCATTTGATGCCGCTGGCGGTACAGGCTTCACGGGAACAGGCAGTTCGACCTTATTGAGAGAAAAGTGCTTGTTTGGTTCTTCAGGGGAGGGCTATTCCTTCTGGTTAGTGCCAGGGGCGGGTATGGTCGCCACTATTACTGAGAATGCTCTGACAAACATAGGGGGCATTGTTCCGTTCCAAGTGCAGGACGAGGAAGGTCCGCTCATTGAAGGTGCCATAGAAGGTGACTACGACCTAGACACTGGACTCTTCTCCGGGCGCGGCGCTGTATTCTTAGGTCGCGACATCACCTATGAGATGGGAGGGGGTAGCAAAATTGTATTTGAGAAGGGCTCTGGTGGGGGCGGAGAGGTGGTCAACAGTGAGCTGCGTAGCCTCACTGGAAAGCTCACCTGTATGCTTTGGAAGGACAACGAACCGCTTGTTTGGCTTGGAGCCAGTGGCGAGTATGACGTGGTCAACAAGACACTCGTGAGCATTGAAGGTGCCGCGGTGCTACAGCGCCCGTTTGAGCTAATGGGAGGATTGATCATCATAGATGGAATCTCTGGTCACGCCAAGATTCAAAACAACGAGTTGGTCTCTGCTGGAGGGGCCGGTAATATACACATCCCTTCAATGAACGATATGACTGGAACCTTTTCAGTTGAGTGGCGCAACGAGGGAGGACGCGACATCTATTCAGGGGCAGGTGAGTTGAGTTTCACCCTCTTTGACGACGCATCAACGGGTAGAAAGACCACAGGGACAGTCGCTGTAGCGTACTCAGAGGGTGGTAGGCTGACCTTGGCCGGTATGATTGAATACCAGATGAATGAGCTCTTTGGCGGCACGATAGGCGTGGCTATGGATGTCGGTGACGGAATGGATATGGATCCAGTCCTGAGCGGCTCTATTTCCGTCGAGACTGATCTAGTTGAGGGGCGTGACCTGTTCAGGATGGAGATCCCGATCTTGCCGGACACTCCAGTTGTGATCTGTCCGGGTGTCTTTTTGTCATTCGGTGCTTTAGGATCCATGGGACTAGTTATGGACCCACTACACCTCTCGACTGTGATTGGTGTAGATAATTTCCGCCCACTGGCGCTCGACCAGGAGGTGCCAGACTTCTATGCAACACTCGCTCTCGACTGGGGCATGACGTTTGAGGCTATGTTGGCCGCCTATATGAGTCTAGAGCTTGGCGTTCCCGGCGCATCAGCGGGGGCCGGACTTCGTGGTGAAGCAGTATTAGAGGCGCCACTTGACGTGATGGCTGATGGTATGTTGTCTGGTGGCGCCGACGGATTCAGGGGGGAGATCGGAATAGGAATAGCTCTGTCGGCTAATATGCTCTTGCGGGCTATTCCGTTTGTTAGAGCCAGTTTGGTTGGCATGGAGGCAAAGTACGATTTCGCTGCTCTCGAATGCGATCTAGGCGAGCTGTTCAGGTTTGAGTGGGGCACTCGATATGCATTCGGTGACGTGGATGAGAGTGTCCCCGAGGCTACTCAAGAGAAGCCATCTGGTGCGCCGAAGCAGTCCGACACAGAGCACAGCAAGGCACCAGTTATGCCAAGTCCATCTAGTACGGGCGCAAAAAATGTAGAGGGGGGACCACAGCTCGAGTCTGGCAGTGAGATAGCGGGTGAAGAGCCATCTGGTGGTCAAGACCAGATGGGCGAGATGATGAAGACCGTTGACCAGGTGAAGATATTGGCAGCGGGGCTGGGTGCCTTAGCCATGCTCGGTAAGATCATCATGGGTCTCATTACCGCTACTCTGACGTTGGGACCTATCGGCTTCATTATGTACCTCGTATACGAGCTGGTCTTTGGTGATCTCTCTTGGGAGGGTATCAAAAAGGCGGTCAACGACGTTGTCGCGGCAGTCACCGTAGGAGCCGAGATGCTCAAGCCGTTCCTTCCAGAGTGGTTGAGTGACATTATTGATGTGTTCACAGGTGAGAAACCGGGCTTGATGGACGCTCTGTTTGGCGCCGACGACGCGATGCGTGCTGAGGTTAGGGCTGGAAACCACAAGTATGCTCCAGCGAAACTTAGAAAGGAGATGGTTATTCAGATGCTGGATGGCTACACGGGTGAGGCCGATCAGGAGTGTATTCTCATTGTATTGGAGTTCTCTTCATCCAAGGGCGATCTAAGGCGAGTAATAACCAACGCGGATGACGCCGACTGGGTCATTAGTGACCTAGACGGCTACGAGGACACAAGGGCTAGAGTCTTGTTCAAAAGAAACGGAATAAAATGGTAGGGGTTGATGGATACTAAAGAGAAGACATTGTTTGGGCTGCCGATAGATCAAGAGGCTGCGCGAGTAACCAAGGCCTTTGCCGTCGCAGTGTCTAGGCGACAAGAAAAACTCGCACGAGCCCAGTGCTTAGACGGTGCATGGGATGCCGAGTCCGTAGGGCTTGGGAAACTGTTTAGCCAGTGTGTGCGTAAAGGGCTGCATTTAGAGACACTGTTAGTTGGCGGCATAATCGACGGTCGGGCGCTTGTGCGAGTGCTCATTCACGCCACGGGCAAAGAGCGGGCTCCCACTGATATGTGGTTCCTACTCCAAGAGGGAAGCTCGGGATGGAGGTTAGCGGCCGCCACGAAGTCTCGATCTTATGTTGGGCTTTTTCTAAACAAAACCATCAACCCGCCAGTCTCTATAGAGCCCGACAGTGAGTGTGCGCTCCCAGAGGGTGAAGGGTTCTTGGCTATGACTGAGCGGCTGTTAGCGGCACCTTGTGACTTCGAGGAGCTAGAACTAGCCAAGACTGCAGGTTCGATCTCATTCAAGGACAGTGTCGTGTTGTCAACGAGAGGTGCCGCGTTGTTGCAGTTAGACGATGGGCGCCTCTGGGTTATGGCCAATAGAGAACACGGAGCTTGGGTACCATACAAGGTCAGCCGAAGCCTCTCGGTCGAAGGGTTGGTGGATGGACTAGAGGTGCCGTGGGGTCTGCCTTCGTCGGGTGTGGCTTCAGCACAAAAAGCAAGAAAACCTAGGGCGAAGTTGGCTATTGTGCCAAATTCGACCAGCGTAGATATTGATAATACTGATACAATAAGCCCAATAGCGGGCAGTCCTTTGGAGGGCAATTCAATGAGCAACGATAACGATACTCCACAGAACGGTGACCAGCAGACTTTTCAGGCCGACCCAGAGCAAGCAGCAGCAATGCTAAAGATCTTTGGCGACATGATGAAGCAGATGGGTGCCAAGCCTTCCGAGGATTCCGAGAGTCCGAATCATACAATGGCTGGACAGGCTTCCGAGGGTGTATCAGAGGCTATGCTGAGCCTGTTTCAGGCGGCTATCGCGAACGCTAAACAGACAAATTCAAATGGAGCCTCAGCCGATAGCGCCAAGACCGACTCGAACGTCGTTGATCTAGATGCAGAGCGGGTGAAACGCGAGCCTACAGATCTTGAGACTAAGCTTCAAGAGACAGTGAAGACTACCTTCACCGATTATGTGCAAG
>CAWVYO010000278.1:0-4404 GCA_963934385.1 uncultured bacterium
AGCAACCCTACAGAGCCAATTCCGCTACCAATATCAAGCACCTCTTCTGCCTCTGGATAAGCCTTAATGGCAGTCCAGGCCGTGAGTAGATCATCAGTCGAGAAACGATGACCACGCTTTAACTGAAATATACGCCAGTCACGCGTAAGTATGTCTAGGGACTCATCTGGGCTCGGAGACAGGTTCGTCATACTACCGTCTTACCCTCACTCATGGGGCGAAACATCTCCTGAACCGACGCTAGCCTACCATACAAAATCAGGTGTTGGTGTGGCACTATAACCGTGTCTGGGTGAGGGACCGGCAATAGCTCATGCCCCTCTTCAATAGCCAATACTTGTAGCTGAAATTGTCTAAAATCTAGATCTCGCAACCTAGAACCTGAGACTCTACTTCCAGTTGGCACCTCTATTCTAGTGACCCCAAAACCAGTCTGATATGAGATCAAATCCTCATGAGGGACCTCGTCAGCAGTCATTCGCTTGGTAAGCTCCCTGCGAATAAAATCGACCAACCAAGAGCCGTGACCATATTTACGAACTAAAATGGTAGCGAGCGCACCAACAGCAACAAGGACAGCTACATTCTTCAGGGTGCCTGAGGTGCTATTCATGTCCATGGATAGGATAGCTGTTGCAACTACGGATGCTGTACCAGCATACCCACCTGTCATAAGCAAAGATGTGATCCGGCGGCGCACTGGTGTAGCTATCGCCTGCTCTGATTCCCTGGTGGTAAACCCAGCCCCCGTAAAAGCACTTAGCGCTTGGAATTTTGCCTTGTTTTTGTCTAGTCCAGTTAGCTCAAAGGCCGTAGCCCCCGCGTGAACAATCACCCGTGACACTATCAAGGCAAAGAGTAGTGGAATAACAGCAGTCATTTTGGTTATTCAACCTCTAATATTCTCTGCATTAGTTCACTAGACGCCTGATCGACTATATGCAAGAACTCGCCTTTCACAGTCACACCTGCGGCCTTTACATGCCCACCACCACCTTCGTCCATATATTTTGCGAAAGCAGCAACGTCTACGCCACAACGAGACCTCAACGAGAGTTTCACTCGCCTGTTTGGTAACTCTACGAATAAACAGGCTAAGCCTATGCCTTCAATGTATAGCAGAGCATCAACCAAGCCCTCAAGGTCAGCTTTTGTAGCGCCAGCCTCCTCTATCTGCGCCATGGTACACCCACCAATCGACAGCCCTGGTTCGTAGGTTCGCCTATTTGCAAGCATTGAGGTGAGTAGCCTCACACCGGCCTCAGAGGTCTGACTTAGCACCGTATACGATATGGTTGAGACATCTATCCCATACTCCAAAAGTTCAGCCGCCATTCGCAAGATTGTGGGCGTTGTGTTCGAGTGCCTGAATCCTCCGGTGTCAAAGATGAGCCCTACGTACAAACTAGACGCTATCGACTCATCAAAGGGAACCTCCCATCTCTTTAGAATCTCGTAGACCATTTCACAGGTAGCCGCAGCTCCAGAGTCAATAATCGCCAGGTCATAACCATCTGGTCTAGTGGTGCCGTGATGATCTATGACCACTTTATACCGGGCGCGTAAGAACATTTTCTCAACGCCTGTTGTCAGCCTGCCTTTGTCTCCGTCCAAAACCACTACAGCATCATATGAATTGTGTAATTCATCGTCGCTGAGCATGGCTGGGGCTCCATCCATCCAGGCATACCTAGAGGGCGCAACACCAGCTACGTAAACCTCGAGCATCATATGAGCCCTTAAGCCAGCGGCCAACGCTAGACAGGCACCTATTGAGTCTCCGTCAATTCCTGAAGGACCAGTGAGCAAAACCCGCTTAGCGCGGCCCAAAACGTCCACAAGAGCATCTATCTGTCCAGTATTTACCATCAATAACCTCGTGATTTACTGGGCCCTGCTAACGGATGCGAACAAAAAAGGCGACTCACAAGCACAGGTAAACAAGCGTCAACGTCATTTTCGGATTACTTGGCGCCACATAAGCCTAGGAGGCATTTCGTGTCGGACAAAAAAGATACCCTTGAAGAAACTGTAGTCGAAACAAAAGAAGAGGTACCGGAAACTCAAGAAGCCGACACTCAAGAAGCCGACACTCAAGAAGCCGACACTCAAGAAGCTGTAGACGCTGCTGATGCCAACACTGAAGACAAATCCAGTAAGAGTGACTACAACTCTGGTCGAAAATTTACCGAATTCCCATTATCAGACAGACTGCTTCAAGGTCTAGCTGATATGGGGTACGAAGAAGCAACACAGGTGCAAGCTGAAACCATTGCGGCTGGAGTCGCTGGACGAGACATGGTTGTACGGGCCAAGACCGGAACAGGTAAAACTTGTGCTTTCTGTGTACCTATGGTCGAGAAGGTTATCGAGGGCAGTCGCTACGTTCAAGGCATTGTGCTGGCGCCAACAAGAGAGCTCGCAAACCAAATAGCCAAAGAATGCGCAGCTATCGCCAAACACAAAGACCTTCGGGTACTTCCAATCTATGGTGGCGTTGCAATGGGTCCACAGATTGACGCTCTGGAATCAGGCGTTGAGATTGTTGTTGGTACTCCTGGTAGAATACTCGATCATATCAAGCGAGGAAACCTCGATCTGTCTCGTTGCGCTATCACAGCGCTGGATGAAGCAGATGAAATGCTGTCCATGGGTTTCTTGGAAGATGTAAGCCGCATAATGAGCAACACCCCCAAGGATTCTCAAACACTCCTATTCTCGGCTACTGTAGAAGAGAAGGTGAAACGTCTCGTATCTAAGTTCCTGAACGACCCACTTGATGTAATGCTCTCAACTGACACAGATAGAGTAGAGGGAATAACAAACATTCTATACGAATCCTCACCGGATATGCATAGGGTTCGCGCTCTTATGGCAATTATCGATAAGGAGCAGCCAGGTACTACAATAGTCTTTTGCAACACAAGAGAAGACACAACTACAGTGGCTAACTTCCTCTCTCGCCAAGGTCTAGACACACAGATGCTATCTGGCGATCTGCCACAGAACAAACGGACACAGGTGATGCAGATGGTCCGAGACGGAGGCGTTCAGTTCTTAGTTGCTACAGATGTAGCGGCTAGAGGTATTGACGTATCCGATATCACCCATGTCATTAATTACTCACTACCATTTGACCCTCCTGTGTTTATGCACAGGATCGGTAGAACAGGTAGAATCGGGCGAGACGGAATCGCCATTTCACTAGTTGGCGGTCCTGATATCGCCACACGCAAGGTCCTAGAAACACAATTTGGGATCGAATTTGAGGAGAGAACTATGCCGACAGATGAAGAGGCCTCAGAGCTAAGAGTAGACCGCCAAGTGGCTGCAATAAAACTGGCCTCTGGCCGCACCGCATTCGAAGCGTACCTACCCCTTGTTAGAGCTCTTAAAGAGAGACCTGATGGCGATGTTATACTAGCCACAGCTCTTAGAACATTCTTTCAATGGGACCGCGACCAACGCACTTCTAAATCCGGACTCGATTCTTCGAGCGCAGCCGCAGAGTCAAGGCGTGAACGCAGTGGTTCACGAGATGGTGGCGGCGGACGCGGTGGACGCAGCGGCGGCGGAAGAAACAGTGGTGGTGGACGTGGTGGACGCGATCGCGGACCAAGGAACGACGGTCCAAGGAACGACGGTCCAAGAGACGACAGTCCAAGGCGTGAAGCAAAGAGTGGCGAGGGTTCCGAGGGCGGTAACAAACGTCGCCGCAGCCGTAACCGCAACCGCAAAAAAGGCGGGGATAACGCTGGCAGCAAGCCTACTTCTGAGTAGGCTAAAGCTAACTCAATATTGAATGGAGACGGTTAGAGTCTAACCACCAAGAGCTCCTTCCATTGACCAGACTTTACGAACGGTGATCTTCGCACCGCTTCCGATCACTCGTGCATGACAAGCCAATCGAACATGACTTGGATCACTCCCCTCGTGGTGCTCTATTAACAGAGCCATCTCTTTCTCTGTTGGACCGGCAATTCCATCTCCACATGCGACGTCCACTACACAACCGCCACAGTTACCATCAGGACACCCAATCTCTATAGGTGTATCCAAAGACTGAGACGCCATTACCAGAGTGTATTTTGGCTCAGAAGTCACCTTATGAACTCCGCCATCGGGCAGAGTCATCTCAAGATGGAACGTTTCTGTTGTGACTTTCGGTGCTTCGGGCTTTGAAATTAACCCTTTCAATTTCTTTCTAAAACCAAATCTAGACATATCTATTCTCCCTCTATCTCAATTAATCTTGCCGTAAGATACTCGAATGCTTCCTCGACTGTATCAATTACACAGAACAGGTCAAGGTCTTTACGCGAGATAGTACCCCACTCAACCATTGCCTCGATATTGATAATGGAGGTCCAATAGGACGAACCGAACAATACTATGGGCATTGAC
>CAWVYO010000279.1:0-4386 GCA_963934385.1 uncultured bacterium
AGGCACAGCCTTTCAGCATACTCGTGTCTATAGGGTTTTTTGTGCTCGCCTTTATTTTCGTAGCGACATCACTGGACTCGGCAGCCTTCACACTGGCAGCTACAGCGTCTGACGACCTGCCTGCAGATGGTCAGCCTGCTCGATGGCATCGACTTACATGGGCGTTCATTCTGGCAATCACAGCCCTAAGCCTAATGCTAGTGGGTGGACTAGAGGTGCTTCAGGCAGCATCCGTCGTTGTTGGGTTACCAGTTCTGTTCATTCTCGGAATGATGGTCACAGGTCTAATGAGGCAGATAAAAGCGGATTCTTAGGCCCTGTTTAAAAGAGTGCGCCTGCTGCAAAATACAGCTCTCTTGGGGTACAGCCATCTCCCGTGGCGCTCGGTGTCCCAGAGGCGTAGCGGCCTTGATAGATGTGGTTCCCCTCGACAATCCCCAGCGGCGTACCGCTGGCGTAACGTCCCCTGTAGATCAGGTTATTGTCGAGAGTTGCGATAGGTGTTCCCGAGGCGTAGCGACCTCTGTAAACGTGGTCATCATCAATGGTAGCCGTGGGTGTTCCCGAGGCATAGCGGCCCAAATAGAGATGGTTGGCTTCGACTGTCGCCATTGGCGTCCCAGAGGCATAGCGGCCTTCAAAGATGTGACAGGTCGCCTGTGCGGTAGAAGGCACAGCTACAACAAGTGAGCCGACTATTACTATGGATTGCATGAAGTTCATATGAGCCCCCGTGGCTAATGTCTGGTTGCTATCAACCACACAACCATACCACACCCCTCACCGCTCACACGACCCATGCCCCCTAGGATCATCCTTGAACTCATCTGAGAAGACATCTGGGCAGACCCGCTCGATCTCCTCTTTTAGGATGGCAAAATCCAACCACGAGATCGCCATTGGCTCAAATATTAGGGGAATGTTGGTGCTGGTGCCGAGCTCAAGATCCTTCATAAAGGGCTCATACAGCCCCTCGCCCGTGTTCCAGATCTCGTTGAAGTTCTCGGTAAACTCGCCCACAAGCCCTGGGTAGCGGAATGAGTCGTAGACAATGACATTCTCAAAGGTATCGAACTCCGCATTAGAGCTGAAGTTGTAGCTACCTGAAGCAACAGTTGTACCGTCGATAATGATGTACTTGTGATGCATCTGCTCCGCATATGAGACATCCCACCTGTACGAGTAAGCCTTGAATCGTAGATCTATGCCTGCCTCGGCGAGCAGGTAGCCAAAGTGGACTCCGCGCTCATAACAGTTGCGCTCTTGGGTCGCGGTTGATGCCTCGGTTAGGCAGCTCTCAAACTCATCAACTTCCTCTTGGTAGCTGCTCTCGCGGGTAAATTCTTGCCCATCTAAATAGACTCGAATCTGCACATCTGGATCGGCCTCTGCCTTGGCTACAATAGCCTCTGCGATAACCCTAGAGCGCAGGTGACCCGAGGCTATCTCAAGAGACTCCTCTGCAGACCAGATTAGCTCAGCCAGCCTCAACGCCACCTGGGAGTAGTCCGTGTTGCGGCTAAAGGTGTTGCCGTAGGTAGATGAGACCGAGGTCTTGAAGTTACCCGAGGTAAGGAGTACCTCTGAGCCACCAGCAGCCTCAATCATCTCAGGTGTGATCGGTGTGGTCTCAACAGGGGCGATATCCTCGTTCCAGACAACCTCGCGACCGTTCTGCCACATCAGCTCGTACTCAGCCTGAAAGGAGAGTACAGCGCGGTCATCGCCAGCAAAGAAGACCGTGTTCTCGTCGTAGCGAGTTGCCGCGGACCAAGACCAGTTTCCGCTTCCTGTTCCGACAACGGCGCTGTCTATATCTACATCGCTGGTTCTAGGACCATCGATGATAAGGAATTTGTGATGCATGGTCTTATTTACGCCGCGAACCTCTACACCCATCTCTTCCAGGGTAGCGGAAAGGGTCCCTTCAGGGTCCTTGCGGTCGTCATTTGCGTATTCTAAAATAGCTCTAACCGTGACGCCTCGATCTACTGCATCTTCTACTGCGTCCAACAGACCGTAGTCGCGGAAGCTGTACATGGCGATATCGATAGAGACATGAGCGTCGTTTATTAGCTCCTCAAAGCGGGCTAGGTGAGACTCGCTCCATGATGGCTGCGGGCTAAAGATAACCTCACTCCAGACACACAAGCTAGAAGAGTGTGCCGTCAGAAGCTCCATTGTGACTGGACCTACCTGTGGCACATCGTCGACCTCTTCCCAAGAATCGAAAAAGTCGTCATCTTCAGTAAAAGCCAAACCATCTGGGCCGTTGCGGTGAGCCATTAGTTCACGGGCACCCCTTGTGTGCACACCTATGGATTTAAGCTCATCTTCAGAGGTGCCATTTAGGAAAGAGAACAGGCTCTGTGCATCGTCACACGGTGAAAAAGGAACCGAGTCGTGGGCCTCCAACATCTGGGCTGTCTCTACACAACCGGAGATTGACAGTGCCAATATACCTGTAATTACTGCTTTTTTAGTCATAACAAACCCTACAAACTGTTCGTGTTTGCCGTAGGGTTTTGACGGAGGCTAAAAGGGCCTCTTCGCGGTCGGCTCGCGATGCCCCGCATGTATGTGGTTCTACAGGTAGTGTCAACGAGTATAGGCGCAACTGTTAAGCACAAGGGGACCCGTCTCGGAGTTCACAGCGTGACTGTGGATGAGGCTGTTACTCGACGCCACCAAAATTTAAGTTGGAAGCAGTTGATTAAGCCCTTCGTAACCGTACAAGTCCAGGGTCTCCTGACCCCGGAATATCCCCGGTATCTGGAGGTCAGTTCCTATTCGATACAATTCATCCTACCGGTGTCCAAAACAAAGACGCCCCCACATGCAAAGCATGTGGGGGCGAACTCAATTTGTGCAAAGCACCTCAGAATCGCACACTCACCTTTTGGGTGAGAGCCATCAACTCTGAGACCTGCTGCTAAAGCTGAGTGACATTGAATGTAAGGTCAAAAAGTAACGGGAAATCGATATCAGAAATTAGCGACAATGAATCCCCCACGACGGTACTTTGGGTATCTTCAATGAAGAAATAACCTGGGTGCATGACTCCAAGTCCCTGAATGGAAACTGGTGTATTCGATGACTCATCCTCTGGAGCGAGGAAGCTAATAAGCATTGCACATTCCTCCCACCCGGACACATGCCACGAAAAAGCGTACAACATTGAATCGTCTAGAACTTTACCAATTGTGCCTGAATTCACCCATTCAGCTGCGGTTGATGAAAGCGCTTGCGAACTTTGCCATTCAACCGTCCAGTCAATCGGATCTTCACCTACGTCTACAAGTGCAGTGTCGCTACTGAGGAGCGCAAACTCAACGTCACACCCGCTATCTGAAGCGAATGAATATAAGTCTACGGACTCCAGTGTTCCGGTGGAATCAACCGTAAACGGTGCAGCCAGACCCCAACCGTAAGTTAATGGTTCGGCGCCATTTATTTGGCTCGGATCGACAATCACGGTCGCCACGGGCGTACCGCAACCAAATTCATCACAGCTAAAGCTCGCGTCGTCACGCGCAACCCAGTAGTCAGCGCTGAACAAATCGGCGGTGGCGGAGACGTCGAAATCAGTGTTGCCAGTGCCGGTCTCTGCGGAACCAAAGTCCACAGTGTCAGCAACCAGTTGACCACCGTCAATCAACTCAAGCGCACCAAATCCAGGGGAAGTGTTGCCCCAAATCCCGGATCCTTCAGCACCCGCTGTGCCAGTCCATGTGGCTGCGGTACTACCCACAATCGCCAGAACTCCGCCAACATCATCTGTGTTTACATTGCCAGTAACAATAACGTCAGTCAAGATTACGGTATAGGCTTCCAGGCTATCCTCATCCAGCCCTGATGCGAAACCACCAGCAGCATAGCCCATGCTCTCGTTATCAACGATGTCCACTGACATCAAGGATTGGTTGCCATCAAGGGAAATGATCCCGCCACCCATAAAACTGGTGTTACCGGAAATTTCTGAGTTGCTAATGGTCAGATTGCAACCATCACTGAACATTCCGCCACCCGTTTCTGCCTCGTTGCCAGTGATCATGAGATTGTCCAGGTTCATGTCATTCGCAACGAATTCTGATGCTGTTGGGTCCGTCGAGCAGTGAACACCACCACCTAATGTACCAATTCCCATGTCCCCATCCGCTTCAGGTGCAAAACCATTTTGAAGGGTGAGATCCATCACTCCAACGGTCAAACCGTCTCCCCAAACAAACACCGGGCGACCGACACCACCGCCATCCAAAATGGCATGGGTAGGGTCTTCATTAAACGAACCAACGGTCGCGTCTCCGTCCACCATTAGGTTCACATAAAAAGTACCGTCACAGAAATGAAGTTCGCCATCGGATACGATGAACTCTGCCGGGGCAC
>CAWVYO010000280.1:0-4378 GCA_963934385.1 uncultured bacterium
TTCAGAAATCAACACCCTGACGCGGCAGAGCACGTAAGAAATCAACAAGGCGAGAGGGGTGAGCGCAGAGCCGAACCTGCTCGACAACAAGCACGCAGCACCGCTCATGCTCGTCCCAATGTGACTACACATCGAAGCAACAACCACGCACGACCACGTACAGCTGGTCACCGCTGGCACAATCACTGGAGCCATGGGAGCTCACTGCACTGGTATCACGGCGTCTTTGTCTATGGTCCAACCCCAAGGTACCACAGAGGCGTAAGGGCTGGTCGGTACGAGACTTCTACTCCAATGCCGAGCAGAACCATTGATCGCAAAGGGGCTTTCTCTGTCGGAATGACTAGTGGAACCTATGCCTCAGGGTACGATTTAGGCGGCGACTTCTCAGACTTCGGTATGGGAGTAAACGCTAGGTTCCGTCCAGTTGAGGGTCTCGGATTTGAGATAGCATACAGCACTCACGACGACACATTTGACAGTGATACTGAGCGCACAACAACCATGCTGTCACCTTCTGTACAGGTATTCTTGGCTCCATGGACTCGCTTGAGCCCGTACGCCTCACTCGGTGTCACATGGACAGAGCGTAGCTACAACGACACGTGGACTGACGGTTTCAACCAATACCACACAGCTACAGAAGATGGTTCATTTGGACCTCACGTTGGGATTGGGCTTGAGATAGCCTTGGGACAAAACGCAGCTATCGACTTTGAAGCTCGTGCCCTTGGATACCTAGATACCCAAGAGGCTGGTACTGTACCTGGAGCAGTTCAGACAACTGTAGGGGCTAACTGGTACTTCTAAGTTTCAGTCAGTTAGATTATTGAACGGGGGGCGGCACAAAAAGCAGCCTCCCGTTTTCTAATTCACGAGCCTCGCTGTGCGAGATGTCGCCAGCATTTGCCATATTTTCTAACACCCACGCCACCCGATATTCTCCAGCTCTATTCCGAAGATACCAGTCGCGATAAAAACGTCGAGGTGAAGGGAGAATAGCAGCTAAAAATGCGGACTCTTTTCCGGTCAGTTGAGAGGGTCTCTTCATAAAATATGCCTCGGCGGCCTCGGCTACCCCATAGATATCAGGACCCCACTCGACAACGTTTAGGTAGAGCTCCATTACTCTATCTTTTCCAAGTGCCCGATCAAGCTCCACGGCTATTATCAGCTCCCTTATTTTACGTGTCAGAGTCTGCTCACCGGAGAGAAAGAGGTTCTTAGCCAACTGCTGTGTCAGAGTACTACCTCCCCGAACAACCCCTCCAGCTTCCGAGTTTGCTATTATGGCATCGGAAATAGACGCTGGATCATAACCATCGTGACTCCAATAGTTAGAGTCCTCTGCCGCGACTACAGCCCACGCCATATAAGGAGAGATATCTCTCAAAGGCGTCCAACCGACCACGCCTTCTCCTGTGCTTCTAATGCCTACACCACCACCCTCAGTGGGGACTCGATGGGTGAAAGGACCTCGACGAAGGGCAGATATATGATCGACAGCTCCGCTAACGGATAACCCCTCTACTTCAAATGTAGGTAATAGATTGGGGAACGACAAGGTTCCACTAATGACCCCTGACACATCCGCTTCATCAATCTCCGGTATTACGCTGCCAATGTATGAGAGCAACTCAGACACAGACACATCTTCCATCGTAATGTTTGGCGTATCACCAAGTAGGTTCACGCTAATCAACCCACCTTGTTGAGTCACAACTCTAGCTACTCTTTCTTGAGTTAGCTCTATCTCAATATCTGAAATGCTGACTGGATACTTTGAAAGAAGCTCCCCTCGGACGACTGCCTCCCGCAGAAACACCGTGGCTGACG
This sequence comes from uncultured bacterium, assembly GCA_963934385.1. GTDB lineage: Bacteria > Myxococcota_A > UBA796 > UBA796 > CAJQPC01 > CAWVYO01. Next base: position 1,837 of record CAWVYO010000280.1, read on the forward strand.
TTAGTGACTCCATTATTCCCGAGACCGAAATTGTTGCCATGGCCTCGGCGGTAAGACCTCCGCGCTCCGCCTCTAAGAACTGTTCTACTGACATATCTATTGAGTCGCCTACCAGTCTCAGACCTCCATCGTCCCAATTTAAATCGACGATATCACCCGAAAAACTACCCTGAATACCGTCGGCTAAAATGTACTCACCCCAAAGAATACTACCATTCGAGACCGTCGCGTTCACATTATCGGGCAACAGGTTCATAAAGTCCGAGCCTTGGCTATTATCCACAAGCTCCGGTCTCTCAGTGGTCAGAAGATCCATATAAGGACTTACGTCAACGATAAAACCAGCAATAATGAGACTCTCGGGCTCAAGAATAGATAGAGATACAGAGTCAATACTAACAGACGGAATTGTAGCCACAGAAACACCAGTGAATTCTCTGGTAAACAACCCTCGCTCAATTCCATCCCAAACAAAGCCAGATTCTCGCAATTTATTCAACTCGTGGCGCTCTAATAGTGCTCCAGCCACCGCGACCGAGAGGGTGCCTAATACAACCCAAAAGGCGGCTCGTATTAGGCTAGGGATCTCGCCACCAACACTGGAATTGGAGCATGCTGAGCCACATTTTCCGAGACACTGCCCAACATCACTCGAACAAGAGTACCTCTAACGTGTGCACCCATAACAAGGAGGTCGTGCTCCTCTGCAACGGCACAGATTCCCTCCGCTGGCTCCGACGCGTACCCGACCTCAAATCGTGCCTTTAGGTTGTTTCTCAATGATGGTTCCAGAGAGTTATGGACAGCGCTTTGTAGCTCTTTTAGGACTTCTTCTGCCGGCTGTTCATACCCAAAAGGCATCAACGCCAAAAAGGTGCACTTTGCGTCATAACCAACAGCCAGGCGTGCAGCGTGAACTATAGGAACAACGGCGGGTCTATGCACCTCTACAGGGCACAATATATTAGTGAGGTCTGTGAATTGACGACCACCCACAACCATAACTGAACAGGTGGCTGATCTAAGAACCTTGTGAGAGGTAGAGCCTAGTAGCTGTTTTACTCCTGCTCGCCCGCGGCGACCAAGTACTAGCAGGTCTGCTTGACCCGCATACCCACACGCGACCTCAGATGGAACGCCCTGGTGAACTCTAACAGAAACATCAATATCGTCTGATGCCAAACCAACGGTTAGGGCTGCCAAGCCCTCTCGGGTCTCCCCCTCCTCCTCGTTTGTTCGCGCGGCGTAGACAACACTGACCCTAGCGGGTTCCATCATTGCTAAACAACGCACCGGTCCCTCACACGCGCTGGCGTGTTCAGAGAGATCGGTCAACCAAACTACGTGATGGTACATCTATATTAGACTGCTCAATTGTTAGAGAAACTGTGTTTCGGATATCATAACAGGTGACACGGACTGTTGCGCACTGTAGAGGAACTACTAGGCGATCGCTCTAACAAAGGGACTCATGATGATCAAAGTAACAAGTGAAGTCGACAGACTCAGGAGGGTCGTCGTAAAAAGACCAGGACCCGCATTAGGGAGAATGCTGCCGCACCATATAGATCCAAACAGCCCCGACTACTTGCTTTTCGATGACCTCGTACACTTACCCGGGGCGCAGTCCGAACACGACCAGCTTGTACGAGTTCTCCGGACTACCGCTGAGGTAGGACTGTTCGACGACATGTTGATCGAGACTTTGCAGATGAGTTCTGCTCGCGATTTTGTCATTCAAGAGATGGGGCGTCTGGAAGATCTGCGCGACCAGACAATGGATAAAATGGCCTCAATGAACCCAAAGGAGCTGGCTTTAGCGGTTATTGCTGGATCAAACCAAGAAACGACTAGACCAATCCAGCCGCTTCCCAATCTTATATTCACAAGGGATTTAGCCGCCGTCGTGGGACAAACCCTTGTCGTTGGTAACGCCCGAAAAAAAGCGAGACGTCGAGAGTCGATACTCACTTGGGCTATGACGGAACACCACCCATGGTTTGCTAATGCATCAGTTTCGACAAATTCGAGGTGGGTTAGAGACTCTGGTGGTTCATTTCCACTCACAATTGAGGGCGGCGATGTGCTTGTTGTGTCGGAGACACTTGCACTCATAGGTGCCTCTGAGAGGACCTCTTGGGCAATGATTATAGGTCTGGCAAATGAATTGTTATCGACAGGGTTTACTCGTATCTTGGTCGCCGATATGCCGAAGCAACGCAGCTCTATGCACCTCGACACTGTGTTTACTTTGACTGATTACAACAGCGCCGTAATATACGGACCTATTTTGCAAAAAGGTGGGAAAGACGAGATCCAGCCTTTCAAGATGACAAACGACAAAGGAAAACTCAACATTGAGGCCATTAATGGCGATCTGCTCCACGCCCTAGAGCTTGAGGGTCACAAGATGAACCCCATTTTGTGCGGTGGTGGAGACAAGCTTCACGAAGCGAGAGAGCAGTGGTCTGACGGTGCTAACTTCGTAGCTCTAAGTCCAGGTTTAATTGCTTTTTTTCGTGGTTTTATTCAAGAATCTCTT
>CAWVYO010000281.1:0-4366 GCA_963934385.1 uncultured bacterium
GATCGTTGATGAGGTGGATTCTATCCTAATCGATGAGGCGAGAACACCGCTCATCATCTCTGGCCCTACAAACGACTCTGTTGACCTCTACTATACAATAAACGAGGTGGTCCCCCTCCTTCAGGAGGAGATCGACTTTCAGGCCGATGAGAAATCACGAGGCATCAATTTAACTGACAACGGTATTAACAAGATCGAGGACAAGCTCGGTATTGATAATATTTACGACCAACAGAACATGGTTGTTCTTCACCACGTAAACCAGGCTCTCAAGGCCCACATGATGTTCAAGCGGGACAAGGACTACGTGGTACAGGGCGGTAAGGTTGTAATTATCGATGAGAACACTGGTCGAATGATGGCTGGTCGCCGTTGGTCCGACGGTCTCCATCAGGCGGTTGAGGCTAAAGAGCGTCTAAAGATAGAGCGAGAGTCTCAGACGTACGCTACCATCACATTCCAGAACTACTTCCGCATGTACGACAAGCTCTCTGGCATGACAGGTACGGCTGAGACTGAGGCTGGTGAGTTCGCTGACATTTACGATCTAGATACGATTGTTATACCGACAAACGTGCCTATCGCTCGAGATGACGCCCACGACATCGTTTACCTTAGGGAAGAGGATAAGTTCAAGGCGGTTATGGATGATATCCTTGACTGTAATGGTAGAGGGCAGCCAGTCTTGGTTGGTACAACTTCTGTTGAGAAATCAGAGGTAGTCTCGCGGATGCTAAAACGCCGAGATATCCATCACGAAGTTCTTAATGCAAAGAACCACGTCAGGGAGAGTCACATTGTGGCGCAGGCGGGTCGGCTTGGTGGGATTACAATCTCAACTAGCATGGCTGGTCGCGGTACCGACATTAAGCTTGGCGGAAACGCCGAAGAGATGGCCGTGGACGTCTTTGATCCGGCTACACAACCCGACGAATATGCTGCTAAAGTTGAGACATTGGCGCTGCAGTGTGCTGCAGAGCGCGAAAAGGTGCTGGCTGTAGGTGGTCTTAGGATTATCGGGACCGAGCGTCACGAGTCACGTCGAATCGACAACCAGTTACGCGGTAGATCTGGACGGCAAGGGGATATTGGATCTTCAAAATTCTATCTATCTCTCGAAGACAATCTTTTGCGTATCTTTGGTTCAGATAAGATTTTGAGCCTTGTAGAGAGGTGGGGAAATCCAGATGAAGAGGAGCCGATTGAGCACAGGTGGATCACCCGGGCAATCGAGAACGCTCAGAAGAAGGTAGAGGGTCACAACTTCAACATAAGAAAAAACCTGTTGGAGTACGACGATGTCTTGAACTCCCAGCGAACAACTATTTACGATCTGCGTCGACGAGCGCTCATGGGCGAGAGCATCAAGGATATGATGATTGAGTCGTTTCAGGGCGTGGCTGATGACATCATGGACGATTACTGCGCTACAGGTGTGCACGCTGAGGAGTGGAACATTCAGGCAATGCGCAAGAAGATGTCTGAGCTGGCTGCAGTCGTCTGGAGTCAGACCGATGACCAATTGAGAGACCACTCTCACAAAGAGCTAAGGGATCGCCTGTTTGGTGATTTCATGGCCGTCTATGAATCAAAAGAGGTCGAGTTAGGTGAAGAGTCTTGTCGCCAAGTCGAGAGAATGCTTCTTCTTCAATATACCGATCAGCTTTGGAAGGATCACCTCTTGGCTATGGATCGTATGCGGGACGGGATCGGTCTGCGAGGCTACGCTCAGAAGAACCCGCTCCTAGAGTATAAGCGAGAGGGCTTCAACATGTTCATGATGATGAATGCCTTGCGAGATGAAGGGGTTGTTCAGAGATTACTGCGTACGTCGCTGAAAACTGAGCAAGAGGGGAATGTTAGTCCCTCTAAATCTATGGCTAAAGACCTGGTGTCTGGAGCCTCTGGTCGACCGCAAAAGCCAGGGGTACTGGGTGCTGGGTTGCCAGCTCAGCCGAAAATTAAATCAAGTCCAGCGGCACCTGTTCGTCCAGCGGCCGGTGCTGAAACTGTGGCGTTTGCCCAGCAGCATGGAATAAAGCGCAATTCACCGTGCCCATGTGGTAGCGGAAAGAAGCATAAGAAGTGTTGCGGCGGAAACTCACAGGCAACAGCGTAGTTTTTATTTCTATACACAACTATGGCTATTGCTTCTTTAGATGAGTCAGGTTAAAACGCCCGCGCCGTTGATTTTGACGGTAGTTCTCACGCCGAGTAGCGAATCTCCCAGGGTGGCCTCTTACATAGGAGGTCGGGTAGAGTCGTCGGCGGACGTTTCAACCCAACATACTCATCAATTTAGCGCTCAATGGAAGAGCTAGGTGAGGCTTTGGCACTCGAAAGAGGCCATAATGGAGAAAAAATATGTCTAATGTATCACTTCGCGATCTGCTTGAAGCAGGCGTTCACTTTGGTCACCAAACTCGTAGATGGAATCCGAAAATGCGTCCGTATATTTACGGCGAGCGCAACGGCGTTCATATTATCGATATTCAGCTGACAGCCAAGAACCTCATTGAGGCGACTCGCTTTGTTACAGCTGCTGTAGCCAACGGCGGACACGTATTGTTTGTTGGAACGAAGCGCTCTTCTCAAGATATTATCAAGGAAGAATCAGAGCGTTGCGGAATGTACTACATAAACAACCGTTGGTTGGGTGGTACTCTCACTAACTTCCAGACTGTAAAGAACTCAGTAGCCCGATTGATTGCTTTAGAGAAGGCAGAAGAGGAAGGTCGCTTTGATGGTCTGACTAAAAAAGAGGCTCTTCAGCTTACTCGCTCCAAAGAAAAGATTGGCAAGAACTTGGGCGGAATCAAGATGATGAAGACCATGCCAAAGGTTCTCTTTGTTATCGATCCTCGCAAGGAACACATCGCCATCTCTGAGGCGAACAAGCTCAACATCCCAGTAGTTGCTCTTTGCGACACAAACTGCGATCCAAGTGGCATTGATTATGTAATCCCAGGTAACGACGATGCGATCAAGGCTATTCGCCTTTTCACCTCTGCTGTTGCTGATGCTGTAATAGAGGGATCTCAGACTGGTCGTGGCGACGCAAGTATCGTGACACCGCAAATGTCTGACGTCGATGTAGTACATCGCTCGATCTCAAGCGACACCGAGTCAGCTCCTGAGGCTTCCGCTGCTCCAGCAGTTGAAGCAGTAGTAGAGGCTGAGACTCCTGAGGCTTAGCCTCTCGGTCCAGGCCGTTGACGCCTTTCACTTTGAACCAATATTATTTGAATAGGATTTAAGAATGGTAACCGCCAAAGATATTAAGAGTCTGCGAAAAAGAACAGGCGCAGGAATGCTTGACTGCAAGAAAGCCCTCAACGAAAACGACGGTAACATTGAAGGTGCAATCGATTGGCTTCGCGAGAAGGGAATCTCTAAGGCAGCGAAGAAGTCAGGTCGAGCCGCTACGGAGGGTACAGTTGCCTCTTATCTTCACGCAGGGGGCAAGATTGGTGTTCTCGTAGAGGTTAACGCCGAGACAGACTTTGTCGTTCGCACAGAGGCTTTCCAAGCCCTCGTGGCAGACATTTCTATGCACATCGCAGCAGCCGCTCCCGAGTACGTTACTCGTGAGGAGGTTCCGGCGGACGTAATAGAGCGTGAGAAGGCTGTTCAGTTGGCTCGAGTAATTGAAGAGGGCAAGCCAGCGGCTATTGCAGAGAAAATTGTAACTGGCCGAATGGGTAAGTTCTACAGCGAGATCTGCCTTATGGATCAGGTCTTTGTAAAAGACGATAAGCTTACTGTCGCCCAAATGTTGGGTGAGGCTATAGGCACAATCGGTGAGAATATACAGATTCGACGCTTCGCTCGCTTCGTGTTGGGTGAAGGGTTGGAGAAGAAGGTTGACGACTTCGCTGCAGAGGTAGCTGCTACAGCAAGTCTCGATAATTAAGAATAGATAGAAAAATGCTGTAGAGGGGAGACTCTCTGCAGCTTTTTTTTGCGATCAGATACGTAGGATGACCATGACTACTGGAAAAGATAGCCAAAAGGCAAAGTACAAACGAGTATTGCTAAAGCTGTCAGGTGAGATGTTAGCGGGTCAGACACATCACGCTCTAGCACCAGCCGCCATCGGGCAATATGCTGATGAAGTGAAGAGTGTACACGCTCTCGGTGTCGAGGTTGCCATTGTACTCGGCGGCGGAAATATCTTTAGAGGACTGGCAGGGGCCTCGCGAGGCATGGACAGAGCACATGCCGACTACATGGGAATGTTAGCGACTGTGATAAATGCACTGGCGTTTCAAGATGCACTCGAGTCAAGAGGAGTGGACACCAGGGTAATGTCAGCCATTGCCATGGACAAAATCTGTGAACCGTACATTCCGCGCAAGGCCATAAG
>CAWVYO010000282.1:0-4284 GCA_963934385.1 uncultured bacterium
GTTTTCGACAAATCCGTCACCGCCGCACGCGCCAACGGCAGGCTAACGGCGCGACTTATGTCCCTGTTGCTAGGTACAATAATTGGTTTCTGTGTGGTGGCTATGGTGATCCCAACAGAGATGCTGCAGACCCTGTTCGCTCCACAACTTAGAGAGCTCTCAAACACCGACTTTCTAAATATTAATTTCGGTCACCCTGGGGACATCTTCTTTCACAACCTCTATGTAATGCTCTTCTTTTTCGTTATTGCCCTACCCTTTCGACAAGGGGGCGTGATGCTTGCCGTGGCTTGGAACGCCTCCGTTTGGGCGGCTACATTTGTAACCCTCTCAAAAAACTGGGCCGAAAATCACAACATAGATTTTGTGAGTGCATTTGCGAGAATTGTCGCCGCAACTGTGCCGCATATGCTCATTGAGGCGGCAGCCTATATGGTAGCAGGGATAGCCGGTGTATTTGTTTCTAAAGCTTTTTTGCGCTATGCCCTTGAGTCGGAACGCTTTGGATCCGTACTGAAGGGAGCGGGCATGCTACTTTTGATTGGTTTATCACTGATCGCTATAGGTTCACTCTGGGAAGGATTGCTCGCACCACACCTTGCGACAGCACTTTCACACACTTCAGAAATACAGACACAATAGCAAAATACAGGAGCTATCATGAATCGCCGAATACTGGTACCAATCGCACTTTTAGGGACAGCCGTCTTAGTGGGGGTGGCACTAGAAGCCACAGGACGTATGGGACATCGGGGTGGAAGTGGTGCTGCAGGTGGACTCGGTGAGTATCAGGGTGGTTGTGCCGGCAGTGGCGACTTCCAGCCACTAGAGGCGGCTATTTCAGACGACACGCTTATGGGGCTCGCCTCGTCTAGCCCAGAAGGCGCGACCATCACGACAGACGGTACACCTATGGTTCCAAACGAATACCTAGTTCGATTTACTGACTTAGAGTCTGATTCGATTACTATCGACTCTGTAGACCGATTCCGAAGCGCCAATCAAGATCTCATGGAGACATTTGAATCAAACCGCATTTTCGCGAACGACAAGCTCTTAGCACGCGTTGATGGTCTTCTAGATCGACCTCATCCAGAGTTAGATCGCACATGGCGGATACGCGCTGAAGGTGATCCCCAAGAGGTTCTGAATTCTCTAATGTCAAACGACGCAGTAGAGTGGGCCGAGCCTGTTATCTATATGTCCGCCCTTGGTCAGCCAAACGACCCCTACTTCTCCCATCAATGGAGCATGAGCGGGCTCGGTGGACCAACAGCTTGGAACACCGCCACTGGTATGGGCGTGATTGTTGCTGTCATTGACACAGGCGTGGCCACAGGAGGAACAGACGGTATTGGCGAGGTAATGACTGGCTACGACTTTGTTGACGGAGACAACAACCCGCACGATGAGAACGGGCACGGTACCCATGTAGCAGGAACAATTGCACAGCGAACAAACAACGGTGTTGGTGTAACAGGATTAGCCCCCGACGCGACCATTTTACCTGTCAGAGTACTAGATGCAGATGGCTGGGGAACCAACACAAGCGTCGCTTCGGGAATCATCTGGGCTGTCGACAACGGTGCCCAAGTTATCAACCTAAGCTTGGGTGGTGGGTATTCTGAAACAATAGCAAACGCATGCACCTACGCGTCTGAAAACGGCGTAGTTGTTATCGCGGCGACCGGAAACGATGGGTTGCCTGATGGCGTCTCCTACCCGGCTGCTCTCCAGTCGACAATAGCTGTAGGTGCTACTGGTCTCAACCACGGAATTGCCTACTACTCTAACGGTGGACCAGAGATCGACTTAGTAGCTCCTGGTGGAGACATGAGCCTAGACGAGGATGGTGATGGCTACTCGGATGGAATCTTACAAGAGACTCTGGTAGATGGCTACAACTACTACTTCTTCCAAGGCACCTCCATGGCGACCCCTCATGCTGCGGCGGCGGCAGCGCTACTAATAGAGAGCGGTATAACAGGTGTTGATGACGTTAGGTCGGCTCTCACCGAGACGGCTTCAGATCTAGGAGATCACGGGCACGACGACACATTCGGAAACGGGCTCATTGATCCAATAGGGGCGCTGAGTTGGTCTATCCCTCCTGAGGAGCCTGTAGCTGACTTAGAGTTTGACGGTATGAACGTTAGAAAATTAGGAGCTAACCGGGCGGTGGTTCGCTGGAAGACAAACATGCCCTCAGACACTCATGTGATGGGCACCAATGGCTACACTCGGAGCGCTGGTGAGCAGACGATCGGTCACAGGGTGATGCTCAGAGGGCGTACTGGAGACACAGTGACCTTCACGCTCACCTCAGTAAATGGCGACGGTCTCACTGCCCAAGAGGAGATCGAGATCTCCTTCGGCATGTAGGAACGCTATTTTCACGGATGAGTTCATAATCTAAAACGATTCGGGCATGCAACTTGAACAGAGTTGCATGCCCGAAGTCGGTTAAAACGACCCGATGACGCAGAGTCTATTTATCAATTAATCCCGCCAAAAATGACCTTAGAGTGTTACAATCCTCGCGGTAGCACATACAAATCGACGCCACGAGGTCACCATGTTCTCTGTCTTTCTATCTGCAGCCCTGACACTGACTGGCTGTACTGACACGTCTGTCGGGCGCCACAACGCCGCACCCGACGCTAGCATCACCTCACACGCCGACGGCGACGAGGTCTATGAAGGCTACACTGTCACACTTCGCGGCTCTGCATCTGATGCGGACAATCTCAACACTGATCTTATTGCGACCTGGTTTGTCGGCGGCGAGGAGGCCTGTTCAGGGGCTCCTACGTCTGATGGAATAACCGAGTGTGATGTGGAGATAGGTATAGATGATTCAGAGGTGATGTTGGAGGTACGCGACATCGAAGGCGCGGCTGACTCCGAGTCCATCTCGCTCACGCTTGTTCACACCGACACACCAGAAGTCACGATCTCAACCCCAACAGCCGATGGAGTCTATTACAGCGATCTGCTGGTTGAGTTTACGGGTGTGGTCACTGACACCGAGGATCTAAGCGACGACCTGACAGTGTGGTGGGAGAGCTCGCTTGGGGATGACATGTCTGAAATCGACGTAACCCCCAACACAGACGGCGCTATCACTGGATTTGGATATCTAAGCGAGGGTGAGCACGCTATCGAGCTATTCGCAGAAGACCTAGCTGGTAAACTCGGCTCAGACTCCGTTATTTTAGCGGTGGGGCCACCAAACAGTAGTCCTCTCTGCGAGATCACCGCCCCCACAGACAGCACAACTGATATCTCTGGGACCGAGGTTCGATTCGAGGGCACAGTCTCAGATGTAGACGTGCCTGCGGATTGGTTGATGGTCGCATGGAGCAGCGACAAAGATGGCCACATTGGCGACAGCACACCAACAAGCGATGGTATCGCTAGGCTCGCCTGGTCTGATCTCTCGGTCGAGACACACCTTGTGACAATGACTGTCACCGATGAGGTCGGCGCGACATACACCGACAGTATCTACTACACCGTAGAGGGAGATAATGACGGTGATGGCTTCTACTCTTCCGAAGACTGCAATGATAACGACCCAGCCATATACCCATTCGCTGGCGATGTGAGTGGAGACGGAATCGACAGCGACTGCGATGGGATCGACTGCGCTGCGGGAAGCTATGGGACTGTCTATTTCGCAGTCTGTGATGCCTTTCCTAATGGTGGCGGACACTTCGCTGACGGCGTGACCTACTGCACTGACCACGGATACGACGGCATGGCTGAGATCCACAGCTCAGGTGAAAACATCTTTGTCGCTGAATTGGAGCCCACATCTGCGCCAAGCTTAGGCGCGACTGACATCTCAAATGAAGGCACATGGGTCTGGAATTCAGGCGCTACTTGGTCATTCACATATTGGCAAAGCAACGAGCCAAACAACGCGGGTGGCAACGAGAATTGTCTACACATGAGAGGATCAGGCACTGATTCTGCTACACGCTACACCTGGAACGACGCGATGTGCGACCCGACCACTGAGGTGCCTACCGCGGGGATAACTAGTCTTGCTTGTGAGGTTAGGTAGATCAACATAACGCACCCTCTCTCAACGCAAGACCCTAGCGATCACGTTATCAATTTGGGGAGTAAAACTGCTAAAACCTCACGAGGTCACCATGTTCTCTGTTTTTATTTCAACGCTGCTGACACTAATCGGCTGTGACAGCGAACCTGTTGATTATCAAAACACAAACCCTGTGGCCAGTATCACCTCCCATGTCAACGGCGAGGAGGTCTACG
>CAWVYO010000283.1:0-4275 GCA_963934385.1 uncultured bacterium
CTGGTGCGCCTGGTCTGTCGGATCCAGGTGCCGCCTTGGTTCGTGAGTGTCATGCTAGAGGTTTGACCGTCTGTGCTATCGCAGGACCTTCAGCCGTAGCGGCGGCGATCTCTGTCTCTGGTTTAGATACGGTACCGTTTCATTTCTTGGGTTTTGCACCTCGAAAACAGGGTGCTATTCGCGAGTGGCTCCGGCGTTTCGGCGCACTTGAGGGTGCGCTTGTAATATATGAGTCTCCAAATCGTGCGATCGCTTTGCTTGGTGCGCTCGCGGAGGTGTTGCCTCACAGAGAAGTCACCATGTGCCGTGAGCTAACTAAGAAGTTCGAGGAGGTTGTTCTTGGGAGTCCAGAATCGTTGTCGGAGCTCCTTTCGTCACGGGAGAAGGTTCGGGGAGAGTTTGTCTTTGTGGTTGGGCCCGGTGGTCCGCCTATACAGCTCGAAGAGAAACCAATTGAGGGTAACCTAAAAGGCATAGCAGCAGCGCTGGCTGCTCGATGGGGGACGCCTAAGAAGGAAGCCTATGAAGCCCTACTCAAGCTAGAGCGCGAGCGGGAAGCGTAGGGTTAGGAGAGCGTAGAGGGCTATCTGTAGAGGAACGTGGCCTGTATTCCGCCAGCTACCCTGGGGCTGAAAGAGCCAGTATAGATTTGATATGAACTCTCGAGCTGGGTTGGGCTATTTGTGCCGAGTTCAATGCTCAAATCTATCTGCATTGTTGGGAGGGCTCTCCAGTGCCCACCAAGACCTATTGTGTAGTCGATATATTCACCGCGAACGACTGTTGAACCCTCTGTACCGCTAAGCACATCGGGGAGGTATGTTCCAGATGGGACCTCTGACCATGCGTTGTATTGCGCTTTTCCCCAGAAATCTGTCCTGAACCAACTCCGTCCATTGGCAGAACTCGTTGACGTGAATTCTATGCCTGATACAAATGATGCAGAGTTTCCACTTGTCATATTGACGAGTACAGACTCTCCTGTTTCAGGATCTGTTCCCGGTGCTGAGGAGTCCCCACGATTGTCCCAACTGACAACTACGTAAGGTAAAGATTCACCGAAGGTAGTTGAAAATGCGCTTGTAATGGAAGTGGTGTCTGCTCCGACCCCAGCGCCAAGCTCATCTGCGCTACCTGTGAAGATGTTGGACTCGTCTTTGAGCCGCTGACTAAACCCTATTACCCATGAGGCCTTAGCGCCCCGAGTCTCGGATATCGGTGACACGCGTAAACCAATAGAAGTGCCACCAAGCCCTGACCCTGAGCGGGGCTCAACGCCTCCCTCTATTTCAGTCCCGTACCTCATGCTGCCCGTGTCTTCTGTGGGGCTCCAGGCCATTGTCCTGGGGTCAGACCAAGAAATGTTGTGCTCTAGCCACATAGGTATAGAAACCGTCACAGAGGCCCAATCTCGGAGCGCAAACTCTCCATCAAAGGTCATCCTGCTAGCCGATTCATTTACACCGCCAACCAGCTCAGAGGCCTCTACTAATTGACTCCACTGGTGGGAGTATTCATATGAGAACGAGACATCTCCGCGGAGGTTTGATGGCATGTCGGTGACATCAGCCGCAGAGGCCATAGAGGTAAAAACTATTAGAGTTAGCATGACTCGAATCGTAGTTAAAGTATGGCTCTTGGTCAAGCGATAATATTAGCTGTGGGGAAAAGTTGACGGTCTATGACTGATCTCTGAGTCCATAATCCTTCATCTTTGTCTGTAGGCTCTTTCTTGAGATTCCAAGGCTCTTGGCCGCTCGAGTTACGTTGCCACCCTCAGTTTCAAGCACAGACTGTATTCTGGCTCTCTCAAGTTTTGTTGTGTGAGCGCGAACGTACTCTTTTAGACCCATTTCGTCTAGCGTCTGGGAGGAATCGGTTGTTGTTCCTGAGGGTGCTAGTCCGTGTAGATCATCTGAAGTTATCTCCCCGCCTTCACATAAAAGAACGCATCTCTCTACGAGGTTTTCAAGCTCTCGAATGTTTCCAGGCCATCGCCAATTAATCATAACTTCCATTGCTGACGGAGAGATCAGAGTGTTGCGCTCTAATCGTTCGTTAAACTTAGTTAGAAAGTGGGCAGCTAACAGAGGTATGTCGGACGAGCGGTCCCGCAGCGGAGGAAGCTGAATAGGGATGACGTTGAGTCGGTAAAAGAGGTCTTGGCGAAAGGTACCGGCCTCGACCTCGAGCTCGAGGTTTCTGTTTGTGGATGCGATTAGTCTTACGTCCACCTCAATGGTTTTTATTCCTCCAACTCTCTCGAACTGGCGCTCTTGAAGCACGCGCAGGAGTTTTACCTGCATCTCCAGTGGCAGCTCGCCTATTTCGTCCAAGAACAGTGTGCCGCCATTGGCTAATTCGAACCGACCCTCTCTGTCTGCAATTGCACCTGTGAAGGCACCCTTTGCGTGTCCGAAAAGCTGAGACTCAAAAAGTGACTCTGGAATGGCACCGCAGTTTACGCTGATAAAAGGCTTGCTAGCGCGGTTAGAGTTGTCGTGAAGCGCCTTGGCAACAAGCTCTTTACCAGTACCAGATTCACCCGTGATTAGAATTGTGGTGGGCGACCTCGCCACTTTCTCAATGAGTCCGTAGATCTTCTCCATCCCAGGGGTTCTGCCGATAATCTCAAAGCGTCCGGACTCTGGTGATAGGTCTTTGGCGTTGGCTGCCTCTGTCCGGACTGCCTTCTCCAAGATCGCCTGAAGCTCGCTTTGGTCAAATGGCTTCGTGATGTAATCGTGTGCACCAAGTTTTAGCGCCTCGACAGCAGTATCAACTGTCCCATGTGCTGTGATTATGATGACAGGGAGTCCTGGGTGGTTCTTTTTGACCCAGTTGAGGACCTCTAGCCCGCCAATGTTCGGCATACGAAGGTCAGTTATTACCGCGTGAAACATGGCGGAGTCTATCTTTGAGATGCCCGCTCCACCGTCTACGGCTACCTCTACTTCGTACCCGTATAGCGAGAGGTGAGCAGATAGAACTTTGCGAATGCTAGGTTCATCATCGATAATTAATATTCGTTTTTTCATTATGGGTGAATCTAACACATTGATTGGGCGTTACATCGAACAGTGACAAATCTATCTCAATTCATCTCTTCCTTTAGGCATAGCATGTCAAAGTTGACTATCTATTGAGTGTCGGTGTGTCGTCCTTGTAGGTAAGATTGCATTTCTATTATTAAATTGGAGTTATCAAATGAAGAAAATTATATCAGTCTTGTTGGGGCTTTTTCTGTTTGCGCCAGTTTCCTATTCTCAGAGCGCCCCAGACTTCACCCTTCCGGACCTAAATCGGGAGCAGGTCTCCCTGAGTGACTTTATAGGACAAGTAGTCGTAGTGGACTTTTGGGCAACATGGTGCGGACCGTGCCAGGTTGAGATGCCTCACCTTCAGGCTCTCTATGACGATTTACACGAACAAGGTGTTCAGGTGTTGGCTATCAGTGTAGATGAGGCTCGCACCGCTTCGCGTGTGAAGCCTCATGTCCAGTCCAGAGGCTTTACTTTTCCCGTGTTGTTGGACACCTCCACAGAGGTCGTCTCCAGGTACAACCCACAGATGATACTTCCGTATGTCGTCGTTGTAGATCAGACTGGTAAGATAGTTTACAGGCACTCTGGGTACAGCGCGGGTGATGAGGTCGAGCTGCGTAATGTTGTCACAGGGCTAATTCAATAAAGGGGGCATCTCAGCCATGATGGTTCTTTTTCTTTCGTTAGTCGGTACAGCTGTCAGCAGTGAACCTGTTGAGGATAATCCGTGGAGCTTGATGTTCAGCGAGGACTTCGAGGCTCGTTACATTATATCTGATGATTTGTTGGAGGGGTTCGAGGAGCGAGGGAGTCTCTTGAACTATATTGAGCAGGTGAACAGACTTGGGGTGTTGGCTAGCTCAGGACCATACGAAATCGGAGTACAGGTTGATCAAGTATCGCTCTTTGCAAATAGGTATTTCCTAAACGAAGAGTTGGTTTATGAGAATGAGATAGTAGGAGACAACCTCACCTCGTTTGCCCCCGATCACTATGTGAATGTGGATAAAGTCTGGGTCACTAGGCGGTCAGGTAGCACCACTTTGCAGTTTGGCGACCACTACACGTCTTTTGGGCGAGGGCTGGCTTTGAATATTGTAAAGCAGACTGGCATAGATATCGACACCTCAATCCGAGGAGTGAAGACAACAACTAGGTCGGGAGGTTGGTTAATAGATACTACAGTGGGCGTGACGAATATTCAGCAGGTCGCCCAAGACAACCGCATTAC
>CAWVYO010000284.1:0-4271 GCA_963934385.1 uncultured bacterium
ATGGTGAGGATATCGTATCCTCTAATAAATGGATGCGTGGTCGTCTCAGAACCTGGGAGTGACCCAGATTTGGCTGCAGAATTAAATGGAGCCGTTGTGTTCGCAGATTACGAACATATTGTAGACACTTGTGTGAGGGTTGTGGCCTCACCCCATGTTAGGTCAGAATATTCAAAGAACGCTAGATCAATAATGAGAAGCCGCCCCCAATCAACCTTTGTTGGCGAGCTTTTAGGGAGGGCTAACCAATGATCGAACAATCCAAAAACCTTGTAGCTGCAGCCTCAAATAGGGAGTCATTAGATTCCAGACCTCTTACCATCTGTGTGACGGGTGGCGCTGGATTTATTGGCTCTGCCGTAATCCGACTAATTATCGAGGAGACTAATCACAATGTCGTGAACTTCGACAAGCTCACTTACGCAGCATGCTTGGCATCGGTTGGAGATGCTGCAAGATCGGAACGATACCAGTTTGTACAGGGGGATGTAGCTGAAAGCGACGATGTAGAGGCGATGTATGAGGCGCACAAGCCAGACATCATTATGCATCTTGCAGCCGAATCACACGTGGACCGCTCTATTGATGGCCCTGGGCTGTTTCTACACACGAATGTACACGGCACATATACCATGTTGCAGGGCGCACTAAAACACTATCGAGGGCTCTCTGCTCTCGACCAGCAACGCTTTGTTTTTCTAAATGTATCAACAGATGAGATCTACGGTTCACTAGGCGCAACGGGGTTCTTTACGGAGGACTCGCAGGTCTGCCCTAGCTCTCCATATTCCGCTAGTAAAGCCTCCGCGGATCACCTAGTCCGAGCATGGACACATACCTATGGCTTACCGACAGTTACTACAAACTGTTCCAATAATTACGGGCCGTGTCAGTTTCCAGAGAAGCTGATCCCACTTATGGTTCTCCGTGGACTGGCGGGGGACAGTCTCCCTGTCTATGGAACTGGTCTACAGGTTAGGGACTGGCTGCACGTTGAAGACCACGCGAGAGCCCTGTGGCTGGTAGCCACTACTGGAGCCATTGGGCGCGACTACCTTATTGGAGGAAAGTCAGAGCGGACAAACCTTCAGGTGGTACACGGTATCTGTGCTGCCCTAGATGACAGATTCCCCGAGAGAGCACCGCATTCATCGCTAATTGCCCATGTGAAGGATCGTCCAGGGCACGATCAACGGTACGCCATAGATGCTTCGAGAATTGAGGCTGAGCTAGGCTGGAAGGCAACACATTCATTTGAGCAGGGTCTCGCAGACACTATCGAGTGGTACCTAAACAATGAGGACTGGTGGCGCCCTTTACAGGAGCGATATGAAGGTCAACGGCTGGGTGCTGATTCAAAGGCGGCAAAGTGAAGGGAATTATTCTAGCTGGCGGCACGGGAACGCGCCTACACCCTGTCACTAGGGTGGTAAGTAAGCAGCTCTTGCCAGTCTATGACAAGCCTATGATCTACTATCCCCTAACCACACTTATGTTGGCTGGTATTCGAGAGGTCTTGATCATTACGACCCCACGGGATCAGTCCTCATTTATGTCGCTGTTGGGTGACGGGTCTGAGTGGGGAATCGAGATTACCTACAAGGTTCAGCCAAACCCTGAAGGGATCGCTCAGGCGTTCATTTTGGGCGAGGATTTTATTGGTGATTCGCCGTGTGCGTTGGTGCTTGGTGACAACATCTTCTTTGGACACGATCTATCTAGGTCTCTTCAGGCGGCTGCGAGTCGGGCATCAGGAGCGACTGTTTTCGCTACCCAGGTGCGAGATCCAGAGCGCTATGGCGTGGTAAAGTTCGACGACAAAGGGGTGGCCACTAAGATTGTCGAGAAGCCCAAAGAATATTTGTCTAACTGGGCTGTTACGGGGCTCTATTTTTACGGCTCTGATGTAGTCGAGGTGGCAAAAGCCCTAAAGCCATCGCCAAGAGGCGAGCTTGAGATCACGGATTTGAATTCTGTGTATTTGCAGCGAGGCGAGCTTTCTGTTGAGCGTTTAGGTCGGGGATATGCCTGGCTAGATACGGGTACCCACGAGTCCCTACTTCAAGCGAGCGAGTTCGTTCATACAATTGAGGAGCGACAAGGGTTGAAGATCGCTTGTATCGAAGAGGTTTCCTGGAGAATGGGATTCATCTCCGAGTCCCACCTTCGTGAACTTGCAGACGCAATGGGTCAGTCATCCTATAGGGACTACCTATTGGATCTGGTCAACATCCGACAGTAGTCGGCAACTCCGGATTGCCAACTCGGCAGCTCTACAGTGTCCTCTCGTTCTGTGATAAGTGCAGACTGTTTAGGGCGCTTAGCTGGGG
Source organism: uncultured bacterium (assembly GCA_963934385.1). Classification (GTDB taxonomy): domain Bacteria; phylum Myxococcota_A; class UBA796; order UBA796; family CAJQPC01; genus CAWVYO01. Next base: position 2,331 of record CAWVYO010000284.1, read on the forward strand.
TAGGGAAGTCCTCGGTAAGCGCATCGTTTATCTGGACATCACTCTTGAGCTCTTCAAACAACTTGTAGGCCCATTCCTGCCTTGTGCAGATTCCTTGCCCTGCTAGGTGAACAGTCCCTTGTAATCCAGACTCTACATTAGAGAATATGGCTTCAGCTAGGTGGGGCGCGTAAGTGGGCGACCCTGTCTGATCAGTGACGACCTTTAAGGGTCCACGTTCGGCCAGTTGCCGCATTATCTCTGGGAAATTTCTGCCGTAGTCCCCGTATAGCCAGGAGGTTCTTACGATTAGATGGTTCTCACAGACCTCTCGTACTGCCTGTTCACCGCTAAGTTTCGTGTCGCCATAAACTGAGAGTGGGTTTGTGTCGTCACTCTCAATGTACGGAGTCAGCTTTCCTCCATCAAACACGAAATCCGTGGAAATATGTATCAACTTGCAACCGTGTTGGTTTGCGGCGAACGACAGCAGTCGTGGTCCGACCTCATTCACTAACAGGGCCCCAAAGGGATTTGACTCGGCTCCGTCTACGTCGGTAAATGCTGCGCAATTAATGACGACGTTTGGTTGGTGTTTGACGAACGCGGCCTCGATTGATTCAGTATCCCCAATGTCCATTTCGTCGCGAGTTAGACCCGTGATTTCCCATGATTTGGGAGCATGCTCAAGTAGAGTTCTGCCCAGCAGTCCCCTTGATCCTGTGACGACCACTCGCAGTCCCACTTCGGTGTTGTCCATTACCCAACCCAACAGAGGTGTTCAGCCAGTTTTTCGAGGTGGGGTCTAGCTGTTGTAAAGCTTAGAGCTGCAGCATCTTTGGGCGAAATAATCGGTCTCTTACAGCCCCACTCAATATTGAGGTCGGGGTCGTTCCAGTCAATAGAGATGTCGCTGCTTGGATCGTATGGTGCCGACACCTTGTACTCAACAATAGCCTCATTACTCCGCACCTCGAATCCGTGAGCGAAGCCTGGAGGGACGTAAAGTTGGTGGTGGTTTTCGCTAGATAAAATTGCGCCAACCCAAGACCCAAAGGTCGGGGAATTAAGACGAACATCTACCGCCACATCTAAGACCTCACCCGAGACGACTCTTACGAGCTTTCCCTGTGGTTTGGTGGTCTGAACGTGGAGTCCACGAATAGTCCCTTTGATCGAGAGTGACATGTTGTCTTGTATGAACTTCTCTGAGATACCACCGGCTAGATACTTTTCGATGTTGTAAGTCTCTAAGAAGAAACCTCGATTATCACCAAAGATAGCTGGTTCTACTAGGATCACCTCGGGTATATCAAGAGGGGTAAATTTTAGTACTGGGCTGCTGGGCACCTGTTTTTGCCTTGTCTTAGTCACATGAGGCATGTGAGTTATTCTAAAGTTTCGGTTATTAGTTAGTCTATGACGGCTAACCCAATATTTCCAGCGGCCACAGTTGCCCTAATTCGAGATTCGTCGAGAGGGCTAGAGGTCTACCTTATGAAGAGGAATGCAAAGACTAGGTTTTTGCCTGGCGCGTATGTGTTCCCTGGCGGGCGCGTTGATCCTGAGGACAACGATGTTGACCTAAATGGTGGTGACATAGACCGTGAACGTATGGGGTGTGATAAGGCTGCTGCATATCAGGTAGCAGCTATTAGAGAAACGGAAGAGGAATGTGGCGTAAAGCTAGAAGTGAACCAGATTGCGTACTGGTCTTGGTGGTTGACCCCAAAAATTGAACCGAGAAGGTATGACACTCGTTTCTTTATAGCTAATGTTGGGGCTGAGGCTGTGGCCATCCACGACAATGTGGAGTTAATCGAGTCTGCGTGGTGGTCACCGTCTGAGGCGCTGCGCCTTCTGCGCAATCGCGAGATCTTCATGGCACCACCAACGTGGATTACCCTGATGGAGTTGGAGGAGTTCAAATGTGCAGATGACGTGTTGAACTCCGCTGGGTTT
>CAWVYO010000285.1:0-4270 GCA_963934385.1 uncultured bacterium
GGGCTGGGTCGGAACCTCATCGACGATTGGCGTGCCAGGCTCGCATTGTTGGTCCGGTTACCATTCGGATAAAAATGTAATGAGTAAACGGCTCAATCTGTTTTTGGTCTCCTCTGACCCAGATTTTTTTCCGAGCGAAGAAATGATGGATAATTTTCGTACTAGACTGGCAAAAGATCTATTAGCGGATGTTTTAGGTGATGTAGTAGGGACAGGCGCCCGCTTGGTGGAGGGGGGTGCTGCCCAGATCCGTTTGGACGTGCCAGCCACCCCAGTGGTCTGGAGTAACAAGTCTGGTGGTTTTAGTGTCTCGTGCGCGGACTGCGCTGCCCCTATGGTTAAGGAGTTTAGCGAAGGTTTGGCGGCTTGGAGGTTGGGGTTAGGCGACAGGTTGGTTGACTGTGGGGGATGTAACAAGCGAATATCTATTGAGCGTTTGCGCTTCCGCCCTCCTGCAGCATTGGGAAGAATAGCTATCGCCATACGCGATGTAGGTGGAACCGCTATAACTCCCATGTGCCGCGAGCTTGCGGAGGAGCTTCTTGGTCCAGAGCTCATCGTGGTGATGTCACGTGGATGACGGAGAAGTATCCAGTCATGAGAAAGACTGTTCATTATCCGACAGAGCAGCGAGGCTGAAAACGGCTATAGAAGGACTGCCTGCCTCAGCTAAGCACATTGAGGTATACGACACTCTGTCTGAGCTAGAAATTGTAGATAATGATGGTGTAAGCGCCTTGTTAGAGCGCCTAGACACTGCTCTTGTTGGTGCGCCCAAACTCAGTGGATTGGTTTCGGCTGAATTTGGCGACCTTCTAATCAATCTTGACGTGCAGGCGAAAAAGGGAGAGTCAGGGGCATTGGAGCGGATGATTTCACGTCACGGGGCCGTTGATGTAGATGACCTTGAGCGCCAGACTGATAGACTATTAGATCAGGTGGACCAACTAAAAGCAGAGTTGAGTCGCTTAAAACTACGTTCCGACATGGCTGTCCGACTCTCTAATGTTTTTGCTTTTGTCGCTATTGTTCTCGCACTTTTATTATTGGTATCTGGTCTTGTTAGTGATTACCTCTCCGTAGATTGGTCCACATACCAGCCAACTACTGGGATCGAGGAGGCACCCTGAAGCCACTACGTACGACACTTTTTGGATTCCCCTTCGAGGTCCACCCTTCAGCTCTCTTTATTTTAGCCTTCATTATTTTGGTGCAAGGCGGAGGAAGTGTAGGATTTTCTATATCAATTATGCTCGCCGTCGTGTTCTTTGTCTCGATTATGGTTCATGAACTCGGGCACGCCGTTGCCGCGAAGGCATTTGGGCTGGGACCGATTAGGCTTGTTATTCACGGTTTTGGTGGTTTGACTTCTTTCGGGGTCTCACCTACTCATAAACAAGGTGTATTAGTAAGCCTAGCAGGACCGATCGCCGGCATATTATTAGCGTGTTTATCGGCGCTCATAGGGCTGATGCTCGCCTCTCTTGGTGGTTTTGGTTTCGCTACGCCTGAGTATGGAGGTCACTTCCTCTTGGTTTATACGATTTCGATGATGATCCAGGTAAATATATTTTGGTCTCTTTTCAACTTGCTACCGATATTTCCGTTGGATGGTGGTCAAGTTATGTGGCACGGTCTAGCGATGGTGATGCCGTCAGCTGTGGCTAGGCGTAGAACAAAGCAGGTGTCTATAGCCATATCCGCAATAGTAGGAGTCGCTGCGTTAATTGCAGGTCAGATATTTATTGCCCTAATATGCCTTTTCGCATTTTCACAAAACAAAGGTATCAGGGGGTAATAGGGGAGTACGCTGTTACTGTCCCAGCGGTGCCTTCTCCACCAGGAGCTCCCGCATATATCTCCCCTTCGTTACCGAGCGCTGTTTCAAACCCCAGTTGAGCCCAAGCGCTGCTTCCACTTAGGAATGCCTCACCGACAGTCCATACGGAGGAGTCACCCTCAAATCGCCAAAGGGCTCCTTGGTGTTCATCACCAAAAAGTGGTGCCCCCACAATTAACAACCCATCTATACAGCTGATGGCGTGTCCAAACCGCCCGGAGTCACCTTGAATAGTTTTAGCGAGTTCTAGTGAATCAGTATCGGATAACGTAAATATCTCGACTCTGTTTGCTCCAGGTGCGCCTGTCACTATCTCGTCTCTTTCGTCGCCTAATAGGTTTGCCTTACAAAGTGCGTAACCGGACTCATCAAGCGGGGACGAGTGCTGTAATGAGGTGACTCCTGTCGTTACTGCCATTTCGCCATGAGGTGTCCCAATGTATAGGGATTCACCATCTGCTATAAAGCCACCTACACGTGATGTCTGGTCAATAAATTCAAGGTTCAGCCTGTGAACTATCTCACCAATAGATGGCGGTAGGACGCGGAACAGCCCACTTGTCGAAGCCGCGTAGAGTCCACCGCCTGTATTGTAAAGCCGTTTGCCTAAAAGTTGCCCAGCGTCGCCAACTATAGATACGCCGTCACTTCGAAAGATAGCTCCAGCACCAGAACCATATATAGGTGCTGCCCCATAGAGTTTTCCCTCATAAAAGGCTATTGCAGCCCCTAGAGCCCCCCCCACCTCTCCCTGCATTACAGGTTCAAGTTGTGCAGTATTGGTGTGCTTATAAATGACACCCCCTGTTTCACCGTGGGGTGCCCCAATGTACAAGCCATCATCAGATAGAGCTAGAGATGTGCCAAAGCCATCCCCGATGGCTGGACTGCTAATAGTCTTGTATTCCCACTCGATTACGGTAACTACGGGCTCCTCACCAGTATCGACAGCGACAGGGTTATCGCCCTTATTGCACGATAGTAACAAGAGACAGACCCAAATTTCTAGCCTAGCAGTACGAACTTTGACCTTTTTGGATTTTATCAACATTCGCCTTCAGTTATCTCTTTGGAGTGATCAAATTGTGCGCCAAGCTCAGTATAGAGTATATAGGTGGCGAGACGCTAAGTAATTGTTCTCGTACTCCCTAGTCCTATTTAACTAGGGATTCGATCCGAGAGGATCGAGAGATATTGGTTTCAACATTAACTACTGTTTACATATCGGAGGGCACTTTGGCTTCAATTCGCCAACAAATCAATATCGCAGCGAACCCAAGAGTCGTTTGGAATGCTATTGCGACAGCAGAAGGCTGGACCTCTTGGTACGCCGACGAAGCACGACTGGACGGAAGAAAGGGGGGGCGAATTGAACTTATTGGCGAGGATGACGAAGGGGAGCCTCTTTCGGAATTTGGAGTGGTTCTCACTTATCGCCCGACCTCAAGATTAGAGATTTGCTGGGACACGACTTCGCCAGCACCTACCAAGGGAACTTCGCTGAGCTTCAACGTCGCTCGTGACGGAGAAGAGACTAGATTGAGCTTGGTACACTCGGGTGGACGAGTGCTCGAGGACGAAGAAGCCCGAAATGAGATTGAAAAGACGTGGCGCAGAGCGTTTAAATCACTTAGAAGCGCCTTAGAAGATTAAGAACCTATATTCAGCCCTTGCTTACACCTCTTCAGTGAGCTAAAAGTCGGGCATTCGGAGGAAGCATCATGGCTTTTCGCGCTAAACCAGTATCAAGCGGCAAATTTGAAGTTAACTACAAGGACTCAGAAGCGTTGAAGAAGTACCTCACTGAAGGTGGTAAAATTCTTCCTCGTCGTCTAACAGGCCTTGGCGCTAAGGAGCAGAGAATGCTCACTAACGCTATCAAACGCGCTAGGCACCTAGCTCTAGTTCCCTACGTACGGGGCGAGTGAACGCAGTCTCCCACTCAATTGAACTATTGTCTCTGGGAGGCAAATGCTAAAACGCATCGCAATCACTTACAGGGTAGTGGGGCGCGCCTTCGGGCAGCGCCTAGGTCCGCTTCTGTCAATCGTTATGTTCGCGTTCCTGCGCCTGTTTATGGCTATTGGTATGCTGCTGGATAATGTCTTCTTTCCATCATTGTGGAGAAAGAGAGTAGAGCGGCCAATTGTTATCGTGGGCACCCCAAGAAGTGGAACGACGTTTCTACATCGTTTCTTGGTTGATCACAAAGTGGGGGCTGGGTTTCAGCTCTATAGGATGTTGTTCCCATCATTGTTATTTCAAGCACTGATGAAGCCATTCCTTCCTCTCCTAGAGAAATTGAGTCCTGCTAGGCATCACATCGCCGCAGCACATAAAACGAGCTTAGACTCTGTCGAAACCGATGACGTGATGGTCTTTTTTCGTTATCTCGACGGTTTTTTTCTATACGGTTTTATTTTGGCATGG
>CAWVYO010000286.1:0-4251 GCA_963934385.1 uncultured bacterium
TGCTGGTAGGGGACTTACCCCCGAGGTGGATGCCATTATCGATAGAGTTTGTGATGGCGATGAATCCGCCTGCAACGATCTAAAAAGGGCGGTGAAAGTTGGTGGCGGTTTAAGCGCTACCAGGGCTGTGGTTGTTGAGCGGTCAATGGCTGCAAAACGGTCATTGCGCGGACTTCCAGATTCACCCTACAGGACTTTGATGGATCAAATTGCTGGTGGAATGTTGGGCGGCGCTCACTCGGAGACAGTGTAGTCCGTCAGGTAACCTGTGAACTGATAGTACCACTCTGGTCCCTCTTCACCTTCTTGGGGCGCTGGGTTTCTGATTCGAATCGCGTAGTTGCCATCTGTGGTCGGGCCCACATTGTTTGCATCGGGAAAGCTGTCGCCTGAGCCCGTTGAGATCTCTATTCCGTCTGGATCATAGACTGTGACCTCTGGTCCTAAACTTGATCCTATGTTTGTACTAGAGCCCCAAAGCTGTAGGTAGTGGTCTGCCTTGCCTTGAAACCAGAACCAATCCTCGTCGTCGCTCCAATTCATTTCCCCCCAGCCTTTGGCGTATCCGTAAACGTTGCCATCTGTAGCGGTTGTCCAGTTCACCTCGAGCTCATTTGCTTCTTCCGTTGTGTCGTTTGGTTCCGACTCCTGGTCGTATGATGATCCCGAATCGCCGATCGCAAAGTAGACGAAGAACCAATGAGAGTCACCTCCGCCCTCGTGGCTATCGGATGCAGCTATGTATATCTTTCCGCCGCTAACCTCTGGATAAACAACTGAGCCGTCGGGACCAAGACCCTCTTTTCTGGCTAATCTCTCTCCTTCGGCGTTAAATAATTCAACGGTTGGGTTGGCATCGGTCCCAGCTGTGTAGGTGCTGCCGTAAATATATATGGGGCAGTTGTCCCAGGGTAGACCCACCTCAATCCAGTCATTGTCGCCATCCTCTTCAAGAACAACCCCAATGGCCCAGTAGCTGTTGGCTTGGGTTGCATCGAATGTGTAGGCTGGGGATTCCATACTGTCTGTCTCTGACGATGCCCCGCCCACCTCGATGACGCTCACTACGTAGTCGGCGTTCGTTGAGCCAGCTCCGTTGATGTCTTCTACAGCTAAGAACCAGGCGCCGCTCTCGGGTAGATATGCGTACAGAAGTGTGTCGTTGTCTAAAACGCTGCCGGCAGCGTGCTCGTCTTCAACCTGGTGCACTTTTCCAGATGGTGTGTATAAGGTCACTATGGTGTCTGTAAGTACAGAGCCAGAGGTAGCAGTTGAGATCCTTACGAACTCACCGCCGTCGGCGTTAAACGTAAAGTAATCTACGTCCCCAGGTTCCTGGATGGTGCCAGAGGTCTCGTTATCCCACAATAGAGAGGTCGCATCCTCGGGTGAGTTGTCTCTGTCGCCGACGATGCATTCTTCGTCCTCGCATATCTCAAAGCCATCGCACTCTGAGTCCTCAACGCATTCAGGTGGTATTTCACTGGTGTCGCCGGTCTCGTCTCCCCCTTTTGAGCAGGAAACAGTAGAGCCGAAAATGGTTGCGGCTAGGATAATGGATGCTGTGATTGTAGGGCGCATTGGTTTCTCATGTTATTGGGCGAATAAGTAATCAAGATTTCGCTGCTTATTCTTGTTGAATATAGAGTAACGCACAAAATGGAGCCAATTGTCGATGTTAAATCCATCATTAGCACCCGAAACCCCACCACGTGCGCTCACAGGTATTCAACCTTCCGGCGTCCCACATGTGGGTAATCTAAAGGGTATGATTGAGCCGGCGTTAGCTCTTCAGTCTACTCATGAAGCGTACTATTTTATCGCCACATACCACGCGATGACGACAACAAAAGACCCATCTCTTTTACGAGAATATCAGCTTGAAGCAGCACTTTCGTTCTTAGCTTTTGGGTTGGATACTTCGCGCACAGCCCTGTTTTTGCAACAAGATGTACCAGAGGTTTGTGAGTTATCATGGATTCTGTCCACTTTGACTAACATAGGTCTGATGGAGCGAGCGCATGCATATAAGGCCGCAAAAGATGTAGGACGCGAGATAAATGTTGGTACTTTTTGTTACCCGCTACTCATGGCTGCAGACATCTTGATCTACGACAGTAATTCTGTACCGGTAGGTAAAGATCAAAAACAGCATGTTGAGATGGCAAGGGACATAGCCCTGAGGTTTAATGATCGCTTCGGAGAGACACTTGTTCTGCCCGAGCCTCTCATTCAGGAAGAGGTCGCGACTGTCCCAGGTGTCGACGGTCGAAAGATGTCGAAGTCGTACGGAAACACACTGCCGCTATTCTTGCCCCCAAAAAAGTTAAGAAAACTTGTAATGAAGATAAAAACGGATTCCACCCCGGTTGAGAAGCCTAAAAACCCAGATACATGCAACGTTTTCGGTCTTTATAAACTGTTCGCTTCGAGTGAAGAGCAATCAGCGCTCTCCGAGAGCTATTTAGCAGGTGGATTCGGTTACGGTCATGCGAAACAGGAGTTGTTTGAGGTGATGGATCGCTTTTTGGCTGAACCTCGCGAGAGATACTTAGAGCTTGCATCTTCACCCCAAGTTGTGGAACAATACCTAGCGGAAGGCGCAGACAGAGCGAGAAAGGTCGCGAGAGCGACAATGGAGCGTGTCAGAGGTGCCACCGGGTTGAGTCTTAGGCAGTAGAATTAGAACAAATGAATTTGTGATGTGTTCGCAGGAGGCGGCTAATCTGGCAGTTGACATTTTTTTGACAGAATGTGTGCGGTTTTTTATGTACAAGGAGCCGCGGCACGGAGTGTTAAAATTGTGTGGACGCAGATAGCTGACATATGGGTTTACGCAGGAATTATGGTGTTTAGGTTTAGATAGAGTGGCTCTTTGTGGTGGGAGTGGCTCTTTTTTACTTTTTATATTGGTGGGTAGGTTTTTTATGAGTTTTGGAAATATAGCTTCAGGTTCTTTTTCAACAGCACGTCAATCTAGGTCGGAACGCCTTACGGCAGATCAAGAGAAAGAGATGGCTCGATTGATCCGTGGTTTTGAGGTCGATGCATTGTCGGCCATAGAGACTATCTCAGATGCTCAAGAGATTATTAATCGCAAACCTGAACGGGCGGAGCGAACTCGCGCCGGTGCTGTTGATCGTTTGGAAGAAGCTGTCTCATTGGTGGCGACTCTGGCTCGCAAGAACCGCGATCTAAGGAAGAATGCAGGGGTGGCTTCATGTGCATGGCAAGAGGCTGAAAACCTCCGCTGGCGCTTGGCTATGTCTGGTCGCCGAATCGCACATGGTGAGGCTCGTAAGTTAGCGGGCCCGTTTATGGATGAAGAGGATTTGGTACAGGAGGGGTACATCGGACTTCTTCGTGCCGCGAAACGTTTTGATCCAGACCGTGGCATACGCTTCTCTACCTACGCTCGTTGGTGGGTTCGCGCTCAAATGACTCGCGCTATCGATCATACTGGGCGTCCAGTGAGGTTGCCTGGCTGTGCTGTTGAGCAGACCCGTAACCTTCGAAAGGCTATGAAGAGGTTTGAGTCAGCTGGCGTAACCTATTCCGTGAGAGATCTCGCCAAAGAGGTAGGTATCGATAAGGAGCGCGCAGAGTTGCTCCTTTCTCAGGGAAACACAATCTCACTTGAGCAGCCTGTTGATGATGGCCCACGCCCACGTCCGCTAGAGAGGTTTCTCTCTGACGACGACGCGCCGCAGCCTGATTCAGAGACAATTCAAACTCAGGAACTCCGTCGTATGCACGAGGCTTTTGAGTCTGTATTGACGGAGCGACAGAGGTTTGTTCTGACCCGCCGTTACGGAATGGACGATGGAGAGTTCAGGACTCTATCTGAAGTTGGTAAAGAGATGGGGCTATCACGTGAACGCGTTCGTCAGATTGAACGCGAGGCACTGATTAGACTGCGTGAGCTATCCGATATTCGCGAAGGTCTCGCCGATACGGGGCTTCGCAAGAAGCGTTCGTCGCGACGAAGCCGCGCAAGAGCATAAAGCAGCCTAAACGCCGCTGGATATGATCTTCAACACATCGACCCCGTCGTGGAGTCGGTTTAGTGGTGGGGTCTGCATTTCACCCAGTTTGCAGATGCGAGAAAACCCTGCACCGTCTAATTGTTGACTGTCCAGATTTGTTCCGCATGTCGATAGTGGCAGACCATCAATGGTCTTCAGTATAGAGGCGACGGAGTCCACGCTGTGTAGGCTTGCCATCCTGGGGGGACCGTATTGTTCAAAGTAA
>CAWVYO010000287.1:0-4238 GCA_963934385.1 uncultured bacterium
CCTGTAGAACTTTCCAACGCTCAGGTGCAATGAGTTCAACCAGAGGGCTCATGTCCTCATCGGCATTCAGGGACGTGACAACCGTGTTGAGCTTGACCCGAACTCCGACCTCGTGACAACGGGCTGCCAGACGGGACGCTTTGGCAACATAGCCAGGACGACCTCGACCAAGTGCTTCCTCAACCTCGTCTGAAGCAGAGTCCACAGAGAGCCCTACCCAATCCAAAACCCCAGCGTGAGAGTCCAGGAGTTGTTCGAGACGGGCGCCGTTGGTCACCACACAGGTTACAAAGCCCAGTGACTTTGCGTGCTCAAGGAGGGGGCCGATGTCTGGGTGCAACGTGGGTTCGCCGCCTGCGAAGGTGAGCTTCTCCCCTCCAGCCTCTCTGAGTCTGGAAATTAGTTCGCACACCTGATCGAATGCGAGACGACCCTGGACATTGCGAAATGTTGCGAAGCAGAATCGACAACGAGCGTTGCACTCCTTGAGAAGGTGAAGGTTAATGGAGGGGGGGAGGGATGGGGACACTGGGTTGTTGGCATTAATAGGCACAATTAGCTCCGAGATTTAGGGTTAAGTCTAGTGTTAGTGGTTCAGTTAGCAAGGCAATCACCGCGAGAGGTATCGAGCCAATATGCGGTGATAACGACGGGACCTTCCAAGACGACGAAGAGCTTTCGCGCTAGTGAATACCCGTAAGTAGAGCGCAGTAAAAACAATTGACGCTGCCCAACTTTTCTTCTAGATCCGTTCCGTACGGCATCTTCTACTAGAGCCTTTGGTATAGAGCGCTCAGCCAACCTTTTCCAGGCATGAGTGGAGTACTCAAGTGTGCTACATGGTCTATTCATTACACCTCCTTTGGTTCTATTCAAATAGCACCAAAAGATCGTAATTTATCCGTACGTTATCCGTAATACAGGGTTGTCTGTTTTATTCTAATACGGAATACGTACGTAGAAATAAGTCGCCGAGCATGTAATAATACCAACATGAAAAAGCGTTACATCTTCAATCTGCTGCCATCCCAACTACAAATATGGAGAGCTGGCACCCAGCATCTTTTCGAGTCGGCACCAGCAAACCTCTCGATAGCACAAGATATGAACGGGCGTTACGATAAGAGCGAGGCTGGTTACATAGGGGAGTTTAGGAATGGCAAATTCCGAGCACTCATGCGTTACTTAGGGGATGATGAAGGGGGTAAGCTAAATCGCCTTTGCGATGCGCTTCCATCGCCTGCAGCCACCCCAGAAGCATTCCATAATCTCTATAAACGAGCGACAACACAGCAGGCAATGGATGGAATGCTGGTCCCCGGTTTCGAAGACGAGGGACATGTTGGACTGCGCGAGGCCTTCGTTCTCCCGCCACTAAATGTAATAATAGGGCTAAAGACGATCGGTAGGTATGGTTCGGGTGATAAAAAACAACTACGTAGCACAATCATTTCGAATTTGGACAAGGGCGTTTCCATAAAGGGGCAAGCTGGTACTGGCAGCTCGACGCTCCTGCGCCTTATCTCGAGCTGGGCTAGAGAGGATGGCTGGTGGGTACACGAGGGGAACATGCCCCCAGAGAGCCTCGGCAGGATATGGGCGTGCGACCACTCAAATAAAGTATCGATTGGTCCAAACAACAATAAAAGTAACAGGTTGAGCGTGACAGTACAATCGCCCGACCTAAAGTGGTTGCGGGCTTTTAGGGACCAGGCGAGCGAACTCTTCGGGCATTGGAAACGGAAGTTGATGAACCTCACGGATGAGGATCTGCAATCCATTCTGGTGGACTGCCCCAACGGGGGTCCCGAGGAACTCGGCTGGTTGCTGCGTGATCGACTGGATGAAATTGATCGGAATAATAATGGCGTCGACACCTGGGTTCGTGCCGCGCTGCGTCGAACCGACGACGACCGAAGCCTCGCAGGCTTAAAGGAGTGGGCTTTAGACCTAATTGAACATGCGCTCTGTTCATGGGGCAGCCCAGACCTTCACGCGTTTGTAGACGAACTCGCCCAGAACCAGATCGAGAAGGTCATAGCGACTGTGCAAGCCACCGAGGAGCAACGCCATCTGTTGAAGAGCTTTCTTCCACACGCCACGGGAGGAGAGGCTCTGGACACACTCAAGAGAGCGGATCTGGTTCAAGGTGATCGCATACGAGGTCTCAGAGTCCTTAGGTTTGCTCTCGCCGAGCGCGCACTTCGGAAACCTGCATTACTCGACGCGCTCCTCATCGGACAGCACACGGAGGTGATAGAGCGCATAGCGGAAAAGCCCCAAGGAAGGGAAACCCTGCTCGACCGAATATCGCAGCTGCCAATACAAGCTTTGAGAATGGTATTACTAGCGCCCACACCTTGGCTGGAGTCGTTGTTCACCGAGCCGACTACAGAGGAGATGGCAGCCAAACTGGTGATTGCTACAGACAGACGATACGAGCTTCCCAAGAAACTCGATCCCCTCCCCTCCATCGAGATTATACAACAGCTCAATGGCTATGATGAACCGACTGCTCGGTTCAAACGATGTTTGGCTATGCCTAATGTGGGAGACCTGCGTCATCTAAGTACATGGCAAATGATAGAGCGAGATATACACATCTCAAGCGCCCCCGGGTCGTGGTGGCGGCTGGCCAAGAGTGATTCAAAAACCCTCCTGAAGCTGCTGGAGAATTTTACAGAATTGGGTTGGGGTAAAGAAAAAGAAGAACTAATAGACTGGTTATGTGATTGCGATGACGAAGCCGCAGTAAACTTCGTCGTAACAGACACGGCTACCTCGCTTCGTCCGATATTTATCGAACGTACGGTAGAGAAGTTGGGGCTTTTGCCCAAACTGCGCGAGACTCTCGTCGAAATTCTCGAGAGCGATAAGCAATCTTTAATATATTACGGGAAGTGCTGGAATCGCCTAGCAGATAGCGCCACAGAGGAGGAACTGGAGCGATGGTTGTTCAGCGAATCTTATCCCAGTCGCTGGTCAAACCTCGTTGGCGGTCTGTCACTGAGTACAGTTAAAGGCTACCTCACACGTCTCGAGAAGAAACCAGAAATTCATTTACAGGATGGTCCCCATTCTTGTGTCGTCAGAGCCCTCTGGGGTATGGCGTCGCCAAAAGAACTCCGGCAATGTGGGTTACTTGGCGACACTTGCTCTGAGCACCTCATGGACAACAGCACCCTACGCGAAGATCTCCGCGAGGAGGTCTGGCGTCTCCACAAGGGCTTTTCAGTAGACGATGTCGTATGGCAGTTGTTGAAGATAAAGGGTGTGCCTGACGACTTTCAGCAGCGTTACGAGCGTACCCAGCGAATAGATAAGGACCGACTCGAAGAGGCGCTCAAGGCTCCCCTTGAAGAACTCAGTCCAGAAAACTGGTTGACTCTCGCGAAGGCTGCACTAAAACACAAACTATCTCCAGATACTTGCCTCAACATCCTCGACGGTCTGCCCCCTCTTGGGATGCTCAATAGAGAGTTATGGGAGTACCTCTTGAAGGAGGACCCGATAAAGACTCGGAAAACTTTAATTCAGCGCTTAAAGGAACGCCCTGACAGCGTCGCCTTTGCAGGACTAGAAGGTGTACTCGTGGAGGCCAAAGTCTCCGTAAATGAGATAAAATCAGCGCTCGACAAAGAGCTGGCGACGGAACCTTTTGCAGTATTTGGCTTTATAACAGCCTTGCTTTATTTGGGGGAAACCATTGAGCCCTACCTAAATAGCGAGCGCTATGGCGCAGAGGCTTTGACAGCACTCACCAAGAGTGACAATTGTGAAAATGAAATTCTGAGGTTACTCAAGGAGAATAATGTAAGCCTGACACACCTCCGAACCCTGATTGTAATAGCGTTTAGGGAAGTAGGGAGCTTGTTCAGCGAGAACAGAGATGTGGTGTTCGAAGCCCATATTCAGAAAATTGATGACGCGACTAGCAGCTGGGCAATGCCTGAACGGGCGAAATTTTGGATACTCGCAGCAGAGATAAAGCCACGCGCAAAACTTTTGGAGCGAGCAGCATGGTGGTCTCTACGCACACAAGATGCGGTCGATTAGCTGTCGGCGAGTTGGTGCTACCAAGTATAACAGAGAAGCCTGCTTATCAAAGCCCCGCGGGGCTTGAGCGACGAGTAATGGATTGCCAACCCTTTCTATACTCCAAAGGCTGCAGAGTTAACCCCCCAACCGCTCATGCAGCAGGTTTACCAGTTCGTTGTCTTCCGTGTCGGATGATAGCT
>CAWVYO010000288.1:0-4236 GCA_963934385.1 uncultured bacterium
ATTGTAAACCTGAGCGGAGACTCTCAGCCACACACCATCATGTGCATGCACCAACACCTCTATATTGTGCTCTTTAGCGAGGTAGCCGTGTAGCGCCGCGGCATCTTCTCCCCTGGCTGTCTCAGTATTGGGGAGCCTAACCGCCCGAATACTGCCAGTCATAGAAGGTGGGGCGACTAGCTCTACAGAGAGCTCCTCAGCCAACATATTCGACCCCTCAATGACTAAATTGTGATTGTACTTCGCTACCTCGCGGTCACCCAATGAGCGATGGAATGCCAGCGCAGCGCCCAAACTCAACCAAGCAGAAGGATCCTTTGTACCAGTCCAATCAAAGTTGAAAGGAAAACCTTCTGCCTCCATGTTGGATATTACCGTTGGATGCATGTCACTCTGATTTTTCGGGGCTACATACAAGAATGCACACCCCTTGGGAGCCCACAGCCACTTGTGACAGTTGCCAACGTAGTAGTCGGCCCCTATTGACTCCAGATCTAAATCCAGCATTCCCGGAGCGTGTGCTCCATCCACCAGAACAGGAACCCCACGAGCATGGCAAGCCCTCACGAGTTCAGCCATTGGAGTCACAAGGGCTGAAAATGATGTGATGTGGTCCAGGACTGCTATTTTCGTCTTAGGCGTGATCTTCTCCACAACTGCATCGACAATTTGATCAGAACAAGTCACGGGCATGGGAATGTCTGCCCTCACAATCTCACACCCGTTTCTCTCAGCTAGAAACTTCAAGGTGTTGTCAACTGCTGGATAGACATGATTGAGAGTGAGGAGTTGGTCGCCAGGCTCCAGCCTAAGTCCTCGCATTACAGCGTTTACTCCTGTGGTGGCGTTCTCTACAAAGGCAATGTCCTTGCCCTTTGCACCCAACATCTCGCCCAGCTCCTCTGCCTGACTCCTTAGTGCTCCTGGGAGTCTGTGCAGCATAAAATCCACAGGGTCTCGCTCGAGCCCCTCTCGCCACTCACTCTGCGCCTTCAAGACAACCTTAGGACATGCTCCAAAGGATCCGTGATTGAGAAACACAAGGCGGCTATCAAGCAGGAAATGCTCTCGAAGATGGTGTCCGTATTTGGTGTCCATTATCACTCCATTGTCTCTAAATAGCGCTCTTCTAAGCTCCTCCCACGACGAATGGAGCGAATTGGAACCCCAGAGGCCGAAAGAATACGGGCTATCTCTATTGAGCCGAGATCGAGCGACTCTTCGTCTGGTGCTGACTGACTAAGGCAACCGTCACTGAAATCGAGCTCATGACTAGGCAGCACGTCACGCATCTCTTGGAGGTCAAACTCCACATCTCCAAGCTCCCAGGTAGCGATGAGTCCGTCGCCAGCCAGAGATCCCACTCTAGCCTCTTCAACACAGACTCCGTCGTCGATGAACACCACTTGATCGCAGACCTTCTCTAGCTCAGCGAGGTTGTGGCTCGACACGACTACCGCAGCATCGGCAGCAAGCCCTAAAATGAGCCCCCTAAGCCTATGAGTTTCGACAGGATCCAACCCCGACATAGGTTCATCTAACAAAATCAGATCCGGGGAGCCCATAATAGCGGAGGCTATCGCCACTCGACGACGCATTCCATGTGATAGCTTACCTATCTGTTTATCGGCATTCTCAACGAGATTAACAACCCCTAATAGTCGCGCTGTCTCTGCTTTTGCACTAACTCGGCCAAACCCTTGCAACCTAGCCATTCCATACAAAAACACACTCGGCGACACCCCTAAATCAAAATCCGCGTCCTGTGGTAGTACCCCAATTCGACCCTTGTGTTTTTGAGCGTCAAAGGACCCTAACCCCAGAATATCGACTTGCCCGTCTTGAGGCTTCATGAACCCCGCAACAATAGAAAAGAGGGTGGTCTTACCCGCCCCATTTGGTCCAACAAACCCCGTGATTCCATTTGAAAACTCCGCAGTAAACCCGTTCAAGATCCACGGCGAGTACTTTGAGAAGCGCTTTTTTAGTCCGACAACAGATAGAGGAGGTGTCATTATATATCCCTCCTGTTCAGCCAAACAATGCCCGGAACAAGCAACATGATTGAGATCGCTAACAACCAGATTGCAGAGCCCAGCCAGTCAACACCTCCACCGTACAGCCCTCCGACCCAAGCCTGAGGAAATAGGAGTGCAAAGGTGTCATTGGCCAAGCTGTACATCCACCAGCTGCTCATAACAAGGGTTATACTGAGCACTCGCGCGGTGTTGTTATTTGAGACAATAGACGAACAAGTCACTCCTATAGCCAAAAACGGCAGCGACCAGGCCCAGATCCTAGGGATGAAATTGAAGAAATAGAGTATCTGTTCATGTACAGCTTGCTCGACCATCATAGCCTGTGAAAAATATAGAGGAACGAGAGCACCTAACGCCAAACCCAAAATCAACAGGAACGACATCCCGAAAAATCGTCCAATAAAAATCTCGGTACGACCAGCCCGGATTGCCTCAAACCGCAGTGTCCTGCCAGAAATATCCGAGGCTATAGCCCCCCATCCCATTGCCACCGCCAAAAACGGGACCATGATCATGCTGCTGAAGAACCAAGTCAGAGGCATATATGGAACATTAGTAGCCCACTCAACAAACGAACCTACCCTTAAACCACTTGGGATCATCTCGGCAAATTCAGCACCGTGCACAAAGGACTCATACATGGCTCCAGGTTTCTCAGGGGCTGCAGAACCAGTTGACATTGCAGCAGCTTTCTCTACAGAGGCTAATATTCCGTGAGAAATAGCTGCACTGACAGTGGAGGCTAAAACAAAAATGGCGATCTGGGCGAAGGCTACTTTAGTTCGACGAACCCGACCCAAATGGAACGTAGCGACTACTAGTATGTCCCTGAGGGAAACCCTAAGCCTCTCAACGTTCATTCCATATACCCCAAAGCTTCTAATCTACTTCGCTCAGTTGGAGAAAGTTCAACTGAGGATCTACCCGCACTGTCTCTGCTGTCATCTAGCAGCGTTGACGCTTGATCTGCCAGAATCGAGGTTACACCCTCAACATCGAAAAACCAAACATCTTCCTCGGGCGCACTGTTTAAGTACATCTCATCCAAGTGGTCAACAGACTCCCTATGGACATATAGTGACTCACTCGTTCTAAGGGATGCCATTCGAAGCGTGGGTCGGACCAGAGCTCCCGCCTCTCGCGCAGCGACATTGGCACGCCGGTCGTAGCAGACACCTCTTGTGTTGCTCCGTCCCCCCAGCCCTCTAAACAACGGCTCTAAGGACTGTCCATCCACTCCATCTATAGGAGAGAGCCCCATCAGATCTAAAACAGTGGGTGCAATATCTGTATGCTCCACTGGAGAACTCAACACAGCACCAGCTGATACAACCTCTGGCCAGAACATCAACAACGGAACCTGAGTAGAGGCATCGTACAGATCGTCACCGTGGTTAAACCAAACACCGTTGTCACCAAGAGACTCGCCGTGATCTCCGGTCACCACTACCAAAGTCTCATTTAACTCACCCCTAGCCTGCACCCCCTCGATCAACCTACCCAACTGCCGATCTGTATATGCGATCTCACCCATATATTGCGAGGTCACCCAATCTAGATCTGTGATCCCCTGCAAAGACTGCTCTAGATAGACAGCGACATCTTCGACTTGTTCCATTGAGCTATTCTCAGGATCTCTTGGGTCGCCGTCACCGTAAAACATAGTGTCGTATGGCGCTGGGGGCTCGTATGGACCGTGAGGGTCAAATAGGTGCACCCAAAGCATCCATGGCCCCTCCATAGTATCGAGCCACGAGAGCGCCGAGTCAACTGTGTCCCCTCCAATCCTTTCAAGCAACTCATTCGGATTCAGCCTACGATTAACCATAGACATCAACTTACTAGTCAACAACCTAGAGCTACCATGCGGCGTGCTAAAGTCATCATCATAGGTCTGAAAACCTCTATCAAAGCCGAGCTTTCCCTCGAGCACATATGCGCTAACAAAAGCTCCTGTGCTGTACCCTGACTCGTAAAGACGCTCTTGGATTAGCGTCGTCTCTGTGGGTATCGGCACCCCGTTGAGAAGATTTCCGTGGGACCATGGACCAAATCCACTGAGAATACCCAGGTGAGAGGGTCCAGTCACCGCGATCTGTGCCGTAGCATTTGTAAAAATAGCCCCCCTGCTAGCCAGCTGATCGAAAACAGGCGTGGGTGAGACTTCTTCGCCGTCTACCAACCCGACAGCCCCGTA
>CAWVYO010000289.1:0-4231 GCA_963934385.1 uncultured bacterium
CCAACCATTGCTATGCAAGCCAATAATGAAATTCTACTATGTACCATAACAACACCCGTTTTAGTCTTTAGCGCTCATCAATCATAACTCAGTTTTACTTGCTTATCGAGCCACTAGTAGTGTACCTTACAGACTGATCGGGGCTCTTTGGGAGTTTGATATGATGAGAGTATTATTTCCAACACTGGTTCTTGTGTTGGTTGGTTGTGTGGATGGTAGTGACGACGGTGGCGTGGACTGCACATTGGAATCCGTAGTAAGTGTTTCCGTCTACGTGCAGGCTAGTGACGGGGCTCCGGTAGATGGTGCTATTGTCACTTACTCCGTAGATGGTGGAGAGCAGCAGACAGCCGATTGCATGGATGATGTTTGCTTCGTTGGTTACGACACCGCCGGTGATTTTGAAATTACAGCCTCATATGATTGGTCGTCGGATGATGGTTGTTGTTGGTCGAATGACTCCGCCTCAGCTAGCGTGACTGTTGAAGCTGGAGAGTGTCATGTGGAGCCCCAGAGCGTCACCATTACAGTAGATACGGATGTTACTTGCGTAGATCAAGGAGATACGGGCGACTGTTTACCCTAAAACAAGCCCTCAAAGTCAGGTGACATCACCGCGACATTCTTCTTAGGTGACCTTCACTGCCTTGGGATACGAGCTAATAGTTGCTCCATATTGGAGCAGGTAAATGCAACACCTTTTTGGAAGAGTGGCCCTCACACAGTTTGAACGCGAGCGGATAATTGCGGCTACTGGAGCGTCAAGTCTCAAGAGCGCTGAAATCTTCTTCATAGACGATGTGTTGCCTTTAGGGGCGACCTTCTCCAAGGAGTCCGTCGAAAAGATAGCCGCATTGTTGGGAATTAACGAGCGAAAGCCAGATACAGCGCCGTCGTTTATTGTAATTCCCAGAATAGGCACTATTTCGCCTTGGTCATCTAAAGCGACTGAGATTATGAGCGCTTGCGGGTTGCCAGAAGTAAGGCGTGTAGAGCGCGGCATAGCCGTTTGGGTTCTTGAGACAGATACGACAGAGGCTCTACAAGCACACCTCTGCGACCCTATGACTCAGAGTGTGATCACTGCTCCACAAGATGCCGAGGCGCTGTTCAGCAACGCCTCACCAGCTCGAGTTGGTCAGGTTAGGCTGGGTAATGACCCAACTAGCGCTCTTCAGGTAGCTAATATTGAATTGGGGTTAGCGCTTAGTGAAGACGAGATCGCATATCTTGCCGAAAACTACGCTAGGTTGGGGCGCGATCCAACTGATGTAGAGCTGTTGATGTTCTCTCAGGCGAATTCCGAGCACTGTCGTCATAAGATATTTAACGCATCGTGGACTATCGATGGCAAAGAGATGCCTACGACTCTATTCAGCATGATCCGAAATACTCACGCCAAGAACCCAGATGGTGTATTGAGCGCTTACTCCGATAACGCTGCCGTAATTGAGGGCTATGAGGCTGGTCGCTTTTTCCCAAGCGGTGATGGTCACGTATACGGGGCAACCTCTGAAGCCGTACACATGGCTATAAAGGTCGAGACCCACAACCACCCAACGGGCATATCGCCACGCCCTGGTGCGGCGACAGGTGCTGGTGGTGAAATTCGAGACGAGGGGGCGACGGGGCGTGGCGGTAAGCCCAAGGCGGGATTGGCGGCATTTAATGTGTCGGATCTACAAATACCAAACAACCCTTTACCTTGGGAAGACGGACTTAAACACCCTAGTAGACTTGCCACGCCACTTCAGATAATGACAGATGGACCCATTGGAGCTGCGGCATTTAACAATGAGTTTGGTAGACCTAATCTGTGTGGATATTTCAGAACATTTCACCAGGTGGTCAAAGGTCCTGATGGGCAAGAGCGCCGAGGTTATCATAAGCCGATAATGATAGCTGGTGGTTATGGCAGCGTTCGACCTGACCACGTGGAGAAGAAAATCCTACCGGTGGGAGCGAACCTTATAGTATTGGGCGGTCCAGCCATGCTTATTGGTCTAGGTGGTGGTTCAGCCTCATCTATGGCTACAGGTTCGCAATCTGAAGCGTTAGATTTTGCTTCAGTACAGCGAGCCAACCCCGAGATGGAGCGCAGGTGTCAGGAGGTTATAGATCGCTGTTGGGCGATGGGGGAAAACAACCCAATCGAGAGCGTGCATGATGTTGGTGCTGGTGGTCTCTCAAATGCATTGCCCGAGTTAGTTCATGACTCTGGTCGAGGCGGTATTTTCAACCTCAGGAACATTCCAAACGCCGAGTCTCAACTCTCACCTATGGAGATATGGTGCAGTGAGGCACAAGAGCGGTATGTCTTGGGCATAGCAGACGAAAACATGGAGCTGTTCAAAGGCATTTGTGAGCGTGAAAACGCTATTTTTG
Source organism: uncultured bacterium (assembly GCA_963934385.1). Taxonomy (GTDB): domain Bacteria; phylum Myxococcota_A; class UBA796; order UBA796; family CAJQPC01; genus CAWVYO01. The sequence continues at coordinate 2,386 of CAWVYO010000289.1, forward strand.
CCGTGGTTGGAAAGACAACAGACAAAGATGAGCTAATCTTAAACGACACTCACTTTGAAAACAACCCCATAGATATGCCTATATCGATGTTGCTTGGAAAGCCTCCTTTGACCCATAGAACTGTCCAGAGCGTGAGTGTTGAACGACAGTACGTCAACACATCAAATATGGAAATAATAGAGGCCTCGGAGCGTATTCTGCGCCTGCCGACTGTCGCTAGTAAATCCTTTCTAATAACAATAGGCGACCGCTCTATAACGGGAATGGTGGCTAGGGATCAGATGGTTGGTCCTTGGCAGGTCCCTGTAGCCGACGTGGCTGTTACAACAGCCGCATTTGACAACTATCACGGCGAAGCGATGGCAATGGGTGAGCGAGCACCCGTGGCGCTTGTCGATGCGCCAGCCTCAGGTAGACTTTCAATTGGAGAGGTGATCACCAACATCGCAGCCGCAGATATAGAGGATATCTCAGACATAAAGCTTTCGGCTAACTGGATGGTCGCCGCTGCACATGATGGCGAGGGCGCCAAACTCTATGACACGGTCAAGGCTGTGGGGCTAGAGCTGTGTCCCGCACTTGGCATAGCCATTCCAGTAGGAAAGGATTCAATGTCTATGAGAGCCAAATGGCAGTCAGATGACACAGAGCATCAAGTGACAGCCCCGTTATCTCTAGTAATAACTGGCTTCGCTCCAGTGAAAGATGTTCGCAAGACACTCACACCAGAGCTTCAGCGAGACGTTGGGGAAACGGAACTATGGTGTGTTGATCTAGGGTTGGGTAAGAATAGATTGGGTGGCTCATGCCTAGCATATGTGTATGAACAACTCGGGGCTTCAGTTCCGGATGTTGATGACCCAGCGATGTTGGTCAAATTCTTCTCTTTCATGCGAGATGTGAAACGTGAAGAGGTAGCTGTAGCGTACCACGATCGCTCAGACGGTGGGTTGTGGGCGACATTGGTAGAGATGGCATTTGCGGGCAGAATGGGGATCGATATCAACCTTGACTCTATAGATGTGGATCCTTTTAAGGCTCTGTTCTCGGAGGAATTAGGGGCTGTGTTACAGGTTCCAGTGTCGAATAGAGAGCGGTTTCTGGAGTTACTGGCTGATAATGGATTGTCTGATGTGACACATGAAATAGGCTCGCCCAATGTTGGTGGTCAAATAAAGGTTTCTTCAGGTGGCATCGTTATAATTGATAAACCAATTTTTAACCTGTTGTCTCTGTGGAGTGAAACAAGTCACCACGTTCAGGTGCTTCGCGATAATCCCACATGCGCAAAGCAAGAGCGCGAGAGTCTACTTGACCCCAGCGACAGGGGACTCTTTGCCGAGCTGACATTTGAGCTTAGCGAGATCTCTGAACGCAAGGAAGTTACCCCTGCGTCTCACAGACCAAAAATAGCCATATTGCGAGAACAGGGTGTCAATGGACAGGTTGAGATGGCCGCTGCATTTGACCGGGCTGGCTTCTGCGCAGTCGATGTGCACATGAATGATCTCAGAAGTGGTGCGATAAATCTAGATGACTTTCGCGGAATGGTTGCCTGTGGTGGGTTCTCATATGGAGATGTGCTTGGAGCTGGTGGGGGCTGGGCAAACTCCATCCTATACAATGACACTTTACGAGAAATCTTTAGGCGCTTTTTCTATAGGAACGATACATTTTCTCTTGGGGTTTGTAACGGCTGCCAAATGTTGACTCAGCTATCAGAGCTTATTCCTGGAGCCGAGAGTTGGCCTCGGTTTACACACAATGAGTCGGCACAATTCGAGGCTAGGTTTGTTCAGGTAGAAATTCTCGAGACATCGTCGATTCTTTTGGCTGGTATGGCTGG
>CAWVYO010000290.1:0-4223 GCA_963934385.1 uncultured bacterium
AGTCATGCCCTCAGGGGCAAAGGCGGCGATGGCCTGAAGCCCCCACGCCATGTCATCTGTGCCCTCCCAAGACGATGAACCATCGGACATATTGAGGTGGCTCGTCAAAACGGTCTCTAACCACAGCTCTCCAACCTGGTGCGGGTTACCCGCCACAACAACCTGCCGGTCTAGCCTTACGTCGGTCTCGATTAGCGCCTTCACAATGAGATCTGTGTGGGGCTCAATACGAACTAAACCCCCGTCCTCTGTCTCTCCAGATGCCGGAAACGTCACTAGAACATTATCTCCGTGACTCACCTCTTCTGCGTACTCACTAAAGAGATAATCAATAGCCAACTCTCCGTTGGACAACCGCATCTCAGAGCCGAGAGCCACCAACCCGTGCGCTATAGCCCACGGGTTGGTCGGGTCTGATGTCTCAGATTGTACGACCTCTAGCAGGGCCTGCCTCGCTAGAGATATGTCGCTGGTAATATCAAGGGGGTACGAAATCCTGCCCAGATTTATGGGCAAGATTGGGGCTGGTAGACCCGCCAAATCGTCAGGTGACACAGGAGCTGACAGATCGCCGCCTTCGGTCTCTGCTGCGGGCTGTTCTGAACTAACTTCCACCAGCTGCTCTATTGGAGCAGCCTCCGGTGCTTCGCCATCAACGCTTCCATCGCCCGAACACCCCATGAATAGGAGTGAGACAATAAAAATCACTGCTGAGCCTCAGCTTCGGCGTCAAGACGAGCCTGTTCGGCGTCAAGACGGATGACTCTGTCGCGATCAACACAGAAGATGTAATCCTGTGAGACAGCTACTCGAGGATGGATCAGATCGAGATCAGAGAAACGAACCTTGTAGAGAAGCTCCGAAAGGTTTGAGCTATACTTGTATGCCCACCCCTTATCGGTAACGATCCAGATGAAGCCGTTCTCATCAACGGTTACGTCCATATCCTCATAGCCAGGATCGAGATCCGAGTCGTCGAGTACAACCCCGAACCTAAAGCCATCGGCATCGTATCTTACCAAGTCACGACCGTAGGCCATTATTAGATACTGAGGGCGGAATAGGCGCTTTGGGGCTACCTCTACAGCGTTTGGTGTTCCATCCTCAAGCTCTGTGCGCACAATCTCTTCACCGTCTAGGGAAAAAGCCACCATGTCGCGGCCCAAGATCACATACAGGCGCTCTAATGATGGAATATAGGCCAGATAACCCTCGCCACCAACAGCGTCGTCTATGCGAGAGGCGAAGTCAACGGTCCAACCTATAACGCCGTTACCGTCTGCATCGAAGATCTGAACCCTTCCTTGTGAATCAAGTGACGCAAACCCAAATGAGTCGCCATCTCCGCCGAGATCTTTCTCTGGTATAAGCTCCACGTCGAGCGGTGTGAGGAAACTACCGGCGGCATCGCCAGCTACAGCCCCCGCCACATAGTAATCGCGCCCACTTGTGAACCACTCCGATGTAATACCTGCCTCTGGACCCCACTGACGCTCAGCACGTCCATCAGCTGAAAAGCGCTGGATCCTGTGGTTTCCAATATCAGCGACGTAAATATTTCCTGATTCGTCAACCTCAACAGGAACGGGCTCTCCAAAGGAGCGGAGTGCGCCCAATTCCCAACCAGAGGTCCCCCAGTAGGGCAAGTTGCGACGCGCACCTCCTATGAGGTCACGATAAGCGTAAAAATACTCAACTAGATCCCACATCTCTGTTGCTCTGTCGCCTGTTGAACGCAACGCTGCCAGCTCAAAGGCCGAAATGCTGTTCGGGTCTTTTATTCTTCGCAGCGCGTCACGAGCGTCTAAATCTGGACGAATAGCTGCCGCTAAATAGCCCGCGTCAACACGTCTATGTGCCTGAGCGCGAATGTATTCGGCTCCATCGCCAGCCTGATTCATCAAAAAACGAAGGGTATCCATGTCGCCAAACTCAGCAGCCTCCACTGCTGCCTCAGCAGCCTCCACTTCTGTAATATGTGCCTGATGCGAGCGGTCAGCACTATCGGACTGCACCCAAGTAACCAGAGGGGTAATAGCCGATCGGCTCGAATTGAAGTTTATAGCGACCTCTGCGATATGAAGCTGTGAAAAAACACCTCCTTCATATACATCTGTCACGTCAACCCTGACCCTGCGGGCTTGACCTTCTATAGGGATGTCGACTCTGTACATGCGGTTCTCGATCACAACCTCTCGCTCTACTGGCTCGCCGCGGACCATTAGGGTCACGGTAATTGTTCGAGGTCGACCGTATTCACCGAACGATTTAGCGCCTTCCACAAGGTTGCCTGGCCAAATTGAGAACTCGGTTATGTCGTGATTCTTACCGAGGTCTACCTCGATCCAGCCCCCCTCACCTCGATCCTCTGCCGCCCAGCCGCTGCCGAGCAGACCATCTATAGCGTTGGACGCCCTAAAATCGCCGCCCTCGTCGTCTGTGTGAGTTGATGATGCATTAACGCTTCCACGCGCTGCAGCATCGGCTGGTTGAACAAAGCTCAACAAAAATAGAAGAGATATCATAAAAAAATCCTATTTGAATAACGGGTTTCGTATTTCACCCGACAGGTTTTTGCCACCATCGAACTCTCTAATGGTCGAAACCTTTACTTTCGGTTAGTCGAAACACATGCATCCCCGTTTACTTCCACAGAATGTCGGTTGGGTCGAGGTCATTGCAGGCTGTATGTTCAGCGGCAAGACTGAAGAGCTAATCAGGCGCGTACGTCGCGCACAATACGCAAAACAGTCCGTAGCTGTTTTTAAGCCCAGTATTGACAAGAGATACGCCATAGACAGCGTTGGATCTCATTCAGGTCAGAAGTTTAGATCTTTTCAGATCGAACACGCTGCTCAGATCACTGATCTCGTCCAAGACGCCATGGTGGTCGGCATCGATGAGGCTCAATTCTTAGACGATGATCTGATCAGGGTGGTAGACGACCTCGCCCTAAAGGGCAAGAGGGTAATACTAGCAGGACTAGACCTCGACTACAGAGGTAAGCCATTTGGCCCTATTCCACATCTGTTGGCATCGGCGGAATACATCCAGAAGATGCTAGCGATCTGTGTGGTATGCGGAAACCCTGCAGACCGTTCACAGAGGATCGTGAACAGATCCACTCTGGTGTTGGTCGGGGAAAAAGATGCCTACGAGGCTCGCTGTAGGCTTCATTGGGATCCTACAAACTTTGACGTAGCTCAGGGAGAGCTTATGTTCGGAGAGAACCTAGCGGATCAAACACCAGAAACTAATCTCCAAGTCTGACCGCGGCTCCAATAGTAGGTCCCCAAGACATAATAGATCTGCCCATGTCATCCGAGTCAACTGATTGGTAAGTACGTACAGGCATCTCTGCAGCTGCTAGAGGCTCTTCAGAGTATGGGTTTGAAAAGGCCCGACCGCTCAGGAGGAGATCGTCGTTTTCGTCTCTTTCCAACAATATGGTCCCAGCTATTTTGTGAAACAGGTCGTCTTTGTAAAGGCACGGCTCCTTCGCTTTCGACAGACAGGCTTGCCAAACATCGCCACTCTCAACCCACCTAGGCTTGCCGTAGAACAACTCTTGCACATAGCCACATGACAGCCCCCATGGCCTGTTCGCGACACCTGCTATCATCACTGGCTCATCTGCAAACTCACTAGCAAAGTAGCTATCGAGGGCTTGTACAGCCCGATGTTCAAAGACCCGCACACTTCTTCCAGCCAAGAACGGTCCAAGGATCATCTGTAAAGGAGCCCTATCTCCAGCGAGCTTGCGAGGGTTTATACTAAACTCCAACGTCACTCCCTCGTCCTCATAAGTGGCGAACTCACCTTCCCATTCATCCCTAGCGACTTGACCCAACCAGAGCTCTACCGCTTGTCGCACCGGCTCAGGATCGAAATCTTCGGGCAATAGTCTTCGCACAAACACCGAAAAACGCCTGCTTGTGTGAACTCGCATTAGGGCAGCCTCAAGGGCTGACGCTGTGTTTTCGTTGATCTTTGGAGAGTGGGAATGGATAAACCCCCTAACCAATATATTCATTGGTGAGCCATCGGGTCTCACTGCTGACAGCATCCCATTTGATAGAGAGAGTGCACGGACGCTCCACCCCGACTTGGACAATAGATAAGCTACCGAGAGCTCAGAGAAGCCTTGAAAGAACTTATTGTCGTTGTCGGTGGTAACTCGCCTACGAATAGCATCTCCTAGCGGACCATCGATAGATCTAAAG
>CAWVYO010000291.1:0-4196 GCA_963934385.1 uncultured bacterium
TCCAGAAAAAAAGGTCTGTCCATCGACTACTACCTCGGTGTGTTGAGTCTCAATGCCTCTAACAACAAGCCTTGGAGCCTCATCACTAATCAGTGAAAGGTCATCTCTTTGCTCGGGTTCATATGCCTCTGCTTCCCAAACTGGCTCCTCGGTAGTAATCCCAGACACCAATCTGACTCCAATGAGCACCAACAAAATAAAAGCCACAACCCCGACACCTAGGGCGCCATAGTTTTTATGTGGCTTCAGTTGTCTCACATTCCCCCCCTTAGTCTATTGACCGGTGCTAGGAGTTGGACCAAGAATGCAAGTCTCACCGAGATCTCTCATAAGACCGGCTGCAGTCCGAGCTACTTCACTGCCAGGATTTCGAGCACAAGCTTGCTGAAGATAGTGAAGACCATCACGGAGATTCCCTTCTAGGATAAACAACTCCGCCGCCTTGACATAAGAGCCATCAGCCTGGTCTGGACAGAGCATGACCACCCTGTCATAGCTTTCAATCGCGTTGGTATTACTACCGACTGCCTCTTGAGCTAACCCTAGATTGTACCAAGCGTCACAGTAATTCGCTGATCTGGCTACTGCTTCCGACAGGTGCGCTACTGCCCTGTCATTTTGACCTATTATGAGTTCGGCATATCCAAGGTTGTTTAATATTCTAGCGGGGTTCCGATACGTAAGATCCTCTAGGGCGCCTGTAAGCAATACAACTGCTTCCTCTGGTCTATTGAGGTTGAGTAAAAGATATGAATAATTCAAGCTGACAGAAGCTGATTTTGGAGCCAACTCCATAGCGCGTTCAAACGCCTGCTCAGACTCCACATGGGCACCGCGACTCATTAACGCCAACCCCAGTCGGTCCCACGCATCTACGTTCCTTGGATCGAGTTCGGTAGCCTCTCTTAAAGTGGCTATTGCCAGTTCCGAAGTGCCCTCTCGAAGATAAGCCACACCTAAATCCACACGAGCTTGTGCTCGCTCTTGACGTTTAGCCGTAATACAGCCCACTGTTGGTAATGCGAGAAGACCAACTAAGATTACGGGGAGTGCCCTCACAGGTATTTCCCTATGATTATATCTAGAGCATCAATACGATCCTGAGGGATAAGCGTCTTGTCGGTCATAATACCCCCCGCCATGGCGTTTGATTGAGGGCTCGGAGCATCAAATTCTACAATCATGGGTACCGCCGCGCGGATGATATCCTTCGCGAGCTTTACATTAGCCACGACGTGTGAAATCACAGTCTCAACAGTTACGTCGTCATGCCCTTCGTGCCAGCAGTCATAGTCCGTCGCCATAGCTAGAGTGGCGTAGGAAATCTCAGCTTCACGAGCAAGTTTGGCCTCAGGCAGGTTGGTCATGCCTATTACCTGTGCTCCCCAAGAGCGGTAAAGGTTTGACTCCGAGCGGGTCGAGAAAGCAGGTCCCTCCATACAGACATAGGTCCCGCGATCATGCACATCGACATTTGTGGCGATCTCATGGCTTGCCTTTAGAAGGATACCTCGCAGAGTCTCGCAGATAGGCTCACCAAACCCCACATGACCAACTACTCCCCCTTCAAAGAAGGTCGATGGTCTAGCTTTGGTGCGGTCAATAAACTGGTCAATTACCACAACGTCACGAGGGGCGATGTTTTCTCGTAAAGAACCAACCGCCGAGACGGAAACAATCCAGCTGACCCCTAGTTTCTTCATACCCCAGATGTTTGCCCTATAGGGAACCTCGCTGGGGTTCAAGCGGTGACCACGACCGTGACGGGAGAGAAAAACTAATTCTACGTCTCCCAGTTTACCGATAATGAAATTGTCTGATGTGTCGCCAAACGGGGTAGACACTGTCTCCTCACGAACGTCAGTAAGACCATCTAAATCATAGAGGCCACTGCCTCCGATTACACCGATTCTCAAAGTCATGTAGGGCTCCGTTTTATATATACAATATTGATTAGCACGGAGCCGATTAATAACAACTCATAGGGGCTTTTATGGGGTGGTTTATCAGTGAAATCGACACCGTTAATACCTATTGTTCCCCAGAGACTCCCTCGAGAACATCGGTCTTAGTCTTACCTAACTGACCACATGCCGCAGAAATGTCCCGTCCACGAGTAATACGAACAGAAGCAGAAAGACCGTGTTGCTGCAGGTACTCCTGAAACTCTCTAACCCTGGCTTTTGTTGGTCTCTGGATGTCTCGGTTCGGGTTTTCGTTGTAAGGAATGAGGTTCACCTTTGCCTTTATTCCACGCAACAGCTTCTCTACCCTTACTGCATCTTCCATACTGTCGTTAAAGCCCTTCATCATCACGTACTCAAATGATATTCTCTTTCCAGATGTCAACGGAAACTCACGACAGGCGTCGAGTAGCTCGGCCAATGAGTGCTTTTTCGTTATCGGCATCACCTGAAGTCGCTGCTCTTCCGTCGAGGAATTCAGACTGATCGCCAAATTGACAGGCAAGGCATCTGAAAGCTGCTTGAGTTTTGAGACCAACCCGACTGTGGACACCGTTACTTTTCGGTGTGAAAAGTTGAGCCCCTCATCGTGCAAAGCGATTCCAAGCCCAACTATAAGGTTGTCGATGTTGTGTAGAGGCTCTCCCATTCCCATTAAAACCAAGTTCGATATTCGTTTATCCGCGCCCAGTATTCTCTGTATCTGCGCTGGCTGGTTTGCTATCTCAGACGGACGTAGGTTTCGTTTGAGACCCAGATCACCCGTGAGACAGAAAGTACAAGCCATAGCACAGCCCACCTGAGTCGACATACACAAGGTGAGTCGATCATCCTCTGGAATTAGTACCGACTCTATCTGTGAGCCATCCTCACACTTCCAGACGATCTTCTCTGTACCGTCTTTACTTATCTGACGGGTGACGATCTCTAGTGACGAGATGTAGAACTTGTCTGCCAATCCAGCGCGTGCGTCTTTCGATACATTAGACATGTCATCGAATGATGTCACCCCCTTCTGCCAGAGCCACTTATAGACCTGGAGCGCTCTGAACTTAGCCTTACCTAAGTCCACCATCGCCTCTTGGAGCTGCTCCAAAGAGAGTGACTTGATGTCTATGCGACCAAACGCGTCTGTGTACTGTCTTATTGCCATCTCGCGTCAGATAACACCAAATCTCTATGGTGGTTGACCAAATTATCGAGTTATCGAGGCACTATGAGTGACACAACAGACCAAAACGTAGATGTTTCTGACGAAATAATTGCAAAAGAGACTTCGCTAATAGTCGAAAGTGAAGGGCAGCGTATAGACAGGTTTTGCTTTGAAAAGTTAGAGGCATTTTCATCAAAGAACCAAGTAAGAAAGGCACTAAAGCGTGGCGAACTGTTGGTGAATGGGGAGATCGTTGAGACATCTAGGTTTGTGAGGATCGGTGATGAAATACGATTCTTGGGTGAGAACCTACCCCAACCCAAAGAGCCATACAGGTTGGAGCTGAACGTGCATTTCGAGGACGACGTAATGGCCATCGTTGAAAAGCCATCTGGTATCGTTGTGAGCGGTAACCGTTTCAGAACCTTACAAAACACACTGCCGGGAAACCTCAAAGAGAGCTCAAAACCAGACACGATGCCATTCCCTAGACCGGTTCACCGATTAGACGCCCCTACCTCTGGCCTCGTTATCGTTGCAAAGACACGTACAGCGATGGCTAAGCTAGGAAACCTCTTCGAGGTGCGGCAAGTAAAGAAAAGCTATGTAGCCATTGTTATTGGTCGCCTCGAAGGAGAGGGCACTGTAGAGCTTGAAATAGAGGACCGCAATGCTACCACTCACTGGCGAGCAGCCTCTCACACGCGATGCTTGAGAAGTGAATGGCTGACCACAGTAGAGCTATCGCCAGTAACAGGCAGGACTCACCAACTCAGAATACACATGGCTCACCTGGGTCACCCCATACTGGGCGATGGAATCTACGGTACCGAGGGTATGATACTAAAACATAAGGGGGTGTTCTTGCGAGCAAAGGGTTTGGAGTTCGAACACCCTATCGATGGGGGGATTGTCTCAGTTGACATAGGCGAACCCTCTAAGTTCGAGAGTCTTAGACAGCGAGAAGAGCGACGTTGGAGTAAGTATAGAGAGCAATAGGGGCGGCTCTCGTAAGACTGATTGACCCTCTACTATTTACAGTTGGTATCTCAGCGAGGTTACGGACTCCGGTAGCACTT
>CAWVYO010000292.1:0-4171 GCA_963934385.1 uncultured bacterium
CGTCCTCATCCGAGTAGTTCAAGGTGGCGGCGCGGTCATTGCAGTCGGTTCCAGCCGCTATGTTCGCTGGGGGATCACGGTCACCGAGACCATCTGAATCGGCATCTCTCATACACAGATGAGCCGATGACTCTAAGAAAGCCACACCAGGGAAAACCCTCGAATCGCTGTCATCGCAGTCACCTTCTACCACTGAAAAGGAGTCACCATCATTATCGGCGAAGTCGCTGAACACTTGGGTTGATTGTCCAGAAATGGAATCCGGAGGAGCACCACACCCCAACACGACTAGCGAACAAACTATAAGGCAACCATCTCTCAAAAGTCTCATCTAATCCGTCCATATCAAGGTCTGTTTACACGTCATTAGACTGAGGGTGAAAACTGTCACACACAGCAGTAAACTTGCGTCTACAGAGTGAGTTTGATTACCCATTTACCCTCCCGCTCTGGCGAGTTATCTCTATTAGCGATACGATATCAATCGGCGTCGTACACAGTAAATTGAGGGAAAATCCTAATGAATAGAGCAGATACCGAACTATGCGAGTCGTCATCTACAACTCTACCTTCTGGAAGAACGCTGAGGCTAATCACTGCCAACGGCCACGAAGAGTTGCTTCTAGAAGCCCCAAACGGTGAACTGGAGCTTAGGATCCTACTCACCGAAGATGGCCCTGTACTGAAACTCTCGGCTGCGAAATTAGAGCTAGAGGCTACCGATTCAATCTCTATGAAGTGTCGAAATCTCGATATATCCGCAAGTGAATCAGCCACATTAACTAGTGACGGGACTCTATCCATAAACTCCAGCGATGAACTCACTGTAAACTCTGAAGACCACGTTCGAGTTACCGGTAAAATCATCCACCTAAACTAAAGGAGTATTCACTATGGCAGCTTGCGCAAGAGTTGGAGATATGGTGCTACAAGACGCGCCTACACATTGCCATATGCCGCACCCTGTTGGCGTGGCTCCAGCTCCAATACCCCACCCAGCAGTCCCATTAACAATAACGGGACCCGGTGCTCCGACAGTTCTTATCAGCAACATGCCGGCTGCGGTAATGGGTGACATGACCACACCCTGTATGCTTCCAGGGTGCGTCCCTGGCGGTCCGGGCACTATAGTCGTTGGTGCGCCTACTGTATTGATCGGCAACAAGCCCGCTGCACGAGTCAACGACATGACTTCTCATGCCTCGTGTGTAGCACCATTGCCCGCCCCTACGGGTAAGATTCTACCTCCAGGGGCTCCAACGGTAATGGTAGGCTGAGGCCAAGTGAAACTAATCCACTTCGAGGCTTTTTCGCCCATATGCCCACTCTGCAAAAAGCGCGACGGTACTGAATCCAAGCTCTCATTGGGCACTATATCCAAAGAACGTGGCACTGGTGACCAGCGAGATATCATAGAGGGCATACTACTCTGTAGCAATTCCTCCTGTAGACGAGAGCACCCGATCATAGATGGGATACCCATACTAATCGCCGACCTTCGAGCATGGGTGACCAGCCAGCAACAGAATATCACAAGGCGTAGTGACCTATCCGCAACGACGGAAAGCCTTCTTGGCGACTGTCTCGGTCCATCTGCCCCTGCTGAACAGGGGCGACAACTACTCAGCAGCTATTGTCACGATCATTACGACGCCGGTGACAAAGGCAGCTCTATTGGCGGGCTACTCCAGGCGGCACTAAACGCTACACCCACCTTGAAAGGGCCTTGCCTGGACATCGGGTGCTCTGTCGGTGGCACTACGTTCTCTTTGGCTGAAAGCAGCGGAGCGCTGACGTTGGGACTAGACCTCAACTTCTCATTCCTGAGGGTAGCCTCTAAAATACTTAGGGACCGCACCCTCACGTACCCAAAACGCTCATCGGGGTTAGTGTACGACTACATAGAGATGCAGGTCGCACCCAAAGCGCCACACCTGGTGGACTTCTGGGCATGCGATGCCCTCCACCTCCCTTTCCCCGATCACTCCATTGGCGCAACAACCAGCCTAAACCTACTGGACTGCCTCTCGGATCCCCGCGCTCATCTCGTAGAGCTATCAAGGGCGCTTACAAACGCCGGCACTAGTATACTGGCGACACCGTGGGACTGGTCACCTCAGACCCCTGTTGAGGGTTGGCTGGGCGGACACTCACAGCGCTGGGAAGGTGGAGGAGATAGCGTTCAGGCTATCAGATCACTCCTAGACCCTACAGACAACCCATGGGCCGTGACAGGATTGGCTTTAACCGCAGAGATCAACAGGCACCCTTGGAGTTTGAGACTACATTCCCGGGCTCGGGTAGAGTATGAGGCTTGGGTGGGAGTTCTTAGGGCAGAGAGCTAAAACGAAGCCGCCAAGGCCATCGCCAGCAGTAACCACGGAGCGATATACAGGGCGTATGACAAGACACGAGCGGCGCCAACAACATTGCGAATACGTAGCTCCCAACTCTCTTCAGCTTCTTTCGCCAAGGCAGTCAAGCTAAGAGGAAGGTTTCCAGACACCTCGCCGGCACGCAGGGCGGCTATCTCAATTGGGGACAACATATTGCTCGTTTCCAAGGCCGAAGACAGGGTCTCTCCCGTCTCAACATCTCGCTCAGCCCTATCCAGGAGCTCCATCGAGACCAGGTTACCCTGGGACAGTCGAGCCATACCAACGGCTCTAAACAGAGACTCACCTGCCTCCAGCGAGCGAGCCAATATCCACAGTGCCTTGATCTTATCGAGCTCCCTAATCCACTCGTTTACCACGGGAGATCTCCAGGATATCCACGATACAATGTCACGCAGTACTCGGATTCTATTTGCGATCCGACCTATGCTCCACATTATAAATATTAGCAACAATATCGCTATAGAGATGCCCCTGAACAGCGAAAGAGCAGAGTCTATTTCGCCAAACAGCGGACCCGCATTTTCTGATGCAGATGGCAAAATCCACGGTAACAAGATCACAAATATGGCGACACACATCAACTGAACAACAGGCACAATCCAGCGCTTTCTTTGAATTATTCTAGCTCGCTCAATGGAGGCGGCTAACTGTAAACCGTCGGGCAATCTATCCAGTTCAACTGCTGCACCCAGAAGCTCAATGTTTCCCCGACCAAGCGGAAACTGAAGCTCCATGGTTAGGTCCGCAAACCCTACCTCTCGGACAGTAGCCCTCTCCAAATGCGCGAGTACCGCCTCCACACCCTCGGGTTGCCTTGAGCGACGCATAAGCCTAATGCTCTCTAGAAGCGAAGTGCCTCTCTGGATCAATGCCCTGAGCTGCACATACATGCGCTCTGCATCCCTGGGGTTGAGTCTATTCCAGCCCAACTAAAAGAGACCTTCAAGGGCTGCAAAGTCTGAGTCGAACTTCCACTCCCCTACATTTTGTTCGCTCCGCACTCGCGTACTTAACAGTTTCAAATATGATGTTCTTTCCACTTCGACCGCTCCAAACCTCGCTAGGTGATCAGTGTAAACCTGAGAATCCACAAGGTCAAATCCCCAGCGTTGAAGCTGCCGACAAAGCACGACAAACCCGATCTTAGAGGCGTCGTCATCCCAGGCAAACATAGACTCTCCAAAGTACATCTTGCCTATAGCCACACCATAAAGCCCGCCCACTAGCTCATCGTCACGATAAACCTCCGTTGAATGGGCGTAGCCCAAGTCGTGCAAGCGCTCGTATCCTCTCTGCATTTCGCCGGTTATCCATGTTCCATCTTGATCCGGCCGTTTCGCGGCACGACACGCGGATATGACCCCCCGAAAATCCGCGTCAAATTTCACCGTAAAGACCTTTTTTCTAATGCTCTTCTTAAGAGAACGACCTATTTTAAGATCGTCTATTCTAAGCACAAACCTAGGGTCTGGAGAGTGCCACAGAATAGGTAAACCCTCGGAATACCATGGGAATATTCCGCGAACATATGCTAGCAACAGCCGTTCAGGGTCTAGGTCGCCACCGACAGCCAACAGTCCGTCGTCCCTAGCCAGATTGGGATCTGGGAAAATATACTCAAGGGGTAGTTCAAATACAGGCACTAAAAACTCAACTTATTATGGGGCTGCGTATCGAATCTGGAGAGGAAAAGTCTCCACCAGAGTGTATGGGTCCGGTGAGTGCCAACGCATTCCGTGAATGACGAGCGGTGAGGCCTCGGGGCTTACATA
>CAWVYO010000293.1:0-4117 GCA_963934385.1 uncultured bacterium
CGCGACCCTAACAACGTTGTTGTCAATCTGCTGTGCCGCCAATGTAGAGCCCGCCACTTGAGTGTGAAACCTCAGTTGCATTGAGCGCTTTTTTGTCGCATGAAAACGCGTTCGCATTATCTTCGCCCACATTCGCCTAGCCGCCCTAAACTTGGCGATCTCCTCTAAGAAATTATTGTGTGCATTAAAGAAAAACGACAACCTTGGTGCAAAGGTGTCTACCTCTAGACCGGCTGTAAGTGCCGCCTCTACATAAGCGATACCATCGGCCAAAGTGAATGCTATCTCTTGCGCTGCTGTACTGCCAGCCTCTCGAATGTGGTAGCCCGAAATGGAAATTGTGTTCCACCTTGGTGTATTCACCGAACACCAAGAGAATATATCTGTAATGAGCCGCATACTAGGTCTAGGCGGATAAATGTAAGTGCCTCGGGCTATGTACTCTTTCAGGACATCATTTTGAATAGTACCTCGGATCTGATCCGGGGAAACCCCTTGCCTCTCGGCCTCTACCACGTAGAAAGCCAATAGACTCGATGCGGTAGAGTTGATTGTCATAGACGTCGAAACCTTACCAAGTGGGATGCCGTTCATTAAAACCGACATGTCATCCACAGAATCAATAGCCACACCCACTTTGCCTACTTCCCCTTCAGACATAAAATGGTCGCTGTCGTACCCCATTTGGGTCGGTAAATCAAAAGCCACGGATAGACCAGTCTGCCCTTTATCTAACAACATTTTATAGCGTTCATTCGAGGCAGCAGCAGAGCCGAATCCAGCGTATTGACGCATAGTCCAAAGGCGACTCCGGTACATTGTAGGGTGGATTCCCCGTGTAAACGGGTGTTCTCCAGGGAGTGTCTCTTTGTCTCCTCCAGACCCACAATAGAGAGCGTCTATTTGTCGACCGCCAGTTCGGCTAAAAGAGGGCTTCCGAAGTGGTCCTCGCTTTAACGCCTCAGCTAGCGTGGTCTCGCTCCACAATTGCTTAATATCGTCACTCATTTCCAGTCTCCACTCGGATCAACGCACTGCCAGATGCAAGAGGTTCTCCTTCGGTCACCATAATTTCGGCTACGACCCCGGCGATTGATGATTTCATCTCGTTCTCCATTTTCATGGCTTCAATCACAATCATCGCCTCGCCCTTTACGACGGACTGACCCAACTCCACCAATATTCTTACCACCCTGCCTGGCATAGATGTTGTCAACAGACCCGTCTCTGATCCTGCTGATAACTTCAACGCCTTCCTTTTTGGATCCTCAACGACAACACTATGGCTGCTACCGAAGAGGTCTATATCCCAAGTGCCGTTTTCCTTAGATACGCCAGCCTCAAACGAGCGCCCTCCAATTAATACACTACGTGAGTGCCTCCCTGTTGAGCTTACATCAACATGAACGACTTCTTCATCGTCTAGGACCACCTGAAAACCCGAGGGTCCCTTTGTGACATCAACCACAAAGGCTCTTTCATCGACAACAACATCGTACTTCATCTAATGTTCCTCCCAACGGCGCTCAGTCTTCCGTGACGTTTCCACTCCGAATCCTGAACTGAACCGCTCCCGTTCACGACCGGTTTGTGATCAGATTCGTATTGTTCAATAGCCGCAATAATCACGGCCTCAATAACACTGCTCCTTGTAGCGAAGGATGACAGCATCTCCTTTGTGATAAATGAGGTGTTGTATTCACCGGAGATGAATTTAGGGTCCTTCAATACGTGCTTATAGAAGCCGATAGGTGTCTTTATCCCTGTTATCTTAAATTCAGACAGGGCACGTCTTGAACGCTCTATACACTCGCCCCTGTTTCTTCCCCAGACGATCAACTTAGCGACCATCGGGTCGTAGAAGATCGGAACAACAGCCCCTGCATATACCCCACTATCAACTCTAACCCAGGGCCCTCCTGGCTCGTCGTAGACAAGAATTCTACCCGGTGCAGGCAGAAACCCCGCGGAAGGATCCTCTGCGTATATTCTAAACTCCATTGCATGACCGTTTACAGAAATTTCTTCCTGAGAAAAACTAAGAGGAGCACCACATGCCACCTCAATCTGGGCTCGGCAGAGATCGATTCCTGTGATCATCTCCGAAATAGGATGCTCGACCTGAAGGCGAGTGTTCATCTCCAAGAAATAGAACTCTCCGTCTGCTCCCAATAAGAACTCAATTGTACCCGCACCTACATAGTCTACAGCCTTAGCTGCCCTCACGGCGACATCGCACATCTTTGTCCGTGTTGATTCTGGAAGAACTGGGCATGGCGCCTCTTCTATTACCTTCTGGTGACGACGCTGAACCGAACAATCACGGTCATAGAGGTGTACAACTGTACCAAAGGAATCCCCCAACACCTGCACCTCTACGTGTTTAGGGTTGATGATTGCCTTTTCAATATACACGGTGTCATCACCAAACGACTTCAATGCTTCGGATTTGGCAGCTGTAAATGCTCCCAACAACTCAGATTCCAAGGCGACCAAGCGCATCCCCTTTCCTCCACCGCCTGCAGACGCCTTCAGCATCACGGGGAACCCCACTTCATTCGCGACACGCAAAAGCGCCTCAGGGTCATTGTTAGGTACCGTTGACCCGGGAACAACGGGTACCCCAGCAGCTGTCATCACAGCTCGAGCACCAGTTTTAGAGCCCATAGAGATAATAGCTTCTGGCGACGGCCCAATCCAAACCAACCCAGCGTCAACAACGGCTTTCGCAAAATCGGCATTCTCGGAAAGGAAACCATACCCTGGGTGTACAGCATCGCATTTGTATTCGCGTGCTACTCCAATAATCTTTTCCACATTCAAGTAGGAATCACTAGGATCGGCTAGACCAATGTGCACTGAAAAGGTTGCTTTCCTAACGTGGAGCGCATCTCTGTCCGGATCCGAAAACAGAGCAACGCTCTCGACTCCCAGTTCAGTACAGGCTCTTATTACCCGAACCGCGATCTCTCCGCGATTCGCTACCAACATTCTCTTTATAGGTATCGTCATTTCTAACATCTATCATGATTACCCGAACCGCGAATGCTAATCTCCACTAACAGCGATGTATCCACCATTGTGAAAGCAAGGGCACCTATCGATAACTCAGGCTTCAGCTTTGGCTGACACACCACGTTCAGAGTCCTTTTTTAATCTCTCGACCTCGGCCTCACTGGCCAACTTAGCCTGGAGTTCAGCCCTCTTTGCCTTAAGATTATCCTCACCCAGAACGCGGTTCAGGACCTCTTCCATTTTGGAAACTAAGACGAACTCTAATTCACTCTTAATTTCCTCTGGAACGTCGATAAGGTCTTTTCCGCATTGTTCAGGAAGCAGGATCGTTTTGATACCCGCCCTATGAGCGGCGAGAACCTTCTCTTTCACACCACCTACCGGCAGAACTGCTCCTCTTAGTGTCGCCTCACCAGTCATGGCGATCGTTGGATCGATCTTTATGCCAGTCAGTAAGGAGACAACTGCAGTCATCATCGTAATACCCGCGGACGGACCGTCTTTGGGAATACCACCGGACGGGACGTGAATGTGAATATCGGAGTTTTCAAACACTCGGTCATCGATACCGAGATCTCCTGCTTGTGCCCTAATATAAGACCTAGCGACAGCGACCGACTCTTTCATCACATCGCCAAGCGAACCTGAAAGTTGTAAGTTTCCTTTACCTTTCATCTTTGTGGCCTCAATGAAGAGGATGTCACCGCCGACAGAAGTCCATGCAAGTCCAGTCGCAACTCCAGGGGAAGCCTCTCGCTGTGCGACTTCACTAATGAACATCACTGGACCGCGGATTTCCTCAACAAGATCTGGTGTAATCTCGACTGCCTCCACTTCTCCAGAAGCAACCTGTCTTGCAGTCCATCTCGCACATGCCGCGAGCTCCCTCTTTAGGCTACGAACTCCAGCTTCACGTGTGTATGAAGTTATGAGGTGCCTCATCCCGTCTTCAGTGACGGTCATGTGTTCGCTTTTCAATCCATGGTTCTTTAGAGCTTCGGGAAGGAGGAAGTTCTGAGCGATCTTCATCTTCTCTTCTGGGGTGTAGCCAGACAATGAAATCACTTCCATTCTGTCCAACAATGCGCCAGGGATAGTATCA
>CAWVYO010000294.1:0-4082 GCA_963934385.1 uncultured bacterium
TTCCGGTGACTCAGCAACGGGTGCTTCCGATGCCTCAGCTGCGGGTTCTTCTGGTGACTCAGCGACAGGTGTTTCCGGCGACTCAGCGACAGGTGTTTCCGGCGACTCAGCAGCGGGTTCCTGGGCGTAGATGCTCGGGGATAAGAGAATCGCTATAGTTAAAATAGACCTTTTGACCAACAAAATGACCTCCTGCCAGATTACTTCTTTGGCGTCGCCGTTAGCTTAACCTTTCCACTTACTATTGAGACCTTGAACTTCACTGATTTACAGCGATATCTACTCTTTACTTCCCGAGCCTGTTTCCTGAGCCGCTCTTGAATAACGCTAGGATCGATGTCCATGGACATTCCTGTTCGCTTTCGCGCAATCATATAGGCATCCACAACCTGTGTTAAGGCAGCATCTTCGCGATGACCTCGTGTCGTTTCACGCGCCACGGTGCCACCCTCAGCGCGGCGTCGTTCGGCTAGCTGAGTTCTAAACTTCATCTTTGGATGAGTGCCTCGCTCAATCTGCAGAGTACTGCGAGAGATCCAGCTATCAATGGTCACAGATTTAGCCTTTAGTTGGCGAAACCTAAACTTTTCGCGGCTAGTGTTCATCTGCAGACGAGACATCTCAATAAGCGTCCTACGCACCGCATCCTTCTCACGCACCGGCTCAACACTTTCTATTCCTGAGAAGTACTTGTTGTACACAACACGAAGCATATGAAGAGATTTTTCAAGCTCATCCATACGCATCTTAAGCTGACGATCTACTCTCTCACCTCTCGCCAAAAAACCTCCTCTCAAAATAGTCAAAACTCAATATTTTATGCCCTTCACTCGAAGAGTCTCTCAAGAAGATATACCATAAGCGAAGTGAATGGATAAATTGTGAACGCTAAAAAGTACAGTATACTAGTCGTTGATGACGACCCTCCAATCTTAGAGCTACTCGGAGAGTACCTCTCAACGCGCGGTCACGATTGTAAGATGGCCTCAAACACAACTCAAGCACTAGACCTACTTGATAGAAATGATTTTGACGTGCTCCTCACTGACTTGAAGATGCCTGGCGGCGGTGGGTTACGACTGCTGCGATCTATAAAGGAAAAGGACATGTCAATAGCCATCATCATGATGACTGGCTACGGCACAATAGAATCAGCACTACAAGCAATGAAAAACGGTGCTCATGACTACCTGCTAAAACCATTTAAGCTCCGAGATGTCCATAACTCAATGGAGCAAGCCATCTCAAAGCAGCTGGCAGAGCACAACACCATTAAGCTTAAGCACATAGTAGAAATCCAAGAACAGGCAGCCAGCACCATCAAGGTAGAGCAACTTGAATGTCTGTACAAATCACTGGCAAATGTTTCGAAGAGTGAACTGAGTGGGACTGGTGCTATAGTCACTTTTTTTGAAACCGACCTAGGCACTTGGCAAGAGTATTATCGGACTGATAAGGCGCCAATGGGCCGAATAGACCTTCAATCCATAGGACAAGCCCTACATGAAGGGCGAAAATGTGGTGATAAATTGGCTTGGTTTTCCGCTCCTAGACCTCTAATTGTCGTTCCTATATACGCAACACCATCTGAGCACACAAAACCATCGATAATCGGATTCCTTGCAGTTACGGATCCATCTAGTAGCCATTCTAATCCACATAAGATTCTAAATGTCTACGGATCAATTGTCGGCTCAGCGATTTCCCTATGTCTAGCCAAGAGCGACCCCGAGAAGACCAATCCTGAGAGCCCTGAAGACTACAAATCAACACTACTATCTCTATTGGATTCTGTGGTTAGCGAGCTGGGGTTTACCCCGGACGAAGTAGCCACCGCTAATTACGCAATGAAGATGTCTTCACAGCCACACTCAACCCTAAGAGAGCGGTATGACGGTGCACCGATGGACATAATGACCATCGGTGGCGGAGGGCTGCCGTTTAAAATATTGTCTCGGCTTGAACCATTATTGCTCGCAGTCTCTGAAAGGCACGATGGTCAAGGCTCACCTTCTGGGTTGGTTGGCGAAGAAATTGATCGTACAGCTCAGGCTGTACATATCTTATCGATTTATGAGACCATCACCTCGAGTAGAGGTTTCGCTCATACAATGAACAAGGTTGAAGCTCTAGAAACAATCAAGTCACGCTACGCTGAAGCGGTAGCTCCGGAAATAATTCAAGCATTCATAAGCGCACTTGAAAAAGCTATCCAAGACTAAGTCGCAATTTTTTTCCAGCCTCCACGAGTCCACTCTGCCCCATCATCTTAATGTAAGGCATCCCGACTACAGGTAGATGCGGAACCAACTCCGATAGGTCGTGCAATACGCTGGCGCTTTGATCTGAAGATAGACTATCCGTCTCATTAATCACCACCCCGTAAACCGAGACCCCGTCTCTACGTATTGCATCGAGGTGTAATAAAGTCCTGTTGATGACATCTCTGCTGTTTTTTGCAACCAAGATGACTGGATACCCCAAACCCCTCGCCACATCCGACACACACCAATTCAAGCCGATAGGCTCTCTCCAACCCCCGTAACCCTCTACAATTACGGAGGAACACTGCTGCTCTCGTATCCAAGCCAGCACTTCACCAAGTACAGCCTCTTCCCCGGTCATAGCCGCGGCGCGATGAGGCGGCATATCTGCTGTCCACCGATAGAGCATCTCTGGTTTATGACCCGAGGCATCCGCTATAAACTCTGCGTCCGGACAAATTTGATTGTCAGGCACGCCTGTTGTGATGGGCTTTAGACTCCGAACTTTTACTCGGCTGGAGGCAGCTAAAGCTGCGGTTACTATGGTTTTACCAACACCGTGACCTGTGCCTAACACGAGAAATCTCTCTGGTAGTTTACTCACTCTTGCTCCACTAAATAAACATAGCACCAGTAGTTTTAGGGCGCTGTCTCACGACCTGAACCATACACCATCAGGTGAACGCCAGGCGAGGCTATTCTCAGCCAACCACATTAGGTGTGTGGTGATTTGTAGCGATGCCACCCTCTCGTAGCTAGTTGGCAAATCTTGATATATTCTCGGAACCAACTCCAACGGGGATAGCCCAGCCTTTGTTGACAGGGCGTTAACGATAAGTCGACTCCTCATGTTGCGGTGATCAATATAGTCTGCAAAGACCGAAGGCGGCAGTGTAGGTCCATGGGCAGGAAACACTTTGCTGACACCCAGAGTTTTCAATCGCTCGAGGGAATTTAAATACTCACCGAGATCTCCTTCCTCTGGAAGGATCAAAATGGTGCCTTCACCTGCAACCATATCGCCAGCGATAAGAGAACCAGAGTCATGGTCATAAAGGACAATGTGCCCCATTGTATGACCAGGTGTGTAGATCACCTCCCATCTCTGAGCACTACCGGAAACTAAGTCTGTGACAAGCTCATCTCCCTCTCTCAAGACTCTGTCCACAGAGAATGGCAACAGCGGCACTGTACGCTCGTGAGCTAACACTTTCGCGCCAAAGTGAGTCACTAAGTACTTTACTGAACCAATGTGATCCGCGTGGTGATGCGTTAGCAATATCCTCAAGGGTCTAAGTAGCTCGCCCATTGATTCAATATTCTGGACTATCCGATCAAGCTCATCCTCATAGGGAGAGCCTGGATCCACGATAATGAGTTCTCTTTGACCCAAAAACCAACAGTTTGTATGAGTTGCTGGAGGTAGAGTTGGAGTTCTAAGTGGAAAATTGCCCACACTACCAGTCAACTAAACACCAACCAAGCCCCGAACATACCAAAGACAAAAATGATCGCGTATTTAGCAAACACCTCGGAGGCTGGTTTTGCGACCCAAGCCTGTTCCCAGGCTATGTCATCTCCGTAACGAACAGATGGTTGAGCCGGAACAGGAGGTCTTACAGAGACAACAGAGGGCTTACGAGCATCTATGTTAGGAGTCTTAGTAGGGTCAGTATCAACGGGTGGCACTTTGATCATCACAGGCTCAACAGGTGGCACATCCGTCACTGGGGGCTGGACTGGTGGTACTTTGATCACCGGCAACTCAACGGGTGGCGACTCAACGGGTGGCGACTCAACGGGTGGCGACTCAACGGG
>CAWVYO010000295.1:0-4067 GCA_963934385.1 uncultured bacterium
CCCGCCATAACAGCCAAGACGATATTTAAAGCAGCCACACCTATTGTAACCCCAGCGATGGAGATCATGGTGATACCTGAGACTCCCGCCGCCTTACGACGAGATCTTAGATGGCTTATTGCTATGTGGAGGGCGAATTTCACGAACGGCGTCTCTTCTTTTTCTGGTTAGCTCTCTTCTTGTTGAACCTTAGAACGCAAGATCGGGAAAAGGATCACTTCTCGAATGCTCGACTGGTTAGTCAACAACATCACCAGACGATCTATCCCTATTCCCTCACCAGCGGTGGGCGGCATTCCATAAGAGAGTGCCTGAATATAGTCGTCATCAAAGAACATTGCCTCCTCATCACCACCCGCTTTCGCGTCAGCCTGAGCTTCAAATCTCGACGCCTGATCTACTGGGTCATTCAGCTCTGAAAAGCCGTTTGCAATCTCTCTGCCAGCCGCAAACAGTTCAAAGCGATCCACAACCTCTGGGTCTTCATCGTTCCTTCTAGACAGAGGGCTAATCTCCGCTGGATAATGGGTCACATAGGTTGGGTTTATGAGAGTGTGCTCTACATGAATTTCGAACATCTCCTCTAACATCTTGCCGTAAGTAGCGGGGATAGAGGTGTCCTCAGAGGACTTGTGTTCTGCGACGTACTTTTCGCGCAAACTTTCGTACGTGAGCGGTAGGGACAGTCCACACTTCTCCGCGACAACCTCGTCCATGCGAACCCGTCGCCATGGGGCTGTAAAATCAATCTCAAGTTCGCCATAGGTTACCTTAGAGCCACCAGTAACCTCTATCGCTAAGTTGACGACAAGCTCCTCGGTGAGATCCATCAAGTCCTCATATGTAGACCAAGCTTGGTAAAATTCAAGCATGGTAAACTCTGGGTTGTGATGGGTTGAAATACCCTCGTTCCTAAAGTTGCGGTTTATCTCGTAGACTTTCTCAAACCCGCCAACAACTAGCCTCTTCAGGTAAAGCTCAGGAGCAATCCTAAGAAACAACTCCATATTGAGGGCGTTGTGATGAGTCACAAAAGGACGCGCCGCTGCACCACCGGGGATCGCCTGCATCATTGGAGTCTCGACTTCTAGATACCCCTGTCCGTCAAAAAACTCGCGGATGCGTCGCACAATAAGGCTGCGAGCCGCAAAGGTCTTTCTAGTGTCCTCGTTAATAGCGAGGTCTAAGTAGCGCATGCGTTGACGGGACTCACCGTCTGTAAACCCCTTGTGCTTGTCCGGTAGAGATTCAAGACACTTACTAGCTAAACGGACAGTGCTAGCCTTTATTGACAGCTCCCCTCTACGGGTGCGCATTAGCGTACCCGAGATGTGAACCCAGTCCCCAAGATCTAGCGTTTTCCACTCAGCAAACGCATCGTCACCAACATCGCTCTTCCTGATATAAACTTGCATGCGACCCGTGGAGTCCAAAAGTCTCGCAAACCCCGCCTTGCCCATCTCGTTTTTAAACATCAATCTACCAGCGACAACAAATACATCGTCTCGCTCGGCTAGCTCTTCTTGAGTCGCCTCTCCCCCCGCCTCTACCGCCTGGATCAGTGTGTGTTTGACTGCTAGCCCATTCGGGTAGGGTTCGATCCCCGCCTCTCTCAGAGATTCGAGTTTTGCAAGTCGCTTAGGGTCGAATTCAAACATAGGGCCAGCTTTCCTTATGGAAAGTCGCATAGAGCCATGTAGACCTCGCGACAGTCAAACTTAGTGACCCGCCGAATAACTTATTTTGAGCCCTGTTGCCCCTATCAAATGCCAGAGTTTAACTGACTCGTCTTATTGACTGTGCAGGGTGCGCTAACAGGTCGTTTAGTAGCTTGAGCCTATGGGGCTCCTTTAGTCCGTCTATCGCTCCCTCATATGCACACTGCAATAAAGTCTGAAACGAGGGGATCTCGTTCAGCTGCAGACAAATGTGTGCGGCTAATATGGACCCATCCACCGAGCCGTACTCTTGTATTAGTCCTCTCAGGAGGTTTAGGGCCTCTCCTGGTTTGTTTATGCCTATTAGTGCCTCTGATATGCCCAAGAGACATATCTCGGGATCTTGGTTCTTCACTGACTGGAACAGATCTATAGCTGTGGCATATTCGCCGAGTTGAAGTAAAACAGTAGCAAGCCTCAATGAAGCCTTCCACGTGCTCGCTCCATCAAGAACTGGATCCTTCATGACCCGATCCCCATACCCCTTAGCCGCTCCGTATGAGTTCTTTGCGCCAATAAGGTGGGATACTCTTTGGTCGCTATCAATGAGCGCCATATTCTCGTAGCAAACACCCGCAATGTAGAAGGTGTTTGGGTGATCGACTCCAATCTCAAGCGCAGTAGCAACTAAAGTAAGACATGCCTTATATGCCTTCTTCTCAATCAGAAGCTGAGCAAAAGCAGTGAACCCCTTAACGACTCCCGTGGGCATGTGATTTGTTGAAGTATCGATAGCCCTTGCACTACTTATCACCTCTGGCACCTGTCTCAGAATCATTGACCAAGCAGCGTCAGCCACCACTAAAGCCTCATCTTTCTCGCCAACTGTGTAAAGGGTACATGCCAAATACACATTGGACATCCAACAGGTGGGGTCTGTAGATACAGCCTTTCTCAATAAACCCAAATTTCTCGAGTCTCTGTTTTTTGAGGTCCTAAAATCTGGCACGGACCCAAAATGAATTATTGGCGCCTGTATACAGGTGCCGACCCCTCCTCTAGCCTCTAGCCAAGAGCTGGGTCCCTCGTGCACAATTCCCTCCCACTTTAAATCATCCGTTCGCAAAAACAGACGGGGGAGCCAAGTTGGCTCTCCCATTCTATAACGCCCGGAGAGCACCTCTGACTGAGTAGCATTCACCCTAGATGAATGGTGCATTGGCAGCATACCGCAGTAAATTCCCGGGTGTTTCAAAGCCAAACGTATTGCATCACCAGCGCCGTAAGCTAACACCTCATCGGCGTCTAAGATAAGAACCCAGTCTCCCGTGACATGCTCTAATGCGGCGTTCCTCGCTGCGGAGAAATCATCACACCACTTAAAATGTGCCACAGTAGCACCAGCTGCCACCGCGATATCGCAAGTGCGATCCGTGCTGCCTGTGTCCAGCACTACAATCTCGTCGACTACACCTCGCACCGAGGCTAGACAATTTGGAAGAAAATGCTCTTCATTTTTAACGATCATACATAGGGATATTGTTGACATACCTATACATTTCGGGCAGTTCGTCTTATTCTTTAGCCATATCATTACGGATGGCTGAAGCTATTCTACCCAGAAGGGGGAGGTGACGACCCAATCCCCAGTTGGAATAGCTCTCATCCCACCTGAACCGTCCCAAATGGCTACTATAGGTTCGCCCGCAACAACCCCGCCCAACATCAGTTCCGTACCGTGTTCACCCAAGCGCACAGAGACCGTAGCCGGTACCAATCCGATAACCTCGAACGACGATTCACCCGCCCCGTCCACCCTGTAAAGTGAACTCTCTCCATCTTGGTGACGAACAAACCACAGCTCCTCACTTATACACGACAAGGACAGATCTACGGTGCGGGGTGGGACGCTATATCCGGCTGGTAACGGACATTGAGAACCATTGGTTTGCCCTGTGGAGACCAACACACCACTCACAAGGTCCCACGTCCATCGCTCGCCCAGAATAGTTACCCATACACCTCCTGCCACTCCTTCGAATGGTGGTACGGCTAAAATATCACCGGCACCACCACACACCCCTCTCAACCAATGAGGCAAAACTTTTTCTGGGTCACCACCTATCGCCCTAAGCACCTCTCCTGCTCTGATTAGATCGAGGTCTTCTACCAAGATCATGGACAGGCATGCCCCCACGCCAAAGCTGCGAGGATCGCCATTAGATGCAGCCCAAGCGCTCTCTAGTTCTGCCCTAAAGTCCGACACTCCGGAGGCGGAGCCAATTCTAGCCTCAACATCAACAATACCTACCTTCCAGGGCGCTACTGAATCGCCAACCCCGGTCAGGCTCACCAGTGCCGATTGAAAATCACCTCTTCGCAGGTGTATCTCTGAAAGCCAAAATGAGA
>CAWVYO010000296.1:0-4037 GCA_963934385.1 uncultured bacterium
TCAGCGGTGATCCCTTCTGTAGCCAAGCTGGAGAGGTTGGTCTCTGGGTCGTCATCCTCAAATGCTGGACAATCATTGAGAAATGGCGCCACATCTTCGTTGTACCTGAGCCCCTGAGAGCGTAGACCTCGAACAAATTGCTCAGACACAGTACGGTTCTGGGCGGCTACGACGATAACTATCTCGTCTCCCTCTCGGGAGGCTAGGAGGTGGTAGGGGTTAACTCCACCTAGCTCATTTATAACAGCCAGCCGCTCTCCTTGAAGCTGAGACATCATCCAGAACGATGTGGCGGTGGGCTTTGGAATGTTGTTGATAGTTAGGAGCCCCATGCGCGAGTCGACCATGTCGGTAGCCCCCCAACCCCAGCCCTCAAACCTATACAGTAGCCCGTGGTCTTGACCCGCCATGCTAGCGGCCATAGCTATGTCCTCGACCGCTCCACGGTGGTCGCAGAGCACAGAACTGGAGTCTTCACCGGTCGCGTTAGGCACGTCACCGTCACTGCTGGCGATAGCGGTGGGATCGCAGAGAGTTGTATCGTCGGCGCCGTGTCCTAGAGACGCCGCGTACTCTCCGACATGAACAGGTAGCTCTTCAACCTCCCCCCAGCTGCGCAACTGCTCCACAGAGTCCTCAAACAAGAGAGTCCCAGACTCTGAATATTGGTGGTAGGTAAGGAAGTCGTAGAGATCATCGCCACCGCAACGAGACTGGATAGCCTCAAGAAGTGGAGTATCAACCCCACCGATTGGATGTGACCACGCGGAGATATCGGGGCCGCCGATACTTATATCTGTGCGACCGTCAAGCCGATCGCGTATTGCCTCAGCGGTAGCGCACCACAACCCGGCGAATTCGGTCTGAGTGCCTTTCCACCAAATTTGGTCAGGCTCGTTCCAGATCCCGATGCTTAAGTCGGCGTCGGTTGTGTCGAAGTTCTCCAAGAGGTCATCGGTGGTCTGCTCTATGTAGTCTAGCCAAGAGACACCACCAACAGCCGTGGTCGCAGGCATCCCAGCTGCCCAGTCGCTGTCCTCGCAGACACAGCTAATGGGCTCATCGCTAGGGTTTTTTGGGTCGTCTGCATCCAATTCTAGCTCACGTAATATGTGGTAGGTCTCAGACTCAAACCCACCTTCACCGTCATCCACTTCAACATCTAGGAGGCAGCCAGTACAGGTGTCTCGAAGGAAAGCGGGCACCCCCATAAACGACCAAAAAATAGGAAACCCACGTTGGTGTAGCTCTTGAATGACATCCCCATACCCAAGTGGCGACTGAAGTGTGAACCGATCATGGGAGACCTTGTTCCAGAACCTAACAGGACCAGGTGTGCAGTCGTTGGGGTCTGAGCACATTAGACGTTCGATGCGCTCGTAGTCAAGGGTACCGTTCATCCCCTTTCCAGCGTCTAGGTTGACCGCGCGAAACAGATCTCCGAAGGTAGAGTCAGGTGCGCTTGGCGCGATCGAGACGAACACATCCCCGCTGGTGGGGGCACCAGTGTCGTCGACCACAGGCTCTTTGCTACAGGCCGTCGCTAGCATGAGGCCTGTGTACAGGAGGGCTCGCGACATTTGGCGGTGAGGTGACATTGTGGTGCTCCAGTCTTTGATCTATTGTGTTCTATTAAGAGTCTAACTCATAGGGGTGAGAGTCGGCAGATAGCTTGATGGATGCTGGCAAACGCCGACATTAATGGCTCCGCGCATGGAGCAACAGGCAGCCCTAGACTACGCGTTGGGGTACATGGATTAGACTAGAAACTACTCAAAAAAGTCTAGGTCCCAAAACTTCATTCCCAATGACACATTGGCTGTCATAGGCTCGTCCTTTATTGAAATACCTATTCCTGCTCTAGCTACTATGCGCCCGGCGTACTCTAATCCCAATCGGGCGAAATGGGTGGATGTAGCCCCTGTGTTATCCAATAATACGCCCCATGCGTCCTCAATATAGGGGTTCACAGTGTCGTTTTGCAACGGGTAGATTCTCACCATCACTACAGTGGCGGAGCGCTCATTCAGGTAGCCAAAAGATGCCCCAACTGCCACGAGTGGGGTAGCTCTGAAGTCTAAGGAGGCAGCGACTAACTCTGGTACTCCGACTATACATGCGGCCGAAATATCTCCTGCTGACGCCGTTGTTGAGGTCAACATTACGGATAACGCTAATAAAAGTTTTTTCATTTCAGATCCTAAGCATTTGCAAGTTTCAGTTCACTCATCCAGCGACAGCATAAAGCTCCCACTATCTTCAACAGTGGTCCCACAGGCGTCAGTCACGGCAACGTGGGCTTCCATTGGGATCTCGAGCTGATCTGGGTAGGCCGCCATGACGCTCCAGATGTCCATTTCGAGCTGTATAGAGCCGCCGAAGGACTCCTCTGGCGTGCCGCCTTCAACCCACCAGCCCCAGTTTTCAACCACGTCGGGGTACAGCCCATCTGGGAACGATATCGTGTAGACGATTGAGATATTGTCGTAGACCTCGGCCTCCCCACAACCCTTTGGATCAGAGAAGACTCGCTCGCCTGGGTTCATGCCTGTGAGCAACACTGCGCCGTAGATGTGTTGACCACCCTGAGGTCCGTGTTCTACCTTTAGCACGACCTCATCATCAAACTCGCTGTGTTCGGTAGTGCCGTACCCAATGGTCGCTGAGGCCTCATATAGGGCCGCCTCTTCACAGACCTCTTCTGTTGTGAAGGTCTGAGATGCGGGTATGATATCGACACCTTCGCAAGGGTTCTCAGGTTCACAGGCGGTCAAAGTAAATGTGGCGGTTGCTAGCAAGCCCAAGGACACCAGTCTTTGAGAACGGGTGGCTAAATGAGAGTGTGACATCGGAATACTCCTTGAAAGGTTCCATATGGAGCGAATTTGAATTGGCTGATCATATCACATTATTCGCCGATTTATAGGTTGGATTATTGGCTTGCCTCTCGATAGTATATGAACGTTAGCCTGGCATTGAGTCAATGTTATTCGGGAGCGTTTTTACAGTGAACTCGCAAGAGACAACACCAGGACCTCGCGTCCCTTTAGCCGTATGGTTACTGCTCGCCTTGGCGCTGTTCGCCGTGTCAAGCGCGGGGGCGGTGTTGCAGGAACTAGATGCGATTCCACCACTGCTTCGTGCCTCATGGCGACTTCAGGCCACATGTGTCGTGCTATTGCCCCTGTTTATTTTTCAAATCTTCCGACCTAGCAGCTATTTTGTCTCAAAGAGAGATGTGCTCATTTTGCTGGGCTCAAGTGTCTGTTTAGCGCTCCATTTCGCCGCATGGATATGGTCATTAGACAACACCAGCCTTGTACACAGTCTGCTCTTTGTAACTAGCCACCCCATTGCAGTTGTCGCCTTTATGCCTCTTATGGGATCAAGGGTTGGTCGCGGTCATATTGTCGGTGCGATTGTCGGGGTGCTCGGCGCCGCACTTGCATTGGGCGACGCGGGCGGAGGCGGCGGAGAGGTGACGGCTCTAGGAGATCTCGCAGCATTTTTTGGGGCAGTCTTTGTGGTTGGCTACATGTTTGCTGGCAGTCACCTGCGCTCGGTTAGGCAGATGCCCATCTTCATCTACGCCCTGCCTGTGACTCTGTTGGCCTGTTTATGGCTATCACTTGGGGCAGTCTTTATTGAGGGTGCCGAGGTGGCTGGTCTTGTGCCGAACATGGACCTGTTTGGCTGGAGTGATGCTCTCTGGTTGCCTTGGATCGCCTATCTGGCGGTGGGGCCAGGGCTGGTTGGGCACACAGGAATAAACGCTTGCCTGAGGTGGATTCCGCCAATCGTAATTTCAATAGCCCTCATCTTTGAACCTCTGATAGGGGGAGTGATAGGTTGGTTAATGACTGGTGAGAGCTCTTTGGGGCTTTGGACCTTAATCGGTGGTCCACTTATGATTACAGGCGCGGTCTTGGTGACCTTGGAACAGCGGCGACCACAAGATCAAGTGGAGGGCTAAAGTCGAGGCACTAAAGTTCCGTTGTTGGATCTAGCTGACCTATATTTTGGGCTATGTGTGGTCG
>CAWVYO010000297.1:0-4015 GCA_963934385.1 uncultured bacterium
TAGACACCGTAACCGGAGTGACAGAACGCTC
This sequence comes from uncultured bacterium, assembly GCA_963934385.1. Taxonomy (GTDB): domain Bacteria; phylum Myxococcota_A; class UBA796; order UBA796; family CAJQPC01; genus CAWVYO01. The sequence goes on from CAWVYO010000297.1 coordinate 32, forward strand.
GGCTTCCAGAGGTGTATGGAACGTGGATATCCTCTCCACACATCTCTGGGTCGAAAGCGTCACCGTAGGAGTAAATGAAGTTGCTCGGCCCCTTGCATGCTTTCTCCCATTGGTTGTTAGTACAGAGCTGTTTGCCCTGAAGCTCACAGGACTCGGAAGCCTCGGAGTAAGTCACGGAGGTCACAGGGACCTGGCCAGCGGTGTTTCCGTGCTCGTAACGGTCAATGTAGAAAGCCGAAAGCTCAATCTGACCATGAAGAGCCTCAGAAGGCGAGGCGAGGCTTGAGTTCTCTTGTTCCATTCTGCCAGAGAGGTACCAGCCGCCTGGTATGTAAACCATCCCAGGTTCTGCGTTTCGCACCTCTGCCGTGACGTCTAGTTCGCCATTCCTGACAGCAATAGTGTTTCTTATGTTTCGATCCGCTATCTCTGCGTTGTGGGTTTGGTCAGTTGGACCTTGAGAGGCGAGATATGCGCCGACACCTAAGACGACCGCGAGGACTCCTGTTAGACCAAAAACGATATTTCTAAAGCTTGTTGGCTTTTGTTGGCTGAGCATTTCGCTTTGAAGGCTTCGCTGTACATCGTGAGCCATGTCGTGAGCAGTCTGGTAGCGGTCCTCTGGATTCGGCGCAATTGCGAGCTCTATTACCTGGTTGAGGTGCTCGGGAAGGTCAGGTCTTATATCTGTTGGGTACTCAAAAGGCGTTCCGGGCGCACGTCCGCAGAGCATTTCGTATAGGATTACACCCATTGAATATACATCTACTGTGGCGTCGGCACCTTTGCCGAAGGCCGCTTGCTCAGGGGCTTGGTAGACAAAGTCAGGTCGACTGTCGAACTCTACGATACTTTGGATTGCTTCGAGCGTACCTGAGAGTCCAGCATCGGTAAGTTTGATCTGCCTCACTACTTGGTTTTGACCAGGGCCGGTCCTAGAGGTCTGTATTAGAAGATTTTCAGGTTTGAGGTTTGAGTGGGTAATATCGGCATCGTGTGCCGCCTGAATAGCCGTAAGCGCCCTTACCGTTAGTTGGCAAGCCTCTGCTAGCCCTATTTGCTTTCCTTGATTGCTGTATTCATCCATCAGCGCCCGAAGACTCTGGCTCTTGTAATACTCCTGAGTGAAATAAGGCAGCTTGTTGTGTTGATTGATTTCGCCGTAGCGAATGAGACCAGGGTGCCTTACGGCCTTTGCATTCTCAAATGACGCGCGAAACGAGTCCATTTCTGCCGCAGTAGGGAACAGCTCTGGTCGTAGGAACTTAATTACAAGGTGACGCCCTGAAGTGATGTGCTTGGCTCTATATGAGACTCCAAACAGGCCATCGCCCAAATGTTCTTCTATCTCGTATTTCCGTGAAATCACGTCGCCACGGGAGAACTTAATTATTGCGTTGCTTGACACTTATACCTCTGGAAAAAAACTATTTGACGGGTGGTACGCCAAGTATAAACAGATTGAATACGAACGCTATCACATGTGACGCAATCAGGCTACAGCACAAACTCTCTCTTTTGGAAGAGAAATTGTCAGAAATCCTAGAATGCTCTCGCGAAGAGAGCCATGTGTGTGGCTGGCTCGCCTGAGTAGAAGCATACGCGCTCCTCTAGACCTTCTTGAGATGCGTTGGGGTAACAGCGTATTGAAGCCTTTGTCTCTGCCTTTATGGCTGCTTCGTTTTCGGCATTGTCTCGCCACGGGACGAGATAAAACCCGCCCTTTTCTGCTAGGCTCTGTGTGAACTCAGCGTAGTTGTCCAATGAATAGGTGTTTTCCAGTTGGCGTTTGAGCGCTGAGTCGAAGAGCGATTGTTGAATGTCCGCGAGTACTGAGGTGGTATCTTTAGCTATGGAGTCTGCCATCATGGAGAACTTGTCGCCACCAGTGCGCTTCGCTGCGAAGGCGGAGCCCTTGGCCATGTCACGCGGACCTACTTCAAGCCTAAGAGGGACACCTTTGCGTTCCCATTCATAATATTTGGCGCCAGGTTTCATCTTTGGTCGATCATCAAGTGTTACTCGTATGTTGCTGTCTCTTAGGTCCGAGACGATTTTATTCGCAAACTCTACGACGGCATCCCGTTCGTGTGCCTTCCTGTAGATTGGGATAACCACCACTTGTATTGGGGCGATTTTGGGTGGTAATACTAGTCCCGTATCGTCTGAATGACTCATAATGGCCGCACCCACCAAGCGTGTTGATACACCCCAGGATGTCGCCCATACCAACTTTCTGTCTCCCTTTTCTGTTTGAAAAGTTACGTCAAAGGCTTTCGCGAAATTCTGCCCAAGGAAGTGACTCGTTCCAGCTTGAAGCGCCCAGTTGTTCTGCATCATCGCCTCGATAGTGAAGGTGTCGACTGCCCCAGCGAAGCGTTCCGAGCTGCTTTTCTTGCCAGTCGTTACTGGCATTGCCAGAGTCTCGTGTGCGAACGAGCGATAGACCTCTAGCATCGTCATTGTCTCATCTAAGGCCTCTTGTTCCGTCGCATGAGCCGTGTGACCCTCTTGCCATAAAAACTCAGCAGTGCGCAGGAAGGGACGAGTTTTTAGTTCCCACCTAACGACGTTAGCCCACTGGTTGATCAGGATAGGCAGGTCTCTGTGGGACTGAATCCATTTTCCGTACATGTGCCAAATAATGGTCTCTGAAGTCGGGCGGACTATTAAGGGTTCCTCGAGCTTGGCTGCAGGATCTGGCTCCACCCCTTTCTTCCCAGATTCTGAAATCGTCTCTCTTAATCTGTGGTGGGTTACGACAGCGCACTCTTTCGCGAAACCCTCTACGTGCTCTGCCTCCTTTGATAGAAAGGAGAGGGGGATAAAGAGTGGGAAATAGGCGTTCACGTGACCAGTAGCCTTAAAACGACTGTCGAGATCCGCCTTTATCTCTTCCCAGATTCCGAACCCGTGAGGTCTTAGCACCAAAGAGCCTTTGACTGGAGAATAATCCGCCAATTGTGCCTCTCGTATTACGTCGAGGTACCATTGCGAATAGTCAGTTGCTCTGGGGGTAATTGGTGCGTCTGTGGCCATGTTTGGCTCCTTGCCTGTCTGTTGAATTCTGATTTAGGAGCGCAATTAACACGTTCTCGGAAACCGTGTTCCATGGTAGATGTCCGATACCTGAGAATAATGTCGTTTTGGTATCGAATGGTAGACGGTCGTTGCCTAATATGAACACAAGCGATATCTCACCTGCAAATCCAAATTGACTGGGAGTCAACAGATGTCAGCGATCGACACACTATCGATAAATACGATAAAGACATTGGCTATGGACATGATTCAAAAGGCCAACTCTGGACACCCAGGGATGCCTATGGGTATGGCCGATGCCGCGTATATTCTGTGGACAAAATTCCTAAAGCACGACCCCAGTGATCCTCAGTGGGCCGACAGAGACCGGTTTGTACTTTCAGCGGGTCACGGCTCGGCGCTGCTTTATTCCCTGTTGCATTTGACGGGATATGAGGTGTCCATGGAGGATCTCCGGAATTTCCGACAGTGGGACTCTAAGACACCAGGTCACCCAGAGTACGGACACACTGCTGGAGTGGAGACAACTACTGGCCCCCTCGGTCAAGGCTTTACGATGGCTGTTGGGCTAGCTTTGGCGGAGGCTCGGGAGCGCCAGGAGTTCGGTGAGGAACTGTGTGACCACCACACTTGGGTTATCGCAGGCGACGGCTGTCTGATGGAGGGTGTTTCTTACGAGGCGGCTAGTTTTGCCGGTCACTTGGGTCTAGGGCGCTTAAATGTCCTTTGGGATGACAATGAGATCACAATCGATGGTTCGACTTCCCTGACTTTCACCGAGGATATTCCCGCTCGTTTTCGAGCAATGGGATGGGATGTGCAAGAAATCGATGGTCATGACCACGAGGCACTTTCAGCAGCAATGAACTCAGCGAGAGAGGAGAAGGGGAGCCCTTCCTTAATCTGCTGTCGAACGATTATTGGTAATGGCTCGCCAAACAA
>CAWVYO010000298.1:0-4012 GCA_963934385.1 uncultured bacterium
CGGCGTAATGGCAGGAACGGCCTCTAGCTTGGTTCAGATGTCAAGTATGGTCGACACCATTGAGGTCGAGAGCGAGGGGGAGTCAATCAGCTTGCTGAGTGTGGGTTGGGCATTGGGGAGCGATCTGTTTGTCACCTATTCTAAGGACTATACTGCGCTTGCTGGTGATAATATATCTGAGATAACACTGGAGTGGTTGATCTCAAAACGTATACAGGCTGAGCTGTCGACAGGAGACAGGGGACAATCTTCGGCCGATCTTTACATGAAGTGGAGGTTTTGAGACCTCCTGTGTGTTAGTTTTTCTGTAACAATAAAAACCCCAAGCACCAATATTTCAAATACACAAGTGAGACCTACAATATGAACAGATTTACCACCGTGACCTTTGCGCTTATTCCGTTAGTTTTAACCGTGGGTTGCTCTGTCAAGATAGGCAACAGCAGTCCTAACCATTCAGGAGTAATTGATGCTCAGAGGTCGGCGCTAAGGACCCCTGGTGATTCAGCCTCTTGGTGTGATCTCGGTGACGCATATGCCTCTGCCCAAGAGTTCTCGTTAGCCCAATCTACATATGCCGGAGTTGTCCAGATGGGTGTTGATACCGAATGTGCTGAGGAAGGTCTGGAGAGTTTAGGAGGTATGGGTTGGCTATCTCAGATCGAGCAGATGGTGTTGGCGAATCCAGTAGACGACGAATTATGGGGAGACCTGGGGGACTCCTACTCTAGTGATGGTGATACAGACTCCGCTCTTGCTGCCTATATGTATGCAATGACATTAGATCCAGAAGACGGCGAGTGGCACGGCAAGATCTCCGATATCTCTGGCGAGAGTGTAGAGGAGATCAGAGCTGCGGCTAGCGCTGAAATCTTGGCGACGTACGAAGCTCAGTTGCCCCAACACCAAGAAGACGATGAGTGGTTGGGAGACTACGGTGATCTGTTGATGCAAGTGGGTCGTGAAGAGGAAGCGTGTGACCTGTACGCTACTGCAATGGCTCTAGACCCTCAAGACTATGAGTGGATTGGTAACGTGGCTGAGTGTAACGGTGAGCCTAGTCCAGAAAATGGTTATGATATGGGCCACGGCAGCCATGTTGGCTCATCAGCTTCTGATGAGACGGTTATGGACTTCTCTACCGATCCGACCTACGGCGAGGTCACCCTTGAGATAGGGTTTGAGCCAGACCCACACTCTATTGAGGTGATCGCAGGTGGAGATACTCATGTGAGTATCGCTGGTTGTACCGGGCATGTTTTGACCACTGCTCCTGATGTCCGCCTTCAATATTCCGCTGGTGAAAACTTTGAAGAGGGCTTCCCGTTGCCGTTGTCGATTTATGTAAGTTCACTGGAGGACACTGTACTCTTTGTGAACATGCCCGACGGTGAGTGGCTATGTAACGATGACACCCAAGCAACGAACCCCGCTATAACACTAGCGGAGCCTATGGAGGGACAGTACGACATCTGGGTTGGTACCTACAATGCGGACTCAAATGCCATGGGCAACCTGATGATCTCTGAGTACAGCGATATCCAGTGGAGTGTCGGTTTGGAAAAATAGCGAAGGCTATTTGATCGTATATGTTTGCATAAATATACACCACACTGTATATAAGATCCATGACGGGTCGTGAAACCAGACAGCAACTAATAAAACAGCTCATTCGAGGGAACGAAGTGTCCTCTCAGGATGAGCTGTTGTCGCTTATGGTGATTGCAGGTGTCTCTACGACCCAGGCCACCCTTTCTCGCGATTTAAAGGCTCTCTGTGTGGCGCGTAAGAGCGGCAGATACGAATTAGACGACTCTGCGGAATATGCTACGGCATTAGGTAATGTCGTCGGGATGGAAATCCTCGAGGTGGCACACAACGGTCAGATGATTGTCGTTCGTACACTTGTTGGTCGTGCACAGGGAGTGGCAGCCTACCTTGACGGCATGGCTGAGCCCTTAATTATGGGGACAGTGGCAGGTGATGACACTGTTTTTGTAGCGCCATCAAGGGTAGATGTAATTGAGTCATTAGTTTCAAAAATAGAGTCGCTAATTCGTTAGGCTAAAAGAACTATTCAAGGAGAGAAGATGAAAATCGTAGCAGCATATTCCGGGGGACTGGACACATCAGTCATGATTCCGTGGCTTTCAGAGAACTATGGAAACGCTGAAATAGTCACATACACGGGTGACCTGGGGCAGGGAGAGGACCTTGACGCCATAAAGGCTAAGGGGTTGAAAACTGGTGCTGTGTCGGCATATGTTGACGATCTTCGCGAGAGGTTTATTGATGAATTTGTATGGCCAGCGCTTCAGGCTTCGGCGATCTACGAAGGCATGTACCCGCTTCACACCGCGCTTGGTCGCCCTCTGTTAGCCCAGCGTTTGGTTGAGGTGGCTATTGAGGAGGGAGCAGACGCTATCGCTCACGGCTGCACCGCAAAAGGAAATGATCAGGTTCGGTTTGAGGTGGCTATTCGCTCTCTAGCACCGCATCTCAAGATCATAGCCCCATTGCGTGATTGGGAGCTAACTACTCGTGATGCCGAGGTGCTTTATGCTCAAGAGCGAAACATCCCGATTCCAGTGACTCTTGATAAGCCGTACTCAATTGATCAGAATATCTGGGGTTGTGCCATCGAATGTGGAGAGATGGAGGAGCTCTGGAGCGAGCCCCCCGCAGATGCGTGGAGGATGACAAAAGACCCCTCCCATGCCCCGAGAGGATCAGTGGAGTTGGTGATCGGTTTTGAGCAGGGAATACCGGTCTCGATCGATGGAAAAATGATGACAGGTATTGAGATTCTAAACTTCCTAAACGAACTCGGCGGTGAATACGGTGTTGGACGTATAGACATGGTAGAGAACCGCGTGGTTGGGCTAAAGAGTCGCGAGATCTACGAGGGACCATCCGCCGTTGTGCTTCATATGGCTCACACTGAGCTAGAGCGCATCTGTCTTGATCGCCCCACATTCGCCTACAAGCGCAAACTGTCACAGGATTTTGCGAACCTAGTGTACAACGGCGCGTGGTTTGGACCGTTGCGCGAGGCTCTGCAGGCGTTTGTCCTAGAGTCTCAGCGCACGGTTACAGGGGATGTTCGTGTTAGAATTTCTGCTGGTCTGGCGAGGATCACTGGGCGAAGGTCAAAGTACTCCCTTTACGATGGAAATCTGGCGACCTATCATGAGGGAGACACCTTCGATCGAGATGCTGCCACGGGCTTTATGGAGCTGTTTGGTCTCTCTTACAAGACTGTGGCGCAGGTTAGGCGTGCAGAGGGTCACCCACCGATTAAGTAGAAAGTTCAGATTGAATTTGGAGTGTAGCTATGGCGTTGTGGGATGGTAGGTTTAGTGGTGGTCCTGTAGAGGAGATGCTGGTTTTCTCCGAGTCTATTGGTATCGATCTTCAGATGCTCGATGAAGACATCGACGGTTCCATTGCTCACGCTACAATGCTGGGAGCAGTAGGTCTAATCTCTGATGACGAGGCTAAGGAGTTAGTGCGCGGCTTGGAGATAGTCCGGAGTGATATCACCAGCGGTGAGTGGGTCCCACAAATCGCTCACGAAGACATTCATATGGCTGTAGAGACCCACCTAGGAGATATCGTCGGTGAGCTGTCTGGGAAACTCCACACGGCCCGTTCTAGGAACGACCAAGTAGCGACGGATATGCGTCTCTGGACAAAGAGGCGCCTTGTTGCTTTGGACTCAGCACTCAGCCGCTTGATATCCGTTCTCTGTGATAGGGCTGAGACAGATGGTCGCACTTTGATGCCGGGCTATACGCACTTTCAGAGGGGGCAACCTATATGGTTGGGTCACCTTCTAATGGCACATGCCTGGGCTATCTCCCGAGACAGGGAGCGGGTTTTGAGCGCTATGTCCCGAGTGGATCGCTCTCCGCTTGGAGCAGGTGCTATGGCTGGAACACCACATCCCATAGATCGAGAGATGAGCGCAAAATTACTTGGTTTTTCCAGTGTTGCCCCTAACGCAATGGAC
>CAWVYO010000299.1:0-3979 GCA_963934385.1 uncultured bacterium
GCCTGGACCCATATGTTGGGTGGAGTGGTAGCGGGCTTGGCGCTAATATCCTTGGTACCCAAGAATCGTAAGCCGGCTTTGGTTTGTCTGGGGCTTCTGGCGTTGTCTGTAGTACCTCTCGCACCCGCCCTAATTCATCTTGGTGCCGCCGATGGAACCTATGGGCAGTCTGGCTTTGATCTCGGTCTGGTTGCCAATACCTTAGGCGACAAGATTGGCTGGTGGTGGTTGCTGCTATTTCCAGCCCTTTGGGGTGCGCGACAAACACGGTGGGTCGCCTTCATAGGTGCTGGCACTCTTGTCACCATTGTCATCATGCTGTATTTCGGTGTGGCAGCTCCACACCAGGCTCCCTATTGGCTAGCTTTAGGAGCTCCTGTCGCCATATTGGCGGGCAAGGGAGCCCCGAGGCTTTCGTTTGTAGTCGCCGCTATATGGCTATTTGTAGCTGCATCTGCAGAGGTGAAAGCAGTGCAGGCAATAGTAGATGATCTAAATAGACCCCGTGGGGTTGATAAGATGATCCAGGATGCGAGTGACTCCGATGTTTTTTGGCTTGTTGCCCCTAGTCTAGCCCCAGATGATGACAAGACTGATACATCATCAGTGTTATGGCGCTTTCCTCCCACAACATCTATGTCTCCATGGCTCGGTCCAACGTCAATGTCACCCGGTGATACGTGGACATTTGAGTATGTCGATTGGCGATTCGGTCAGCCTAGAACCTATGAGGAGCATGTGATTCATACCTCTGTGGACTTAGTTGAGGGCACAATAGAGGAGGGTTGTATTCGGACTTTCGATTCGCGTGCCCCGTTCGAAGAGACGACTCGTAGGCACCTCCTGGACGGTCGGCGAGTGTGGGTATTACTCTATGACTACTCTCCCGCGTGTGACGCTATAGGAGGTGTTATTTACGCCTTGGAACCCTTCAGTTTCGCCTGTGAGAGGGTGGGGGATGATCTAGGACTAGGGTCGGATATGCTTTGCTTAGTAGACGGAGTTTTAGAGTGAACCCGGTTTATGTGACTAGTGGAGTTCCAGTCGAGCCGTTGGCACCTATATGGACTGCCGCTCCCGCATTGTTGGCTGCATCGATATTTGTCTTGGCGTTAATGGCCCTTCGCCGTAGGTTTAGGGTCGCACCTTGGGCGGTAGTTATTGGTTTGTTAGCGATCTTGGTGAGGGTGGTTGTTCTGCCCGTCTCTCGCCATATATTTGACGGCCATGAGGCCGAGTACTTGGACATCTATAGGGGTGATTTGGCTCTGTCTCAAGGTGGAACTATGCTCTACCCAGCGGTTCAGTGGCTCTATGCAGGCATGGGGCATTTGCTGTCGTCAGAGTGGGGTCTTCTGGGTATCTCACTTCTCGCGAGTGTTGTTTCAATTGTCGCATTGTCTGCAGCCGTTAGTTTAATGTCCACAAGGAGAGTTGGTCTTGCGTCGGGCGCCCTCTTGTCTCTTTGGGCGACCCATGCCTTTCACGCATCGTCTGCCTACAACATCGCATTGCCAAACATGTTTGCCGTGATCGCGCTCTACGCCATAATGTCGGCTGTTAGTATTGACGCTCACGGTGCTGCTAGGCGCAGTCGCAGAGAGGTTGTGTGGCTGGGTATTCTCTCTGGAGCGGCACTGGCGCTTGCTGTCTCCACTAGACTTGAATCCCTTTTGGCAGCCCCCTTTGCATTGACCATTATAGCGTTCGCTAAGGCTAAGAACATTAAGCTTTGGGGGCCAGGAGTGTTGTTGGGCGCCGCTCTTGGAGTGTGGGCCATTTTGATGGTGCTTTACGGTGGTGAGACCCCTGGCTCGGAATCTAGAGCGCTCTCGTTTGCCAATAATATCGGCAATTTTGCCTATTGGGCGCCCTTTGATTCGTTGCTTGGCGCGGTTGTGTTGGGTTCTGGGTTTCTGTTAGGTCTGTATCGCTGGCCTAAACTTTTTGTCTCGGTGTTCGTGACGGCTGTGGTGGTACACGTATCCCTGTCGACGTTTGACGACTACGGTAGCCGTCATGTAGCGTTGTTTTCGTGGCTTGCAGTGATCCCCGCGGCAGCGCTGGTGGTGGACAAGAGAGGTTGGTTATTGTTAGTCGCAGCGGCTTTCATGTTGAGTGTTCAATTATCCGAAGTATCAACTCTTTATTATCAGTCAGAAGAAGACTTTGAGCTTTCGATAAATCCAGAGTTACCACAAATGAGCCACAGTGATCTCTCACGTTGCTCCTTGATTTGCGAAGATGGAAGAGTCGTGCCTGAGGAGGAACAGAGATCTCACTTCAACCTGTTGGATCCGCTTGAATCGACTTCTATTCGGGAAGAGAAGGGCTGTATCTATTGGCTGCGGGGACTTGAGGATGTTCGGTGGTCTTCGCGTGCAGTACGGGATCGAGCTACGCGGCTAAATTATCTTTATCATCTGAGCGATCTAGCTGTTTATCGGCAGGTAGACGGCTATGTAGGGGTTGTAGTCGAAGTTGGTGACAGGCGAGGGCAGTGAGGCGACAGATGTCTAACGCAGAGAGACAAATATTGGAGCGGTTGAGATCGCTCTATCGGTATGAGCGACGCAGAGCGTTTCTGTCGTCGACTCTATTTGTCATCTCAGGGTTGGCTGTGGGAGTATCGGTAGGTTCCGGTGTAGCTACGCTTTTTCAGAGTAAGGTTGGAGCTGTAGTAGCGACTGTAGGGCTCTTTGTTATCTGTTTGGTTTATCAGATCTTATGGTTGGTGAGGACTATAATGAGATCGAAGCCGGCGACCTCACAGGCCGCTAATGTCGAGAAGGTGTACCCCAGTTTTAGGATGCGCCTTGTGACTGTAGCTGAGAGGCTAACGGGATCGACTAAGGGGCCGTTAGAGCATGAATCGCCCGCGATATTCTCTTCGATTGTGGGCAAAGTTTTATTGGTAATGCCATCTGTAAAGAGCCGTCGTGTTCATCCTGTCAGCCTTTTGTTTCCGAGTGTTTTAGTGGTCTTGGGTGCACTAGCACCGCTGAGCGTAGCCACAATATACGGCGAGCCAGCCCCCCATGAGCTTTTGTCGTGGGTGACATCCGAGGAGTCCGTGGAGGAGGATGAGATTGCACAGGCACCGCTAATAGAGGATGCGGTGGTAGCTGAGATCTCTTTTGTCTACATATACCCAGAATACACTGGGCTATCCCCACTAGAGGTCAGGAATTCAAATGGGACGGCTCACGGCCCACCAGGCACACAGGTCTTGATAAACGCCCGTACAGGTGAACCCGTTTCGGGGGCAGTCGTTGTTGTGAACGACGCCGTACCAGAGGCTGTGACCATAGAGGACGGTAGGGATCTTTCTACCAGCATCACCCTCGTTGAGGATGGTTTCTGGCGGTTTCAATTTAAGAGTACGCTAGATAAGGAAGAGTACGATCAACAAAGTTCAGATTATCTGATCGAGATTGAGCCGGATCTGCCTCCAATAGTAACTTTGGATTCCAGCTCCGACAGGCTAGAAGTGGAGCTAAGTCAGCAGATTCCGATCACATGGGAGGCAACGGATGACTTTGGAATATCACGGGTTTTAGTTCGCATTGGAGATGAAGAATTCGTGCTTAGAGAAGCTGTAGGCGGTCAGCGTAGAGATAGTGGTTCCCTCAACCGGACTCCAGAGCAGCTGGGTTTAATGCCAGGTGATGAAGTCGTTCTAGTGATCGAAGGGTGGGACAACGATGAGTTTAGTGGCTCAAAAGCTGGTCAGTCTCAGGAGATAAGAGTGAAAGTGTTGGGTCCAGTGGCCTCAGCTCGACGTGTCCGGCGCCTATGGCGTGAGCTGCGAGATGCTCTTGTCGATATGCTGGCAGGTTACGTCACCGACCCGTCACCACCTAGCCAGACCGAGTCCGGACTAAGCGCATGGGCGGCTGATGCTGCTGGTCGCCTCGAGCCAGTAGATGCTCTGATGGAGCAATATTGGGATGCATTTCAAGACGGTAGCATTGAGGCG
>CAWVYO010000300.1:0-3964 GCA_963934385.1 uncultured bacterium
GGATGCTATCTTTCCAGCAGGGTGAAATCCCCTCCTGTGAATCCAGGATACCACGCCGATTAAAACGAGAAGTCCACCAACCCCTGTAACGACACCCGTCTCTCCAAAGCTAACTCCCCAGCGAGTCTCGATAACCCAGACAGAGTTGTTCATCACGTGAGCCAAAATACAGGGGACAATTGAGCCCGTATACCATCTTAGCCAGCCAAACCATACACCCATCAACAAGACTGCAGCCGCGTGTACTGGGTCTATGTGGTAGAGGGCGAACGCGACCCCCGACCAAATAATCGCGAGTTTGGGACCAAAGGAGTTTGATAGACCACGGTAAACCACACCTCTAAAAACAAACTCCTCTCCCAATGGAGCCAACAATAGAGAAGAGATAACGGCCAAAAGACCCAAGCCCCCTGCCCCTTGTACGACCCCCTCTAATGTCTCTATCGAGCCCATCTCTATGGATGGAGCCAGCCAACGAACCAATTCCGCGACGCCAGCTGCTGTGAACCCTGCAGGTACTACCAAAAACAGAGGCCACCAAGCTCGAGGACGAACAAACCCCATGTTCTCGCCCAACCCACCCTTGGCTGCTACAGCCAAGAAAAGAGCCCAGAGCCCTAATGCGATAGGTTGCGAAGCCAAAATAGCTGTCAGAGAGATCACTTCGGTGAGCGCATCCCCAAGAAAGAGTGACAACGTCGACTCTACAGAAAAGCTCACCACCAATATTACGCCAAGCCCACCAAATATGGCTAGCAAGGCAGATGAATAATCTAAGCTTTGGTGTCTATACGAACTCATTGAACAAGGGTATAGCAAGTTCGTGACAAAGCTATCCACAAAAGACCTGCTACGGTTGGCGATCCCGAGCATGTTGTTCGCACTACTAACCCACGGGTACAGATCGATAGATCAGTACTGGGTGCAAGGTCTAGGCGCCGAAGCTCAAGGGGCCTTAGGGGCCTCAGTCTTTACCCTTATTCTCTTCGCCGCCATGTTCATGCTGCTCTCTGGAGGTGTCACCCCACTGGTGGCACAGGCTACTGGGGCTCAAGACAGTGAGGCACGCGTAAAATCCATAGGCGCCGCTCTCTACGGTGTCTGGATAATTACAGCTCTCATCATGGTGGTGGGTGGGTTTGGTGCGGAGCTTATCGCATCTCTACTTGGTCTTAGCGGTGAGACAGCTCAACAGTTTTCTTCGTATGTTCGCACAATCTCAATTACCGTCTTCCCCTTAGCGCTAACTCCTGTCGTGGATCAGAGTTTTATCGCCATGGGAGAGGCGAAGATACCCCTAAAATTGCATGCTTCGTCACTACTCCTAAACATTGTTCTTACACCTTTATTTATCTATAATCTTGATCTGGGAATAGCAGGTGCCGCATTAGCCTCTAACGGCTCTAGGCTTTTAACAACCTCTATTGGACTTGTGCTACTCGCCAAACGTACAGGACTTAGACCCTCACACATTAGGGCGGGAAAAGAGCTTATAAGGGTCGTCACTATAGGGGCGCCTGTCGCCGCGTCCATAGCAGCCTACACTTTGGTGTACTGGGGCATGCTCGCCACTTCAATATCCAGAATGGGACCAGAGGTGATCGCCGCCCTAGGGATAGGATTTTCGGCGTTGGAGGGGTTTACTTGGCCGTGTTTTCACGGGGTTTCACTCGCCGTGTCATCGTTTGTGGGTCGATACATCGGGGCGGGTAAGCCCGAACTAGCCAAAAGAGTCGTACGCCAGACCGCACCCTTTTCTGCAGGTCTGGGAGTCACATTCGCGGCTGTATTTCTCCTCTTTGGCTCTCCCCTCACCGCTCTGTTTACAAGTGACGACGCCGTTCACCAACAGGCTATCCTCTACACCCAAATCATAGGTTATTCACAGCTGTTTGTTGCGATGGAGGCGCTGTTTGAAGGAGCCATGATGGGGGCAGGTACAACGAAGGTGATGTTCTGGCTGTCGGCTCCGTTCAACCTCTTGCGCGTACCTATAGCGTGGTATTTAGGTGTACACCTAGGCTACGGTGCTAGCGGTATCTGGTGGGCCATCACCGTTACATCCGTCATAAAATCAGCGATGAAAGGGATCTATATTTGGCGGTTCCCTTGGGCCGAATCCCGAGTATAACCACTAATCTCAGCGTACCTCTTCCCAAGGGCTACGTGAAATAGCTCCTCTAGGGCGATTCTCTCAAAGATCGCCGCTGTTTCCGGGTCTCTCGCCGAGATCTGAGGCGCAATGGCGTGAGCTGCCTTTCTCCCCCACTCCTCTGCCTCAGTGATCCAAAAGCAAAATTCTCCAGCTGATGTACTTCTTTCGAGTGTATTCCAGAGTCGAATAGAGACCGTCCGCCCTCCAGGGTCTACACCAAGAGTCTCCATTCTAGACAACAGCCAACCAAGATGGTTCTTCTCCTCTGTTATCACTCTGTCCCAGCCGTCCGAAAGCCAACTCGGGACTTCAGTAAACTTCGCCCTTGCCCACTCGAATGCATGAATAGCCTGAAGCTCTGCAAATGCCGCGGAGCGAATTCGGTCGCCAAGCCCATCTGGTGTAGAGATTGAGCGAATCTTCGCGCCACGGGCGCCGTCTTGGGCGATTGTAAATGGGAACCAGTCTGGCATAATGGCTGACTGATATCACATAGAGCTCACCTAGGCTCTCACGTGTTGAAACAAGCGCAAGCTTTACACCCTGAAATTCATCGCTAAAATGACCGCGCTAACAGAAGGCTCAAGAGCCGAACTATAACTCTCCCGGTTGGGGGTGAATAACGCCAGGGCAATCTTCGTCCTCGACACCGCCGTCCTTTAGCTGTTTCCAAAACGGGAAAGTTCTACACTGTTTAGGGCGTGACTCATAAACCGAACACCCCCCGATCGACTCGTCAAAAAGCATACATACAGCCCCTTCAACTGGATCGTACCGCTCCTTAATGGTTAGCCGATTGTTCACTCGGACAGTGTATTCGTCTACAAAATGAAACTCAGAAATGGCGAGATGTTTAGCGATTGCGGCAAGCTCATCTGGAGAGAGCCAAACGTTACCTCCAGCGCCTTTACAGCAAGCGCCCCTACAGTCGGAGCAGGCGGATGGACGAAAACCATAACTGAAGCCGGGCTTGGTGATGATGGAATCCAACAAGTTCTCCGATTTCTTTGTTTCAACATGGATGTTCTTAGGGTAATTATGCCGTCACTAAAGGGATTGCGACATTGAAGGATATCTGGGTAACATTATTGGTAGTCTTTTCTGCGATAGTAGCGGCAGTTGAGGTACGAAGCGAACCCATTGATGAGACAATGATCGTGAGACCATTCTCGGCGAGACCATCGGATTCTGTGGCTTGGATAAACCGTCACGGCGGAGGGGTAGACATGACCCCTGTTGCCGCTGGAGGTTTGGTCTATGTAGCGGGTCTTCGTGGGGTGGTGGCAATAGACGCGGCCGAGGGAGAGACAGTCTGGAGTATAGAATTGGGCGGTGGTGCTACCTCCTCTCTAATTGAACACAATGGCTCTATATACGTTGGTACATTTGATGGTCACCTTCATGTGGTCGATGCGATCAGCGGTGAGCAACTTTGGAGCATAGAGACTGGTGGTTGGATAAGGTCACAACCCGTCATTGAAGAAGACGTACTCTACTTCGGTAGCAACGACTCTAACTTTCGAGCGGTCTCTTTAGTGAGCCGTGAGATTTTATGGCAATTCGAGACCAGTGGATGGATTCTGGGAAGCCCTGCAGTGGTCGATGACGTAGTTGCAATAGGTAGCGTCGACGGGAACCTATACGGGCTAGACAGGGAAACTGGACAAGAGGTTTGGAGGCTCGAAACTAACAATGAGATCACCGCTAATGTGGTTTCGTCAGCACAGTTGTTCATCTGTGGTAGCAAAGACGGCATAACCTATGGGGTGAATGCCTCAGACGGTTCAGTCGTCTGGACCTATGAGGCGG
>CAWVYO010000301.1:0-3899 GCA_963934385.1 uncultured bacterium
ATGAGGTCGGTCTCCTGGCTTCTGGATCGAGCGTCTCAACTGCCTTCCCGGTTTCCCAGTGGTTTTCAGTTGGACGTCCCCAGTTACAGTGGCGGGGGCCGCGCCGGAGTCTAACCGGCTTCCCTATAGTTAATGAACTCCCTCTGAGGGGAGATCCTAACACTCAGACATCATAAAAAATAAAAGATCTAACAATCGCGATGCCTATATTGCGTAGGTACCCGCAGATCAAGTTTACTCTGTTACTTCTCCAGAAATTGAGGTCTCTATGGCCTCTAGTCGTTCTAAAATTTCATCGAGAGTATCTTGGACATTGGTCTGCTCTAGTTGGTCAATGACTACACCTCTCTCCATGGTTGCGTCGTTTAGTCGCAACTGTAGTTGATGGGTTTGAGACACCATGTTTTCAGTCATTTTCCGACTATTGGTACTGATTAGAATCATTACAACAGCGATTAATAAGAACATTAGAACAAACAGGAGGCTCTTGGTCGTGTGCGCCCTCTTACGCTCCAACTCTTGGTAGTATGCGAGCTTGTGAACATCGAATACTGCCTGTTCTGGGATCGATTCAACCTTAGAGTCGTCCACGTCTTGCGTTGAGTCATATTCTGGCGCATGAGTTAGCCCAGCAGGTTTTTTATTCGACATTGTTTGCTCCGTATTTTGTAGTGCTTGTATACACCTACTTTACATCTATTTGACACACATAATCAAGTTAAAAAATGCAAATAATTATGCGATATTCGGAGGGCGCGACACTCTAATAAATTTGATAATTCCTCTTGAGTCGATCATGGCCAATGGAGTCCATTGCCCAGGTAGGCAGGAGAGGTCAAAGCTTAGGGGAAGTTTCAATATCAACTCACATTGAGTTTTCATTATTGTCATCATTTCCATCCCAAGGCTATGCAGATCTGTTTTTTCGCGGTCCCAGTCTCGACCGCCCCAGGGTGGGTCTGCAATGACTAGATCTGGAGTATGTTTTTGAATAACCTCATTGGAATCGCCATGAATAAACTCGATACGCTCTGCTACGCCATAGATATTAGCGTTGTGTCTAGCCATCTCTAGGCGGTTCGAGTCTGTGTCAACGGCTATGACCTTGGATACATTTGGGTTGCGTGCCGCTGCTATGGCTATGGACCCCACACCACAGGTGGCGTCGAAAACAACCCCAGATGCGTCTCTTGTTAGTTCCAACGCCAACGCCTCTGGTGTAGCTGAAAAAAGCCCTATGTCGTCTACTTGCACCCCATCAGACCACTTGGAAAACAGGCGATTACGGCGAAGCTCGAGAGGCTCCCGCCGTTGAGGTTTGTTGCCCGCTCTGATGGGTGGCGTGCAGATCACTTCGAGCTTAGCCGTAGCTAGTGAGATCCCGTGGATATGGTGTAAGAGCCAACGAGCGGTGTGGGGTTTCACCATCCCATCGGCAGGTAGCCATTCGGATGAATCGATCCATTCAGGGCCATTTATCTGCACGTAGACAACCTCGGGATCATTTGGGGTGAGCCACGGGGCGATGAGAGTCTTTACTAATTCAGGGTCGCCGTTGTGGTTCATCTCACGTAAAGCAGTGAACAGCAAGAACAGGCGGTCACTGTCGTTTAGGTCGGAGAGCTCTACATTGTCTAAGCCTGTTTCAAGCTGTACTGCTGCGCGGTCTACCTCCCAGAACCCCTTCATGGAGCGCCCCCAGCTAAGTGATATGTAATCGTCCCCAGAGCAGACAATCCAGCCTGCGCGAACTCCCCCGAGGGTGTCACCCCAGTGACCCTCGATTGAGATCTCGAGCCTCAATAGACGATCTGCGTTTTTGCGCTTGATGCCACACCTTTTCAGTAGTTTCTCTGGAGAGGCAGAGTCGTTGTCTCCAGCTAGGCGATTTAGAACCTCTTTTATAGTGCCGGTAATTTCTTGAGTTTGCTCTGGTCGCCAGAGATCAATGATTGAAAGGGGACTTGTTGGTCTCTGTATTGTCTCTTTGATCTCGAGCCCCCAGACGACAAAATTGCCTCCGTGTGCGAGTAGTTCTGGTCGTCCTTGGTGGGTGCTGCTGCTCCAGCGCATAAACTCTCGTTTTACACGCGATTCACTACCCTCTATTGCAATACCTACGCTGCTTACCCACCACTCCTTTGGTCCAGTATTTAGCCCCGAGCTAACTCTATTCCAAGGTCCTGTAATTCCTAGAATAGCATCTCGCGCTATCTCATCTTCGGACATCAGCTTCACTCTCGGTCAGTAGATCTGCAAGCCATGGGGTCAAAGTGTCGGCCACTACCCTATGCCCCGCTCTATTCCAGTGCCCATCGAATCTAAAATAGAGCGGCTCGTCGGCTCCCGCGTCTATTAGTGCTGAGCTTAGATCAATTGTGGGGAAGAGCGCCTGAGCTGCCTGTCTCGCGGCGCGACTGGGCAGTAATGGGTCAACTGTATTAGGATCGATACCCACTAGGTCAAATGTAGATGATAGGCGTTCTCCGTGAGCCACGAAGGCTGGTGGCGCTATTGCGACGAAGCAATCCCATGCGTTGCGATCACAGAGCCTCTTCAGCCTATTGAGGGCTGCATTAGTAGGGTTTATCGATCTACGTATAGTCGAGTCACCTCTAACAAATATCTTCAATTCGTTGGAGTATCGCTGGATTCGAGGCGGATCAGATCTTAGGGCTCTTGCTTTTATGTTCACCTTAATCCAGGCGTATAGGTAGGAGACTCTCCCCAGAACCCTATCAATAGGTGAGAGAGTGGGGGCGGTAGGTGGCTGGAACTCTATTTGATCCGCTGCAATCCTCGATGAGTAGTGTCCATTGTCCCAGAAGTCGTTGCCTGTAAAGAAGGTCAATATCAACCCGTCGATATCTGTCGCGTTACCCAACCTGCCCGCTAAAATCGCAGCCTGTATTGTGCCAAATCCATCTACTCCCGCATTCAATATAGAAACAGGTCGGTCCAGTCTATCGGATAGATCTCTCGCCATTATTGCGGAGAATGTCTCGCTATCCTCGACCTGCACACCAAGGGTAAAGGAGTCCCCCATAGCCAGAAGCCGGAGCTCATCCTGTCTCTTTGGCTCGAGTTCAGGACCTCTGGTACCGATACTGTTTATGTTTACCGTTGTTGTGTATTCTAGGGTGCTAACGCTACCTGAGAATCCCGCGTTAGGTACAAGATGCAGCTCCTGATCCTCCACATATAAGTCCGGGTGTGAGAAGTCCGGCGCTCCGAATAGCATCGCTTCATGCCCTAGTGGCGCTCGGAAACGCATCGAGATCTCGGCTATAAATAGAGCCACTAAAATACCCATCACGACCATGAGGGCTTTGAGTTTCCATGTGGACGGTGCAGTGTTGGGGTTGTAGTTATTCGAACTCATGGATCGACAATAACAGAACAACGGAGCGGTGCGGAATCAAATGAGGTGATATGATGTCTCGATGATGAAGTTTTTTACAATTACATTGTTGATCAGTTGCTCTAGCCCATCTCCAGAAGTAACAGAGTTGCCCGACAACCCAATGGGTTCAAACATGATGGAGGCTCAGGCAGGGGTTCAGCACCCACCTATACCTGCTGAAAATCCAGCGTGGGAGAATGTGCGCTCTGGCTTTACTCCATCCGCTCATTTTTACGGTGAATTTAGCTGGGACGGCGTGTCTATGCGGGTGTTGGGGCATATGGCTCACGCGTACAGAGATTTGGCTCAATGGAAGGCTGAAAACGGAGACTTACCTGGTGCTGGAGAACTTTATTCTCAGATGGCCACCAGGCTTTGGCGAATTCCGCTGGTTGATGGGGGCGAGTCAGATCAGATAAGAGATCTCTATGTGAACGCGGCTATTCGCGACGCAGCATTGGCTGGTGGTGAGTCGGTCGTAACAGGCGGTCCTGTT
>CAWVYO010000302.1:0-3899 GCA_963934385.1 uncultured bacterium
ACCACTACGACCCAGCGGTCTTGAATCTTAACAAAGGCCGTCACGACCCCTGCTCCCGGCGCGGGTCGACGGCTTCCCGAAAAGTCTCTCCCCCAGTTCACCAAGGTGCCAAACGGAGATGCTTCTGTTCCCTCGTCCGCAATAAGTTCGATCCTCTCCCAAGAGGTCAGCTTCCCCTTTTCGTGGACTCGATCTATGTACTTCTGACCCCAGCCCTGCTTTACGATCGCTCGCTTCTCGTCGAGGTTAGCGTCTAACCCTTCGATGTATGCGCGATTGACCTTGGCCTCGCTCTCCCCTACTACATCTACTAATTCGTCACCAATAGAATCTAACCAGAGCCTTGCCATGTTTATAGACCTCCTTCGAGGGTACTGGTGTTGTAGTCACCGCTTCTAAAACTCGCGCTCGCCAATATCCTTTGTTGCAGAGCTATAGTTGTCGAGACTCCGCCCACAACCATCTCCGATAGAGCTGCCTCTAGACGCTCTATAGCCTGATCTCTAGATTGCCCATGGGCTATCACCTTTGCGATCATTGAGTCGAAATGAGGAGAGATCGTGTCCCCTTCTGAGAGATACGTCTCCACTCTTATTCCCTCGCCCCTTGGCAGAGACAGCTTTGTCACCTTTCCAGGGGTAGGTGCGTAATTTCGCTCGGGATCTTCTGCGTTTATTCTCACCTCAATGGCGTGACCCGATGGGGTCACATTATCAACATCAAGTGCCTCATTGGCGGCAACTCGAAGCTGAATCTCAACGAGGTCTAAACCACAGACCATCTCTGTGACTGGGTGCTCTACCTGAAGGCGAGTGTTTAGCTCCATAAAGTATAGGTTACCTTCTGAATCCCTCAACATCTCGACAGTACCCGCCGAGGTGTAACCAGCTTTTGTCAGAGCTATAGTTATCTTTTGGGCAATCTCAGCCCTGTACTCATCGCTCACGGCAGGAGACGGGCTCTCTTCTAGAAGCTTCTGATGACGACGCTGAATGGAACACTCACGATCACCCAAAACCACAACTTTGCCCCAGTTGTCTCCGACGACCTGAAATTCAATGTGGCGCCCACCCTCAATGAGCTTCTCCAAATAGAGCGTGGCGTCGCCAAAGCTCGCCACCGATTCCGTGGTCGCGCTCCAAAACGCCTCCTCTAAATCATTCTCGTTATAGACCTTGCGCATACCGCGACCGCCACCGCCCGAGGCCGCCTTCAGAAGCACAGGATATCCAATCCGTTGAGCCCACTCTCGAGCGTGCTCAGGGGTCTTCACAGCCCCATCAGAGCCTGGAATAGGGCTAAGTCCCAATGCACTCATGGTTTTACGAGCCTGTACCTTGTCGCCCATCCTTCTAACTAGAGCGGGGCGAGGTCCTACAAAAGTAAAACCAGCAGCCTGACAGCGAGTCGCAAAGCTCGGATTCTCAGATAAAAACCCCCAACCAGGGTGAATGGCAGAACATCGAGAAATCCTAGCCACCTCTAGGATTTCATCTTGATTTAGATAGGACTTTGAGCCGCCTAAACAGACCACCTCGTCAGCTGACTTCAGCCACTCGAGCTCGCGCTCATCCGGAGTGGTAAGGACTACCACTTCAAGCCCCATTCTCTGAGCCGTGCGCATGACGCGTACAGCCACTTCACCACGATTCGCTATTAGCAGCCGTCTGAACATTAGGCTGACAACTCGGAACTAACAAGTCCTCTCGCCAAACCGCCATCTATTTCGCCCTTATGAGACTTCATGAGCGCACCCATAACCTTCCCCATATCTCCAGGGCTGGTGGCTCCACTTGTTATGATAGCCTCCTTTACCCACGCGAGTGTCTGGTTCTCATCGGCTAGCTTAGGCAAGAACTCCTCTATCACCGAGACTTCGTAGAGCTCCGCATCCGCCATATCCTGCCGCCCCCCTTGAGTGTAGGTCTGAGCGGCATCAACCCGCTGCTTCACCATCTTTCGCAACATCCCTTGATAGTCTGCCTCAGAGAACTCTTTACCAGACTTATCCGCTTCAATTATTCCTGCGCGAACCATTCTCAAGGTAGCCAGGCGAGGTTTATCGCGGGCCCTCATTGCGACCTTCATACCAGCGGTGATCATTGCGGGGATTGACTCTGACATTGTGACTCCAATAATGTGTTGCGATAACTCTCTAACTCTAACAGCTAGTTGTTCTGTTGTTCAGGTACAGCTTCATTTTTACGGCTCATTTTCACTAGTAAATAGAGACCGAACACCACCATCGAAAGGGTAATGTACTGAGCCGGAGTAAGACCAAAGTATCGAACGTCGTCAGCTTTTAGACCAGCAGCCCTCATAAAATCCAATGAAAAGCGAACAGGCGCATACATCAGGCACCATACACCTATAAAGAAGCCTGACGGGCGTGGCTTCTTGGCTAGATAAAAGAAAACCAAACCTATGATAAGGCAAACTATAGCCTCATATAGGGCGGGATCATGGCGAACTGACGCCTCCATAATTCGCGCACCATCGATTCCAGTCAACTGACCTGGTTCAAAGGATATACCGAGCGGAAAACTTGTTACCGCACCAACATGGTCATGCACAGATACACAACCTAGACGTCCAAACATCTGTGCTATTGGGAAGCCAAAGATCAGCGTGTCAGCATGAACCCACCTTGGTCTAGGTCGAATGTACGTAAAGAAAATAAGGAACCCTATCACTGCCCCAACGAAACCACCCATAGAGGAGTAACCAGTCCAGATCTTCACTAGAGAGATCCACCCTTCGGTCTCTAACCGCTCGGGGTGATAGCCAAGGACGTGAAGGAGGTGTCCTCCAATAAACCCGCAGATAACCGTAAAAGCTGCGCCGTCCACTACGTCTCTTGTATCAAGTCCGAGTTTTATGCCCCTAGATCTTGATATTTCAAGCCCAATTATGATCCCAACACAGACTAATGTCATCCACGGATCTATAGGAATAGGGCCTAAATGATAGACTCTTGCTGTCCAAGGGGGTATTGCAAAGGGTATAAGCCCTATCATGGCGCCTCCAGTTTGGTGTTATATAGTGGTCTGAAAGGAGTTGCGAACATGCCAGTGGTAACAACCGATGCATTAGTCGAGGGAGTCAAGAGAGAAGCGGTGTTGGAGTGGCTATCTGAGCCTCAAAATCACGGTCGAGCACTTGCCGCAAGTTTCACATCTTTTAGTCCAGACGGAGACAAGTCATGGCGAATGGAGCTTTCAGGGTCACCTCGCCCGGTAAAGATACATTACATATTTGATCGTCCTGATACTAGCCACAGCGGCAGAAGAGTTCTCTGTAAGATCGAGGGTAAGAGGGTTGAAGGCTCTCTCACCTGGTCACTTCGAACAGAAAAACCATCTACCAACACCAGGATTACCGTTCATCACGACTACAAGGCTGGCAGGTTCCTAGGACCTTTGCTTGACGCTGCTGGCACCGGAAAGGCGCTAGAACAAGCATGGCAAGGGGTCGCAAAAAATGCAGCCGCCGAGATAATGCGGGACCTCAAAAAATAGCTACCAGCCGATAGCTGTTAGCCCTACATGACCGCCAACTGAGCCATCTTCCATGATTGTCGGTGAGAAGGTCGGCGCCCAGACACCGGGAAGATCCGGAAGGTCTATGTTCGCAGTCAACTCTTCCAAATCTGGCAAGAGCCTATCTGTGAGTCGCACACCAGCATAGGCACCCAAAGCACCTCCGATCATGCTGCCTATGGCGACCGCTTGAGTATCGTCAGCGACCATAAGCGACACTAGGGCCCCCAAGGTCACACCAGTGACACCGCCCAGCTGAACTACGCTAGTATCCCTCGGGGTAAACAGCTCGCCTGGACCAGTAGCCCACATTGCGTAACCCATAGCCGCGTCACCAAGAATGAGGGGTATAAGGATCGC
>CAWVYO010000303.1:0-3865 GCA_963934385.1 uncultured bacterium
AAGATACGGGAACCGCTGCAATAATGGGAATGAGGGGGGATCGTGTTTTAGTTGATGGTGTGGACGAATCAGCGCTTTCTTTAGGTGTCCTCAACACATATAAGAAACGTAATTTACGTTATTCACAGGTCGCACCAATCACCATGTTCGAGGAGAAGAACACAGGCAACAACCTCCCCGCCCAGCTCGACATCTATGCCACAAAAGGCGAAGAATATAAGTTTCTTTTCGTAGCAAAAGGAGGGGGTTCTGCCAACAAATTTTCGCTTCATCAGAAGACAAAGGCGTTATTGCGACCTGACGCGATGGACAAGTTCATTCAGGAAGCCATCCTCAAGCTCGGAACAGCAGCCTGCCCGCCTTACCATCTGGCCCTAGTTATCGGCGGACTCTCCGCCGAGATGACGATGAAGGTCACAAAACTCGTTAGTACTGGCTATTACGACAATCTACCTACTAGCGGTGACGAAACAGGACGGGCATTTAGAGATCTGGATCTTGAATCAAGAGTTCTTGAGATGACTAGAAAAATAGGCATCGGCGCACAATTTGGTGGGAAATACTTTTGTCATGATGTTCGAGTAGTCCGACTACCACGTCACGGTGCCTCCTGTCCTATAGGAGTTGGGGTTTCGTGTAGCGCCGACAGAAACATTCTAGGAAAAATAAATAGCGATGGGCTCTGGATTGAGCAGTTGGACACAAATCCATCTAGATTCTTAAAAGGCGAGCAGACTGGGAAAAAGGGGACGACTAAAGCTATAGACTTAAATCAACCCATGGACGCTATCCGCTCGGAATTGTCCCGCCTAAAGATCGGCGATGTTGTATTACTAAACGGTCCTCTTGTAGTAGCAAGAGACCTAGCTCATGCAAAACTGCTCAAGGTTCTCGAGTCGACAGGCGATCTTCCCGAATACATGAAAAACCATCCGGTATACTACGCAGGTCCTGCTAAAACCCCAAAAGGTTACGCTTCTGGGTCATTTGGTCCCACCACCGCTCAGCGAATGGACTCATACGTCGAGCCGTTCCAGGCCGCTGGAGCCTCCCTGGTCATGCTAGCCAAGGGTAATAGAGATAAATGTGTTGCTGAGTCATGCAAGACCCACGGTGGCTTCTATCTAGGCTCTGCCGGCGGTCCAGCCGCTAGATTGGGTCGTGATTGCATCACCAAGGTTGAGATCATCGACTATCCAGAATTAGGCATGGAGGCCGTCCATAAGATTGAAGTAAAGAACTTCCCAGCATTCGTCATAAGTAACGATAGAGGTCAGGACTTCTTTAACAGGTTTTTGTAATGGGCAACGCTGAGGTAAAGTGGGACAAAATTTACGCTTCACGTGACAAAAACGACCACGGAACAGTCAACCAAGGGCTATTGGCAGTTAGTGAGTTGTTGCCGTTCAACGGTCGAGCATTAGACCTCGCTGGAGGATCTGGGCGAAATGCGGTGTGGCTAGCCAAGCGAGGACTGGATGTAACCTTATTAGATGTTTCGTCAGAGGGATTGAAGCAAGCTAGCCAAAACGCGATAGGGCTTGGGCTCAATCTAAAGTTGTCCAAAATCAACCTAGAAGAGGACAGCCCGCCAGTCGGCCCCTGGGATCTCATCATCGTCGTCAACTACTGCCAAACAGAGCTGTATAAAACTATCAATGAACTACTGAGTCCAGGTGGTGTGGTTGCCGTAGTACAGGCAACAGTTAAAAATCTAGAGCGACACAGTAGCCCCTCTGAGAGGTTCCTTTTGGATGAAAAAGAGATCGGCGGATTATTCGAAGACCTAAATGTAATCCACCACGAATCGGGGTGGAGGAACAATGGTCGTCACGAGGTCACAATCGTTGCTCGAAGCCCCGATTAATTAGAAATTAAAGTATCACTCTGACACACTCACGGTGACTTCTCTCTTCACTACTGTCTCGCCATCAAACACAGTCAGCACCACGTCGTAATCTCCACCTTGAGGGTACTCGTGCTCTGGTTCCCTAAAATGGTCGATTACCCCGTCGCCGTAATCCCATGTCCATATCAATGCTTCATCATCACTATTACTGGCGCTATATGTAACAACAAGCCCATCCGTGGAGCTGCTTATCTCACCGACATCTGGCGGTTCACCAACAAAGTTACCTAAATCCACCCAACCCCAGATCTCACCGCCGCGTCTGTCAGAGACCACAACTCGCACCCTATGGTTTGGTTCCGACTGAAGAGTAACAACCGCCGTTGATCCGTCGGTATGATCACCAGCCAGGTACTGACCCTGACCTACCGCTAGACCCAAGTCCCAGAAATAAGAAAGTTCATCGCCGTCCGAATCGGAGGCTAAAACTTCGAGTGATAGCTCCCAAGTTTCCTGTAAAACATCAACGGTAGCTGATACTTCTAATATCTCTGGGGCCACATTTGGAGACCCATCACTCAAGTGAACATAGAGTTCTGCGCCTGACTGATCTGCACCAATATTTGTTACTGTCAGCCCTAAAGACGGTTCGTGCCACGATCTCCCAGGGTGAAGGTGGGAATCTCGATTGTGTCTTATAGTCTGGGTTTCAGGAGTGGCATCCAGAGTAACTGGGTACGGAACAGTACCGTCTGCGTACGGTAGCTGCTGAACACGATCTATAACTACGGTTGAATGACTATCAGCCTCTTCGCGACTTGATAGCCAGAGCCAACGCTCTCCATATGCATCGGGTGGCAGGTATACCCTAGCAGCGGTGGCCCCATATTCCTCAACGTTAGATACATTAACAGTGCCATTCTCCAAAACCGTCACTACGTTATCATGACCTATCCAGCCCAGGCGAGCCTGAAATAACGCTCCAAATTGGTATGGTGCTCCAGCACCCATAGTGTCCATCTGAGAACCATATTGATCCCACCACCCCGAGATTCCATTCAGACCTGCATGATGACTCAAACCATGAGAGTGCCCGAGTTCATGAACGATCGTAAAAACAATCCAGTCAGCTTCCACAACCTGAGCTACGTAACAGAGAGATCCAGTGTACCAACGTCCCACACCGTTGTTCTGCACGATGTACATTTCTTCCATACCAATCGTTGAACCGCCCCCCTGAAAACCACCTGTCTCCCCAGACATCAAGGTTAGAAACCTGTCGTAATTATCGGGATCGTAGCCCTCATCAATAGCATCGGCCACAGCGCCCATCTGCATTGCATAATTAGCATCGCCTTCATACCAACCGATCACATCAAAATTGAAGTCAACCAGACCAAATGAATTCGTAAGATACCACTGACGAACTTGCTCCAACATTATCTCTGCCTGCTCAACAGTCATGGCGTCAGCTGTACCTGTCTCTTTAACCAACATTACCAGCGTGTTCTGTATGCCTGTTGTTAGGTCATAGGTCAACGCATCGACCTCACGATCGCCCACCCAGTTCCCTATTTCTGTACGACCATAGGGTCCATCTGGAGTCTCATCCCAAGACCATAGACCCTCATATAGGCAAGTGCCGTCATCCAGAGTAGCCTCATTATCAAAATTTGAGGCTGTTTCATCTGTGCATCCGTAGATTTCATCTGGCTCTGTAGTAGTAAGAGTAGATGTATCCGTAGCAGTCTCGCTGGTGTCAACAGCACCACCTCCACAAGCTAAAAGCGGTATTAACGCAAAATATAATAGGTTACTCAACCTCTTTTCCTTATCAAGGCTATCGCACAGTAAGACACATTATGGTACGTGTTATATTAATTAGCGAATTTTGAGGTATGGTTTATCGCACAACAACAGCAACAGAAACAAGAAACTGACTCTCAGACCACTTCCTCAAGCGGCGCACAGGTAACAACCGAAGAGCAATCACAGACGGCGGCGTCCGGTGAAGGG
>CAWVYO010000304.1:0-3812 GCA_963934385.1 uncultured bacterium
GTCAGACCGCAAACGTAATAGTCACCTCGAATGACGAGCAGCTGCCTATGGCTCTAGTTTCACTATCTGGTGAGGGGCTTGTCCCAGAGCTGCGCCTCGACCCCTCCACATACGATTTTGGTCGCACATACCTGGGTTGCCCCAACGAAGGTGACATCGAAATCCTGAGCATTGGAACAGACTCGGTTCAGATAAGCGAGGTAAAGACAACGGGTAACGACTTCAACCTCACGTTCGAACACGAACTCCCCTTAGACCTCGCACCTGGCGAGTCAATTTGGGCACACGTAGACTTCGACCCCAGCTCTGAAGGGGACGCCACTGGGGACATTAGAGTCACCTCTGATGAGCCAATGGGTGTACGAGTTGGTGATATGACTGGAGAAGCGATAATTTCGGGTACGAATTCAGACCATTGGGAGCTCCCCAACAACCCAAAATCAGACATCGTATTTCTCGTCGATCTGTCGTGCTCTATGACCACCGATGCATGGCGCCTAGCGAGTAACTTTAACTACTTTATCAACACACTAGACAGCTACACAAACGACTGGCAGCTTATCGTCGCCAACGAAGACGATGGCTGCAATACAACGGGAATCTTGACCTCAAACACAGCGGGCTACGAAGACACGTTCACAAAAGAGGTCCAGCGATGGGACTTCTTCGACAACGACTTTCAAGAGGCGCTGCTAACTCCAGCATCTCGCGCAGTGGACAAGACCGACAACGGTGAGTGCAACTATGGCTTCATGCGCCCAGGCGCTCTTCTACACGTAATAATGGTCTCCGATGAAGAAGAGCAAAGCTCCGGGGCATGGCAGGACTACGCCGACCAGATCATCGCCAAGAAAGGAGACGCAACCTACGTGCGCCTGAGTGCGGTGGCGGGTGATCCAAGCGGCAACAATAACTCATGTGGGGCGGACGCTGGCGTTCGCTACTACGACGCCGCCGCCTACACCGGAGGGGCGTTCTTAAATATATGTGACGACGACTGGTCCAATTACATGGGCACACTGGCCAGTACGTCGATCAACATGGACACTTTTGTTCTCTCACAGGCTGCCGTGGAGGAGACGATAGAGGTCTTTATCAACGGTAATGTCCGTTCGGGACAGTGGATGTTTGACTCAGTTCAGAACGCGGTTGTGCTTACAGCTGACCGCCCCTCAGGTGGAGATGAGATCGACATCACTTACGGTGTCATGGCAAACTGCGACTAAGCTGAACACTACGGGAATCAGTCGTTCTCTAGAATCAGGGAGAGTGTGTATCCACCAGAGATCTCACCTGCGGCGCCAGCCACACCTATAAAGACATTGTATGGATTTGTAGAAGAGGTGACGGAGGCTGACTCAGTATTCCCGGGGTTTGAGTTGTTAACCATGTCGTACCCCGCCTCACAGGAGACAGAATACGGGACCTCATCTGGGGTGTAATAGGAGTCACTGGCAAGCTGGTACATATAGATGCTCACATCTACATCCGACTCCGGTACAACTGTGGCGGTTAGGCTTGAATCCGCTGGCATCGCCATCGCGTAATATACGTGGTTACCCTCAAAGTTCGTGTTCTCTGTAGCTGGCCAACAAGCCATGTCGCTCTCTGAGGCAAATGATAGATCGATAGTCGCTCCATGAGAGAGATCCCCTACCACAGAGGCGTGCGTGGTCAGCTCGGTAACGGAGTCAGCCCACAGACTGTCCGTGATGGTGTCGGGGAATGTGTCCTGCGTAGATGAGTTGGTGTCGTCGCTCTTTGACCCAGAGCAACCGCTAGAGATTAATAATATTATAAGAGGCAATTGCGGGTTCATAATAAGACCATTTTTTTGCCGGTTTTGGCTAGCACAACGCTCGGCACATGATGTTTGTTTGGGAATAAATTTTAATTGGGTTAACCAGTCAAAATAACCATTAGGAGCTACCATATAATGTCACTAGCAACAATCGAAGAAGGCAAGATCGCGTTGATCCACTATACCCTAACAAACAAGGACGGGGATGTTCTAGATACGTCACAAGGTCACCCTCCCCTTCCCTACCTTCACGGTGCAGGAAACATCGTTCCAGGGCTAGAAGCTGGACTCGCTGGGTTAGAAGTAGGTGCCCTAAAAACTGTTGAGGTTGCCCCTGCAGATGGCTATGGCGAGCGTATGGGCCCGGGTGCTCAAGAGGTAAGCCGCGATCAGTTCCCCGAGGATGCAGACCTTCAGGTCGGTATGGGGTTCCAAGCTGAGGGCGAAGAAGGCGAGATGATGATGCTTTACATCTCAAAAATTGAAGGTGAGCTTGTATGGGTTGATATCAACCACCCATTAGCAGGCGAGACTCTCGTTTTTGAAATCGAGGTAGCCGGAGTCCGCGATGCCACTGATGAAGAAGTAGCCCACGGTCACCCACACGGTGTTGACGGCAACGAAGATCACGGTCATGATCATGAAGAAGCGCACGATGAAGAACACGTACACGGCGAAAACTGTAATCACTAAAACTAAATAGGAGGGCTAAAATGGCTATTCGCTATCTACTATTATGTCCTTTACTACTTGTTTCTTGTAGTAAGTCTGGAACTATTGAAGACACCAGTGTCACAACAACCACTGACACTGAGACAACCAGCACCGCGACAACTGACTCTGGAATCACTGATACTGGAACGGCTGTGACAACAGACACGGCAACTACAGGAACAGGGAGTACCACAACAACTGATACAGGTGGTTGGGAGCCTACAGAGGGTAGATACACCTTGAACCCAGGGGCGGTAATCTCAAATGACTGTGGCGATGCTTTTGGAGTTCCAGAGCCGAACGACACCGCAACCGCTAGGTTTAGCTGGGACGGGGACAAGATAAGTATTGGTTTTGATCGTGATCCTGTTGTTGAATGTGACTGGGAATTCCCAGGCTTCCCCCTATGTGTAATTATAGATGAGGTTGAGAGTCAACAAGGCACTACACTCACTTTTCAAAATTCAATCGATGGGGAGTGGACTGCTCCAGAAGAGATGTTTGGTACATTCCAGTTAAACATCGACTGCAGTGGAAACGGTTGCGAAATGTTCGCTGAGCAAATGAACATCTCTGAGTTCCCGTGTTCCGCCTCATTGGAGTACGAAGGAGAGCTGTAGATCTGAGCAATTTTTTAGCTTCGAGCTTTACTATCACCTGAGAGTGATTATTTATAAGAACGCAAGTGTTCCAGACTGTTCGTCGTGTCTGGGGCTTGGTTTAACAAAAAACAAGGGGGCGAAACGGTTTCGACGGGGCCGTGGTAGGTTTAGGTCGCATGCCGAGCACGTTTGGAGCTCGCTAAAAACTGAACAAAAAAATAGATGCCAACAATAACGAAGGCTTCGCACTCGCAGCATAAGTGAGCGCCGTCCGAATGGATTTCACGTCAGGGGTCCCATTTGGATGTGTTTTACCTGAATACTCCCGAAAGTCACACGGTTTGGGCTCGGGGGAGGAAAAATAATCTTTTCAGAATTACCGTCGCCCCATTGTTCACCGCGCCCGCTGGGTGGGCAAGGGGTTGTATCAGCGGGATAAGCATGTAGAAGCCAAGGCTGAGCGACTTCGGACGCGGGTTCGACTCCCGCCGCCTCCACCTTTTTGGGTTCGATTCCTTGTGCCTTTTCGACGCTGACGGGATCGCGTCGTCGGGGGCGAACAGGAGTCTGAGTATTGTGGTGCAGAAATGGGCAGAGATTCGGTACTCTATGTCCGCTAAATGCCTCTATCGCTGGAAATGAACCCTATAGAGAATGGTCAGAAACGACGGTGAACCCTGGCAAGCATATTTGAA
>CAWVYO010000305.1:0-3811 GCA_963934385.1 uncultured bacterium
CCTTCACCGTCATAGGTATCTTGAAGATAAGCAAAGAGTGCTTCGGCCTTACTAGCCCTCGTCCTACCTTCGCCTCTTAACTCCTGCTCCACCGTTAGGGCTCCTTCCGTAAATGGATTAACTACTAGCTTAGGCACTAAGGTCGTTAGGTTACTATCAGGTTCTATAGGAGTCGTCAGCATCTCAAAGACCAGGGCATCAGGCATTGCATGGTCTTTGGACTTAGTGTTTTTCATGGTGGCAGTCAGGCCGTTTTTGGATAAGCTCCACTCGGCATCTAACGCTCCGTTTAGTGCCGAAGCTCCACGAGCGCTGCTTCCCACCTTCCCCGTATGGTGTACTAACATAACGCTACAGTTAAGGGGCAGGGATAGCTCATTAGTGATGGTCTCAATAAACTTAGCCATATCGCTGTTGCTGTTCTCATCGATACCTGTGGAGTACCTAGAGAGAGTGTCTATTATTATTAATTTGGGTGGGTTGTTGTTTGTGTGCTCTTTAACCGCCTTATATAGTGCCTTAGCTGTATCGGCATCTTGAAGTCCCTTAGCAATCTTTAGTAAATAAAGGTCGGCTTTACCAGAGTCTAGTCCGTGGTGCGTATGCCAGCCTAACGAACGGGCATAAACACCTTGCAAGCCTTCACCAACGCAATAGACTACTGAGCCTTGTTTAGTCTTACGCCCATGCCAATCGATACCATGAGCAATGCTATGTGCCATGTCTAGGGCAACAAAAGACTTATAGTTACCAGCGGCTGCCACTATGGCGCTAAATGTTCCATGCTCTAGGATGCCATCGATCAACCAGTTCGGAGGCTTACGCTCTGCTAATCCGTCTGAAAGTCTCACAATATCAGTGTAGTCAATACTCATTTTTACTTCCGCGTAGGTCATTTGGACTGATGCTGCGGGGTACACGCACATGCACTTTAAGTGCTGTATAGTACAATGGATGAAGTCACACGTTACCTCAAGTCATCGATTAGGGGGCTGACTTTGATGTCATCCTAAATTCTAGTCAATTTAATTCAAAATAAATACTGTGGATTTTGTGTTTAAGCTGATTACAGTTAACTGAGAAACTGCTATCTTCAGGTAATAGCTATGTCTAATAACCGTTATGTAACGATTCATGAATAAGAAAAATAAATCGTTTAACTCAAGTATCTATGCTGCTTTCGTGGATAACGAGAATGCTTTGAAGCGCTTTTTGGGCAGATTTCTTTACAAATCCCAAGATGTCGAAGACATGGCGCAGGAAACATTTCTGCGCGCCTATAAGGCCACGCAGGGGCATGAAATTGAGTCGCCTAGAGCGTACCTATTCAAGGTGGCGCGCACTATGGCGTACAAAGAACTATCCAGAAGCTCTCGACGTTTGACCGATTACCTGGAAGATTTGAAACGTGCCCCGGATGCTGGCGCACAGCTGGAGGAGGAAGTCGTTGCCCAGCAACAGATTCAAATCTATTGTGATGCTATCGCCGAACTTCCTAGCCGGTGCCGTAGAATATTCCTCATGCGAAAAGTACAGGCGAAGTCTTACAAGGTGATTGCTCGTGAATTGGGGATCAGTGTCAGCGCTGTGGAGAAACAGGTCGCCATTGGTGCGGACCGCTGTAAGCGTTTGGTACAATCGCGAGAACAAGCCGGAGTGCCTCGGCAGTCAGTAAAGTTCATTGAACAATCCAAAAAGGGGGCAGAATAATGAAAGAAGGCCAGCCTGGCAGAGATGGTGAGAGCTCTGTTGTGATCTTTCCCGAAATGAAGAGTATACAGGCGCAGGCGTCGGAATGGATGGCGAAGCTGGATGGTGGAGACCCCACACCCGAGGAACTGAATAAATTCATCTCTTGGGTCAACGCGGACTCGGCTCATCGTCAGGCGATGGACGAAATGATTGGATTCTGGGCCGACATGAATGTGTTAACTCAAATCGTTTTGCCGCGAGAGAAGAAGGGCAATCGTAAGACAGGGGCACCCTCGCTGTGGCGTTGGAGTTCTGCAGTCGCGACAATCTTGGTAGTAGCGGTCAGTTTCTGGTTTGGCCCTCAGTTCCAAAATAGCGATCCACTGGTGTATACCACAAAAGTAGGTGAGCAAAAAACCATTGAGCTGTCCGACCATACTACGGTCTTTCTGAACACTAACAGCCGGATTGAGGTGAACTACAATGATCGGCGTCGAGGGGTAAAATTAGTGCGCGGCGAAGCTCACTTTGACGTGTTTCATCAGCCATCAATACCTTTTGAGGTCCATGCCGGTAGCGGATTGGTAACAGCGATAGGAACCGCTTTCAGCGTTCAGATTCGCAAAGTCAATGTTGAGGTTTTAGTGACCGAAGGCATCGTTGAGATTGGTATACTGACAGAAGGGTCCGGGCAGAATCACCCTGAATCTGAGTATCACGAAAAGCCAACGGAGATAAATATTGAAGTCGCCGGAAATTCAACTCCAAGTGGCAAGGTACAGGTAAAAGCGGGCAGTATGGTGACGTTTGATGTAGATAAGGTAGCACATGTGAAGCGACTGGTTGATAAGCAAATTGAGGAAAAACTCTCATTGCGCCAAGGGTTGCTGGTGTTTAAGAATGAGTCGTTGGAGCGAGTGGTGGCGGAGGTGAGTCGCTACACAAACCTGGAGATTATTATTCCGGAGCGAAAGTCCCGTGAGGTTAAGATGGGTGGAATATTTAAAGTGGGTGATACAGAGTCTATGTTCGAAGCCCTCCATGAAGGTTTTGGTATTTATGCCGAGTATGTGTCGGATGATCTTGTCTATCTAATTTCAGACGAAAATCGTTAGCTTGAGTTATGGGGAGGTAAATAATTATAAAAAATTACTGTGGGTTTCTGACCGTGGCCGATTATAAGGAAAGCGACCGGTGAGGTTTCCGTTCTACAGTATTCAAACTCCGTTTCGCCGGAACAGTGTTTTTGCCAGGCTGAGCCTAGTTTTATTCTCATTTGTGGTTTTAGTTTGCGGTACCGCCGCAACCGCAGAAGAGCAAGAGCAGCTTTATTTTTTTGAGATTCCGTCTCTAAAATTAGAGGATGCGTTGAACCGGGTGGCAAAACAGACGAAGTATCAGTTACTGT
Source organism: uncultured bacterium (assembly GCA_963934385.1). Taxonomy (GTDB): domain Bacteria; phylum Myxococcota_A; class UBA796; order UBA796; family CAJQPC01; genus CAWVYO01. Next base: position 3,101 of record CAWVYO010000305.1, read on the forward strand.
TTTCGGTTGATTTGGTTGAGCCTCTGCAATCCAGGGCAGTCGTGGGTGAATATACTATCCAGCAGGCCTTGAAGAGCTTGCTGGGAGGCTCAAATCTCTCTGGTCGCATAACTGAGCGAGGTGTCATAGTGATTGTTGCTGCCGATGCTCCTGAGCTAATACCAGAGAGGGTTAAAATGAAAAAATCTAATAAAGGAATTTTATCGACTTTAATAGGCCTGTTGATTGGGCCATTAACTGTCAGCGATGGACTGGCGGAAGGGAGTGAGGAAGGGCTAGAAGCTGGAGGCGATATCTGGAGGGGCATAGAAGAGGTCGTGGTAACCGCCCAGAAGCGTGAGAATTTCGCGCAGTCTACGGCGATTGCACTATCGGCGATATCGGGAGAATCACTACGCGACAGCGGTATTAACAATGCTCTTGATCTTAACGGAATTTCTCCAAGCTTATCTGCGACCCTTGGTAATGGTCAGCTTCAATTGACGATGCGGGGAGCTGGTAACGAAATTCTTACATCCGGAATTGGCGAAGCAGGAGTAGCCTTTCATAGCAACGGCATCTATCTCGGTTCCAGTGTCACCACAATGTTGGGCTTTTTTGATGTGGAGCGCATGGAAATCATGCGTGGTCCTCAGGGGACCCTCTGGGGCCGAAATTCCACCGGCGGGGCGATCAATGTCATTCAGAATCGACCAACCGAGGAGCTCGAGG
>CAWVYO010000306.1:0-3803 GCA_963934385.1 uncultured bacterium
ACTGAGGGTCAAATGGGCCCTGAGATCTACGAGGCGGCGGTTGCGGTTGGAGCTGGAGCTCTGACCCCTGTAGTCCGCACAAACACCGACTACCGCTTTGCTCTAATACAGACCCTCGATGAGGCTCACGTCACACCGTTCGAGGATGTGAGCGGCACAATAGCCAGAAGTCTTGTTCAAAACGATCGGGTTGGCGCACACACATCCGAGCTTGCCGAAGCTCTTTTGACCCAATGGAGCGAGAACGGCGAACTCGACCTAGAACTATTGGCAGCTAGCGACCTAGAGCTATCAGAGATCTCGGACACGAACCTAGCCGCACCTACACTGGGCGAAATTGCTCCCGCTACAGAGATTCTTATCGCTGCCAGATTCGCTGAGTCGGGCGAAGTTCTGGGCAAAGTCTTTACGATCAACGGCGCCAGTATTGTTGTGCGTGTTGTCTCTATTGACCAGCCAGACAGTGACTTGTTTGAGACTCAGAAAGAGCTCATTCGCATGAGAATTCTCAACGAAGAGGTCAACGCAGCCATTGTAAACTGGCAGTCCGACCTTCAGCGCCGAACAAATATGATCAGTCACATCAACTAGTCACCGTATTTATAGCGAACGACTAATGCCTTACCGACTCCATATAGGTCGCAGGGTCAAAGTCGCCGTCGTCTCGGTCTCCATCGTGGCACTGAATGCACGTCTCTAATGAGACCTCCTGGACACTTCTGTGTTCGTCCAGAGCACCAGAATATGCGGCGCCAACGTGGGTCGCTCTCGGACCGTGACAAGACTCACACCCAACTCCAGTTAGTATTCCTACATTGTTAGGATGTGTAGGCCCCTCGGGGTGATGTGCTCCGGTTACATGACACTCAAAACAGGCGAGATCGAGCTGCCGACCGGCGTCAACAAGGGTGTTCCACGCGCCAGCGTGATCAGATGAGTTCCACTGCTCCCACTGGGCAGTATGACAGCCCCTGCAGGCGGCGGACCCAGCAAACGGGGCTGTAGACGCTCTTACTTCAACCGAAGCATCTGACGCTGCTTGATCTATGATTACTTGTGTCGCGGCTATTAGCTCAAGGGTCGCCGGATCTTCCCCAATACTCTCCCCCATCTCCAACAGCGTATGTGTAAAACTATTCATTATTTCGCCACCACCAATCAAGGAGTTCAACTGTGACTCCAGAGTGGTGACATGCTCCTGATAGTACTCGAGCCTGTTCTCCAATCGCCCTCTATCGGCATCTGTCGCGCTCTCCAACGCACTGTTGGCGCTCTCCAGCCGCTCTCGATATCGATCTAACTGGGAAGCAATTCGATCAGAGCCTCCCGACCAAGACCAGCCTTCTCCACCATCTTGCAAACTGAGCTCCAACAACCCCAACCGCTTGCCCTTGTTGCCAGCCCCTATGGACCAGCCCCAGTCCGTGCTCAATGGGTTGTCCGCGGATGCTCCTGTATGACCATTTAACAAAAAGTCTGGAGTAATTGCCATCGCAACCGCTGCCGCAACCTCTGATGGACCATGAACGACAGCCACTGTCACATCAACCTCTCCCATAGAGGCGATCGATTGCAGAGCAGAAGCAACAGGATCCCCCACCTCACAGTCACCATAGGCTCCGGAAACTACTCCAACGACTCCAACTTTACTGCCACTGCGTTCAATCACTGCACCGCCATCAAAAGTGCGTTCTCCGCAACTTAGATTACCGGCCAATACTTCCACATCTACGCTATCTACAAGCTCAAGAAACAGCTCCGTTCCGATAGCAAAATCACCCTCACCAGGGACAAACACATCCCACCCGTGAGCGGCGTATGACTCAACCTGCGCTCTCGCCTTTATCTCTGCCAGCGCACGTAAGTTCTCTGGTAAAACAGCCTGATCGCCAAAAAGATCCCCGCCATCTATGACAACAACCGGTCCCGTGAGATTCTCCAGCGCCACCGCTCTTCTGGACAGACCGCCCAGTGGATGGCGAGGTCAACCGCACGGCTCTATCTCTCCCGAAACGTTGTGAGAGTAGGCGATCGTCAGCCCAGAACCAAGCCCGTCTGGGGCGGGTGTAGAAGCTGGTGCAGAAGCTGGTTCATCACCAGCACAGGCAAGTAATAGCCAAAATAGCATTAGTTACCATCATCTAAATTAGAGGGGGCTGAGAGGTGTTCCTCGTCCCTAGACAACTTTCTTTTGTGTTCTCTAATGAGATCTCTCAAAACCGACACTAGGTGATCACTCACAAGGTAGACCCCTTCTCGACCGTCTACCCCCGCGTACCACCTAGGCGAATCTCGACCCTCAAGCCCCTCAGCTGGCTCAGCGCCACCACCTACCAAGAGTCGAGTAGTAACACCATCATTGTCGGTAATGTCCACCACTGCCATTGGCGCGTCAAAGCCATAGCCGATTGTTTGCATGGGCTCATCAGCGGTAACAAAGGCGTCAGCCTCAGCCAAAGAAGTCCTTGTGGCCACTCTATCAGGAGTGGAGCCAGAGACAGGTGCACCGTCCCCCCAAACCCAAGATTCACGTGTAAACATGATGGTAGCAGAGCCAGCCAACTGGTCACCAGAGAGGCTATCCTCCCCGCCTAATGTCACCGAAATTTGAGCGACATCGCTCTTTTCTATCCCCACAAACATCATGCTTCTAAAGCTCTCCACCGAAGCTGAAAAGTCATCTAATAGGGCGTGTCGAGACACATAGACAGAGGGGTCTCCCTGCAGCATCATGTAAGCAAGAGTCTCGGCACCACTATCGCTAACAGGGGAACCTATAAGCAACACGACGGGCTCCGTATCTGCCGCGGCGAAAGATATGATAGCCCGCGGACTGTTAAGTCCCAGAGCCCCTAGCTCTTCCGTAGCATCGGGAGCAATCTCTGCCTCAAAGGAGTCGGCTCTTAGTTGAGTAACTCGACCAATGAGGGTTCTAACTGTGTCTGTGGAGACTGGCATCTCAACAGGGGTGACCAGGTTCCAATCTGGGGTTTCTGTGCTGCCGCCACGTTGAAAAACAAGGTCCTCGCGATCGGCGATCTTTACCTCAACTTGGTCCACAAGTGCTGTGTCAAAACTCGCGAATCTAGCCTCCCTAAACTGAGAGGCTTCCAAACTAAAGAAGTCTACGGCAGACTTCTTTACTGTGTACACGGTTTCGCCAGGCAAGGGCATTATGTAGTGGCTAACCCCTGTTGGATTTGGGTCACCCGCGACAAAAGACAGCTCGGTTCCATCCCTAAACCTAATGGTCACCCTGACACCTAGACTACCTAACCCATACCTATCCAGATCACCGGACCCCTCGATCACTGTAGCTCTAGCTGTCAGATCGTGAAGCTGGTGCTTTATTCTCCCGACCATCGAGCGAGAGGCCTCGTGACCACTGCCGTCAATACGCCAACCGTCACTGGTCTCCGATAGAGATAATGAGTCACTAGGACGCTGAATTTCAACGTGAACCACGTCCTCTTTCTCAAAGGAGTAGAGTGAAATTTCTACACTCTGCTGCACTTCTGAATTTTCGCCGCCCTCAAGCATATTCATGCCAAACCATACAACCAACAGGACCGCTAGAGCCGCCCAAGTTCCTTTAAAAGCCCTCATCTTCCCCGCCTTGACGACCATACGACAATTCCCAGAAGGGAGACAAGGAACGGTAACAACCCCAAAGACAACCACTTTATGGTCACTCTATCAGCGGCAGTAAGCGATAGCCTCCTGCGAACACTCGCCCGGCTAAGGACTCTAAGTCGCTCGTCGTCGCGCACCAACCAGCGAAAGCTGTTCACCAAAAAAGCACC
>CAWVYO010000307.1:0-3788 GCA_963934385.1 uncultured bacterium
GTCTGAAGCGGGCACATCCATACCTTGAATCTGTTTGAGCGTGTACCACCCAGTAGCTTGCCCCTGGCGACCATTGGCGGCATCGTCCCAGAAGGCTTCATATACAAAGAGTTCAATATTTCCATGGCAAGCGTTACCAACGAATGTGCCGATACGCGCGTTTACGCCTAACTCTTCGAACAGCTCTCTTTTGAGAGCATCCCTATCTGATTCACCAAAATCAACCTTTCCGCCTGGTAGTTCCCACCGGTTGGCGTCTGGCCCGCCAGCAAGCCGTTTGGCCATGAAGATCCGCGTTCCTTTTCGCGAAAGACCGGCGACAACCCTTAGCTTGCCACTCATAATTGTCCTACCTCACCATTTACCGTCGCAATGCCTCTATCTGTGAGGACTTTTATGATTATAGCGGCGGTCTCCTCTACTGCATTACTGGTGACATCGATAACAGGCCATTCACGGTTTCGTTCAAAGAGGTCATTGGCGAAATCCAGCTCTGCCATAATGTAATCGAGCTGACCATAATTTGTATTCTTGCTCATACGCATGGTCTGCAGCCGTTCTTTTCGAATATTTTGAAGAGAGGATGGGTTGATTGTGAGACCGAAAATTCGATTCGGGTCAACATCCCAGAGTTGTTCGGGAACCTCTCTATCCAACACAATGGGTACATTACCGACCTTGAACCCCTTATGTGCCAAAAATACTGACAGAGGTGTCTTGGAGGTACGACTAATCCCCACAAGAACGATATCAGCCTCATTCAACATTCTTGGTTCTTTACCATCGTCGGCTTTTACCGTGAACTCGACTGCGTCTATTCTTTTGAAATAGGCCTCCGTAGTCATGTGTAGTAGACCGGGCATTCCCTTAGGGCGTTTCCGAAGGAAAGTAGACATCGTCGCCAACATATTGCCGACGACATCAACCATTGGGAGTCTGTATTTAGCGGCTAGACGTTCAGCTTCGCTCCTTTGTTCCGCTGAGACTAAAGTCGCAACCAACATCGCTTTCTCAGTTTTCGCTAAGATCATTATATCGTTGAGTTGATTCTGGTCTTTTACCGAAGGAAAAACTCGAATACATACATTTGGATCACTGAACTGAACGATACATGCTTCGACTACCTGTTGAGCAGTGTCTCCCGTACCGTCTGATATAATGAAGATAGGCGTGCTACCAGTTAGTTCTGCCGGACCGATATTCAAGATATTTCTCCAATTTATGTCGACCCCTATATATCTTCGCGGGCAAGGTCATTACAGGCACATTGTAATGAGACACGATATTATCTCACAGCATTATTTTAGGAGTTTAGAATGGGCGATCGGGTTTTGATGGAAATGCCAGCTTGGATAGCGGGTCAGGTGACCGTATTTACTGTTAACGATGCCGCAATTTCAACCTTTGCCTGTTTTGTAGTTGTCTTGGCGGTATATCTACCTTGGAAACTTAGACAGTAATAGCTTTCAATCGTCGTTCAGCCAACACATGATAAATAGGCGATTGCAATTAAAAGAGCGCTGTTGAATATTAGTTGATTCGAGACTCTAGAGGCTGCTTGGTTGTAATCTTGGCTAACTTCCGATACCTGTAGCTCGGAGGTGGGATCAATAGAGCGGACACCTTGCAGTGTCCAGATCTCAAGGTGAAAGCTGGACACCCAAAGGACCGCGAAAATGCCGTACTTTGTGGGTAACTGGCTCGAAGCTAAAGTATCTGGAAAACCAAAACCGCCCGCCGCCCCATAATGTAGGCCGGCTCCACCAAAGACTATAGCCCCCATAGATAATCCCAGAATAGCGCCAAACCATTGATATCGACGTACGGCTGTCAGGGGGGTGCGGCTCTTACTGAGGCGACAGAATGTTATGTAGACGGTGAAGAAAACGACTACTGATGAGTATATGCCGAAGCCTGTTAGATGAATGGTCTGGAATAGCTGACTTGTCAATTCTATCGTTCCTCTCTTATGCTCTCAGAAATATTACCTTACATAACAGCCAAATCGATAGTGGAAACCCTAAACAGCACCGGTAGATTGAATCGTGAATGACATAACTAAACCAGCATGGATTACTCGAGGAAGAGCGGAGGTTTTACTGTTCCTCGCTGTAGCGCTCTTGGGAATATCAGGCGCTATCGGTAACCCTGATGTGGTGATTGGCGATGGTGTGGACATGTACGGCACTGTCTGGTTCTATTGGTACGCTAAGCATACGGTCTTCACCTTGTCGGATCCCTCGTGGACGGACTTGTTTTTCTTTCCGTTAGGCAAGGACATATTTGCGCATACTGGCAACAATTTAGTCGATGCGTGGGCCTCGATACCATTCCAGCTGGCATTACCCAGATTTTCTTGGGTGAAGTGGTGGGTGGTCTTTATGATGGTATTGAATGCAGTCACATTTCGTTGGTTTGCATCAAAGGTTTTCGAGTCTAGAAACGCTATTTTATTTTCGGCTATTGCGTGGGAATTGAACCCATTCACTATGTTCGAAATCACTTGCGGTAGGTTTACTCAGGCTTTTTTACCATTTTTACCCATAATGTTGGGCGCCTTCCTTATGATCAGCAGGGACAAGCGGTGGCGTTGGCCTATAATTGCTGGTGCAGCCGGTGCTCTTCAGGCCTGGACTTATTGGTTCATGGGTTTCTTTATTTTGCCCGCCCTAGCGTGGCTATCTTTCGTTGACTGGAGAGTTAGCCCCGAAAAGCGTGAATTGGTCAAGCGCTATGCTGTTTCCGGTGTGGTGTGTATCGCGATCGTGGCTCCAGGCGTTTGGATGATGGCAGATGCTGCCGCATTGGGACTTGTCCCCGGTCTTCACGACGGGCAGAATGGTGGCGACGGCGAAACCATGACTCTCGCTAACAACGTTTCCAAAACACTTCACGGGTATGGAGGGTTCTCTCAACTGGGCCCACCCATGTTCACCTACATTGCGTGGGCAATTCCAATATTGGTTTGGTTTGGAGTAGGAGGTGGACGCTACAGGTGGCTGCCAATATTCGGAATAATCCTGGCCTTTTCTTTAGGACCAGTGTCACCGGTACCGTTTATGGACGCCCCGGTGGTGATGTACCACTATATGTTCGCATATGAACACTTGCCGTTCTTTGACCGTCTGTGGTTTCCCTACAGAATGATCGTCATCGGCTTTGCGGTCGCCAGTCTTGGGTTTGGGTATCTCATACTACAATTGGAGAGAAGATGGGGGTTGTCACAGAAGGCGTTTTTACTATTGTTATTTGGGTGGATTGGGCTCACAACCTATGAACAGAGTAAGTTCGCGATCTTTCCGTTTGTCACCAAAGATCTGACCCCACCTGCCTCTATGCAATGGCTAGCAGAGGAGTCTGATGATGTAGCTGCAATAGTGCACCTCCCTTTTGGGGTCACTCAGCCCTCAATAGTATGGCAGACTATTCATCAGCAGCCCCTGTTTGGGGGAATGGGTGAGAACGCTGCTGTTTTATGGCCAGATGGATTTCGCGAGCGACTGCGAAACAGCTTTATGCAGGCTCTTCTTCGGGCGACTCGAAACCCTGATCTTGAGCCCCGACTACCGGTTTATAACCCCTACCAACGATCAATAATGGAGGACGAAGGCTATCGTTGGGTGATACTGCACAGAAATTTACTTGAGATGGAATTCGAAAAGCACCTGCCCGTACACGTGGATGGTTTGGCTCGTTCAAAGTCTGACCATGCATTAGAACGGCTAGTAGCTCTATTGGGTCCACCCGCCGCAGTGGATGGTGCCCTGGTAGTTTGGGACTTATTTGGT
>CAWVYO010000308.1:0-3779 GCA_963934385.1 uncultured bacterium
CGGTCCAACGTCTGTTGGGCTGGGTATCGAGGGCTCTTCAGCTAATGTAGAGAGTCAACTCTACCTGCTCCGAACAAGAGTAGAGGGACTTGATGTTCGCGTACGAGCAAAGGGCGACTTCTTTGATAGTCTCCAGAGTTCTGTGAATCGTAATCGCAAATACCCAGAATATTGGGAGACAGTGGTCCGTGACCGACGCATGTTCCCAGATCATGCTTTGTCTCAGATAATAGACGAACAGTATATTGAGGCTATGGGCGAGCTGAGCACAGCCGACGTTGAGGACTGGCTCAATGCCGTGTATCGACCAGATAATGCCACTCTCTATGTAATAGGTCGATTTGACGGGGCCGCCGCAATGTCTCTGGTTGATACCTACTTTGCAGACTGGACTGTTGAGGCACCGATTACACATCAGATCTTGGACGTCGCCCCTCCATCTGATCTGCCTGAACGACAGGTAATAATCTTCAACAAGGAATTGGTTTCACAGACTAATGTTAGCCTCTCATGTCTGGTTGAGCCTAGAACAGAAGAAAACATACAGACTCACCGTGTGTTGGGTTCTGTGTTGAGTGAGATGGCTTGGAACGCTCTTCGCGAGCAGTCAGGAGTAACCTATGGTGCTGGCTCAGGAGTTGGCGTTCGCGGAGAGACCACTGCGACATTAGGCTTCAACTCTCTAGTGCAAAATGATGCTTCAGCGCTCGCTGTTTCAACATTCCTAGAGCTCCCGCAACTGATACAATCAGGAGAGTTTGATCAATCATTGATCCCATTGATGCAAGTTTCAGCAGCCCGACAATATGTAATCGGACAACAGACCACGGCTCAGATGATGAATCGTTTGTCGTCGGTTGTAGATGGTGGTTATGGTTGGGACTATTTCACCGACTTTTCAGCTCGTCTGGCAGGGGTAGACTTAGCCTCTCTTCAAGGCGAGATGGAGCGCTGTGTCGGTCATGAGATCGTTACCTTATTGGGACCATCAGATGTAATAGGACCACACCTAGCGGCAGCGGGTATCGAGTATGAAGTGTTCGACTACGAAGCTGAGACCGATCGCCTGTGGGCGGATAGAGACCCGAGCGGTTGGGAAGACGAGATGGAACGTCGTGCTGATAGGGAAGAGAGCACTGAAGGCGAAGAATAACGCGTTGGTTTATTCCTGCGACACCCCTTTGCTGAGTAAGGTCTCAAGTCTTGATATTCCCTGTTGAGAGCCTCGAGAGGCTATAGTCAAAATCTCTCCTGAGGCCCTGCTTCCGCGCATCTCCATGCAGAGTTGTGTAGCGGAGAGTTTTACGACAACCGCGTTAGCGTTCAGTTGCTCTAATAGGAATTCTGCTATCTGGCTTGATAGTCGCTCTTGAATCTGCGGTTGTTCAGCGAAATGTCTGACGGCTTTTGGGATACCACCCAATCCGGCAATAGCTCCGTTAGGGAGTATCGCGATTGTGGCCTCCCCGAAAAACGGTAGTAAGTGGTGGGCACATAGAGAGTAGTATTTAAGCTCCCTGACTATGATGGGGTCCGACGAGTGGGTCGGGACTAGAGACAGGGCAGGGGAGGTTCGCTTCGGAGCGTACGACGCCAGGAACTCCGTCACCCTTGTGTGGGTTTTTGAAAGCTCCTCGTCTCCTGAAAATCCGATCTGCTTTAGGTACTCTAGCAAGAGCTGCTCAGGGCGGTTTGAGCTACCCTTCGTCATCTAATTCTCAACTTCGTCGTTCATGGATAGGACGGCTCCGGTCGGTGAGCCGTGATGGGCTATCATTTTCCAACCAGTCTCTGTCGATTCGAAGATATTTGTCGAGGCGACGGTCGCGTGCGTCGTGACACCTTCTGAGATTGTGTAGATGTTCTCTACGCAGGTAATCCATGCGATCTTGCCAATTATGAATCCAGCTTCGTCACTGATCTCGATTTTCATGTAGGCTGCGCTGCTCATAATCGCACGCCAGCTCTCGCGGACAGACTCCCATCCGCGCAAGATATCCCAGCCTGGATGAATGCAGTACGCGTACTCAGTCTTGTACCAAGTGCTGCACATGACCTCGAAATTAAGTGCCTGAAAGGCCTCGTAAAACGCTGCGTTCGCAGAAAGCACTGGTTTGATATTTTCTTCCACGATTGAGTCCTAACATGGAAAGCTTTATAAGTGAGCTTCAAAACCAAAAAAAGCCCGCAACACATACTGTGACGGGCTTTTTTTATCCTGATTTCGCCGTTTTAGAGGCGCGAAAGATCCAGGCCAGCTTCTGCAGCGAACTCAGAAAGGCTCTTCTTGCGAAGGGTCCTCATAGCGCGTGTGGACAGCTTAATACGCACAAAACGCTCGCCCTCTTCCCACCAGATTCTCTTGGTTTGAAGATTTGGGTTTTGTTTCTTCTTCGTCTTAATGTTTGAATGTGAAACTTTGTTCGCCGAGTTTGGGCGTTTACCTGTGAGTTGGCATCGTCGAGCCATGTTGGCCTCCCTGAATATTAGCAGCTGGGTTAGGAGATGCGAAAGTAGAATAAAAGATCACGTACGCCGCGATCAAGAGCGGTAGCCGTTTAGCATGATGCAAAAACCTTCGCAACCAAGTTCCTGCTATAGATTGAAGTCTATCTCCACAACGCCGCGTTTTGGCTTGCGGTTATCATCGTCAGATATCGTTCCGTTTTCGCCGTAATCGTCCGAATAACCAACCGGAGTAGGCGGCTCTATGTGAAGACGCGGTGCGCTTCCTTCTTGCTTCTCGCGCTCTTGGCGCCTAAGCTTCTCGATGATGTATGCATCGAGCATCGTCGTCTCCTTCAATCGGTAAAAAGGTTTTATGATTACTTTCTTCTTTCTTTTAGGATTATAAACACCACTTGTCGTTGCGACAAGTGCCTGGCTACCCTAATGTACGGATAATAGAGACACTTTCTTCAATACTTAGCTTCCCTTCACGCAGCAACATGTCCACTGAACGTTGTGCTAGGAGCCTATACACCCTGGTATCTAAATTTTGTGACGACAATGTGCCGATGTGTTTAGAGATCGTGCTCATGTCCCGCCTAGAAATAGGGCCTGTGAGCGCGTCTGCTATTTTTCCGTTTGTAGCCTGTCTAATAGAGGAGATCATCAAAGGGGCAAGCATCTTAGGGGCTAGGTCGGCTGGGATTCCTGCCTTGCGTAATATCTCTGTCGCCTCGTAGAGCAAAGTCGTCGCAAAGTTGCCCGCTAATACTGCCGCTGCGTGGTAAATCACTCGGTCACCATCTACGCCTACTGGTGTCATCCCTAGATCCGAGGCGACCTGGCTCAGTTTGGGCGCTATTTCTTGATCTCCCGAAACGGCTGCGTACACGCCGTCTAAGTTTGGCATAGCCACGTCTGGACCAGGAAAACTCTGTAGGGGGTGTAAAGAGCCTGTATTTGAGTGAGGCGCCAAACACTCCAGACCAAGGCTGCCAGAGGAGTGAATTACAAGCGGTCCAATATCCACAAGATTTGCAACTTCAGAGATGTTGGAGTCATTTGCGGTGACCCAATAGATTTCGCAATTACTGGGTATTGTGTTCCCGCGTCTCCATTCCTTAACAGAGTACCCAGCGTCATTTAGCAAAATACTTAGACTACGACCCAATTTACCCATGCCTAGTATTGCAATCCGAGGTCTTGAACTAGGGAGGGTCATCTGTGCATCACTTTGGGCAAACAATTGATCATAACTAAATCGAAGTAACACATTTGTTGGTTCAACAATGCTATGTTTGTTCCATGGTAGAAACAGAAATATTGGTGAT
>CAWVYO010000309.1:0-3749 GCA_963934385.1 uncultured bacterium
GCTGTGGTCGCTGCCTACCCAGCCGACAGAGCCGCCTTGCGACATGTCGTGTTGCCGTTTACCGACAGGGGTCAGATCGAGAAGACCCTACCATTTGAGCTCGAGAGTCATATTCCATTTGACCTTGAAGAGTTCGTAATGGACTATAGACTCCTTCGTGTTGGTCGCGCCATAGAGGACCGCGCTAACTCTCGAAGCCGAGTACTCTGTGCACTAGCTAAAAGAGATGTGGCTTCTTCAATTATCGAAGACTTAAAGGAGCTTGGCGCTAACCCCCGCCACCTTGTGTTGGATTCAGAGATGATAGCTGGGCTACTCCCTAGCGGCACTGAGCCAAGGGTAGATTCATCGGTAGACGATGGACAATTGGTTATCGATTTCGGTCACAGCAGAACCCTGATATCTCTGGCGGTCGACGGTGTGATGATAGCTAGCAGGGCAATCAGTCACGGCGGTCAGGATTTGACAGCAGCGTTGGCTAAAGCTCTGGGCAAATCACTTGAAGAGGCAGAGCAGATCAAACAGTCCGCAGCCATACCATCTGTTAGAGCGGGTCAAGTCTCTGAGGGAGAAAACCCACTAGAAGGTGAGAATGTTGTCGGGGTCATTGAGTCAGCGATAGCACCTTTATTATCAGCAATTAGAGCTAGCGCTATTGCCTTTGAGGGGCAGACGGGGGTCTCAGTAGACGGTGTATTGGTTATTGGTGGCGGTTCAAAATTGTCTGGATTAGCCGGGCGGATAGAGTCTGAATTAGGTGTCGGGGTGACTTCTAATGCGGTGACTGAAGGCGAGGACTCCATAGAAATAGATGCTTGTTTCGCCCTGGCACACGCCCTTAGCGTTAGGGCGGCAGGGGTAACCTTTGGCGGCGAGTTTGAATTTAGAGTTGGAAAGCTAGCCTACAAGGGTTCCCTTGGAAGAACCCAAGCTATGTTCAGGTACGGTGCTATCGCCTGTGCGGTGTTGTTTGTGGTGTCTATGTTCGGGTTTGCTTTCAAGCATCACACACTTCAAGGAGATTTCGCAGCACTAAACAGCGGTATCGTTGACGATGTTCAGGAGTTGTTTCCAGATCTGTCGCGTGAGACGTTGGAGGCAGACGGGTTTGCTTTCAACCTGCTGCTCAGCGTGGCAGGAGATGCTGGAGCGAGGCTTGAGTTGCTTGAGCAGACAGTGCAGGAGGGGGCTCCTACGCTGGATCTGATTCGGTCTTTGTCTCAGGCTATGCCTTCTCATGAAGAGGCGCGGGTCGAAGTAACAGAGTTGACGATATCAGAGTCCTCTGTGACTTTGAAGGCCAAGACAACAGGATATGAAGCTGCGGCTGTTATTGAACAGGCGCTACAAGACAATGGATTTGATGGTGCCGAGCGCGGGTCGGACCAGCGCCTTGGGACCGGTCTGACATTTGTAATCACCATTCCTCGAGTAGTGGAAGATGATGGGGAGGAAGGCTAATGGCTTCAAGAAGCGGAAAAATCGGAAGAAAGTTAGCGATTCTAGGTGCGCGTTTTGAGGCAATGCTTGGGGGCATGACCGCTCGCGATCGCAAGCTGTTTGTCGGCTTGACAGGAGTAGTAGTCTTGCTCTTGATAGTCGGTGTTGGCGTGATGATGTCGAGCTCTCTGTCGTCGTTGCGCGGTGACATAGCCGAGTCAGAACAGCAACTTGTTCAGACCTCAGATATTAGAGACCAGTATGAGGCTGATCTAGCTAAAATACTAGATCTGGAAGAGACCCTGCGTGAACATGAAAACAGCGATCTCTCTGCCTTTTTAGAGACCGCAGCCACTAGCGCTGATGTGCGCGACAGGTTGAACTCTGTACGAGAGACATCTGTGACAACCTTAGATGGCTTGGAGCAGCGCAACTACACTGTGAACCTATCCAGTATGACGCTGCCTCAGATGATTAACTTTCTATACGAGGCCGAGGCTGGTAGCTACCCTCTGTCTATTCAGAGTGCCAACATTCGTACCTCTAGACGGGGCGAAGAGAAACAGATGACCGTAAAGCTCGACGTGGCTTCGTTTCATCTCGTTGAAGAGGGGGAGTAGTCATGAAGAGAAGGTTAGGGCTTGTTCTGGTATCAACGCTATTTTCAATGTTGATGTTTAAAATTGGATGGGCGATATTTTTTCCAGCCGATGCTCTGCGTGATCGTATCCAATACGAAGTGGAGAACAGCGGAAATGGTTCATATTCACTTGCACTCACCTCTATCGCAGGCTGGACTATGGCTGGTGTTTCGGCTCCAGACGGGTTTCAGGTGTTAAAGCACCCGCCGCGGAATAGTCGAGATAGTGAAGATGTGGAGTCCAGCCTGTTACTCGAGGTCGACAACCTTCGGGCTCGTGCAGGGGTGCTCCCGTTTCTGTTTGGCGACAAGCACTTCGAATTACAGGGGGAGCTATATGGCGGAGAGGTATCTGCTAACGTTGAAATGAGTGAGACAGCGCTGGTCGTTGAGGCGCTCTTAGCGGGGCTAGATCTCACCCAGTACCCCATCGAGATGCAGGATGGCGAAGAGCTAAACCTCGCTGGTACCCTGCAGTTTTCTTCTGACTTGAACCTGTCTTTAGACGATATTGAAGAGAGTGCAGGTTCTATTGAGCTCGAGTTTGAGGATCTAGAGATCCTGAACGAAGGGTTCGCGGATATCTTTCAACAGGCGACCCTACAACTTGAGATTGAGGACGGCGTCATGACCGTCGAGGAGGGTCGGTTCGAAGGTGGAAAGATCGATGCAACTATAGAGGGTGAAATTCGTCTTGAGGAGAATTTAGGTCGAAGCCGCCTGGACATTAGGGTGGAGTTTACTGTGGATACTACCTACAACATGTTGTTGGGCGCTTCTGCTATGAGGCGAGGTAGAGACAGTGACGGTGTGTATCATTACAAGTGTACTGGTACACTTAATCGTCGCAGGTGCGGCCCCGACACTGCAGCTGTGCGAGGTAGCGCTGGTGGTAATGCTTCCAATGGGAGGTCGCGCATACGCTCCGGAGATGATGACGAACCAAGAGCTAGCCCTCGAATTCGCGACAGAGGTGGGGCTGCAGGCGGTAGTGAGGCTGGTGACGAACGCCGCGAGCGTATTCGCGAGCGCAGAGAAGAGCGTCGGGCCCGCCTGAGAGATCGTCGTTCTGGCGCTGGCTCGGATCGAGTCAGACCAACAACCAGCCGTGGTGCTCGCTCAAGCCGTCGCAGCGAGGAGTTCGAGCCCGACGATGAGTTCGAACAGCTAGATGACATGGATGACATGGACGACATGGATGATGACGAGCCAAGCCTAGACGATCTAGAAGATGACTTCGAGATGGACATGGTTCCTGAAATAATGGATGATCTGCCGTATATGGGGGACTAAACCCTACACCTTTGGGCTAATAGACGTCGTTGTCGGTCACCATAACGGGGTCAATTGACTTTGTGGCGGTGTACGTCGCGAATACACCGTCTCCATCCACGTCGCAGATACCCGTTACAACAAAGTCCCCTTGAGGGTCTTCGCTGTTTACCTGTCTGATCGAGACTGAGTATGTCCCCCGAGTATCACCCTCTGGTCGCCACCCAATTGTTTCGAAGCCCTCGTTTCCATCGGCCCAAGGGCGAGTTCCTGGGCCAGACGCACCCGTTGGGTGTGGCGCGGCTTCAACGTACTCACCGTGCTCAGCATTATGTGTGTTCAATGCCTCCTTAATCGAGCTCAAATTACTGGAGATCTCTGCTCGCTTAGCTTGTAA
>CAWVYO010000310.1:0-3706 GCA_963934385.1 uncultured bacterium
TGGACATTTATCTGTGGTCCTGGGGGGTGGAACCCTTTTTGGACCACTGTTTCGTTTTATTGGTTATTAGTTTATCGATTCAAAATGAGGCCGTAGATGAACCCTGAGAGAACATACCTATTTTCCGTTAAGAACTGGCTTTCTGTCGATACCGATCCAGAAACGCGTTTGAAAGCGTCTACCATGTTGGAGCAGAACGACACTGTCTCCTTAGAGTCCTTTTTTGGGCGGCAGCTAACGTTTGGCACCGCTGGGATTCGAGGTAAGCTCGGTCCTGGTCCTGGTGGGATGAACGCTGTACAGGTGAGACGTGTTGCGCTGTCTGTGCTTTCACACTTGCGAGATCAAGAAGATCGCGCTGGTGTCGTCGTTATTGGATACGACGGTCGCAAAAATTCCCGCCTTTTCGCGGAAGTGACCGCTAGAGTCTTCGCTGCCGCTGGTTACGATGTGCAGTTGTTTGACTACGTCGTGGCGACCCCTGTGCTCTCCTTTGCCGTGGTAGAACTTTCCGCGGTAGTTGGCATTATGGTTACCGCCAGCCACAACCCGCCCGAAGACAACGGATACAAAGTCTACTGGGGAAATGGAGCTCAGATTGTCCCCCCTCACGATATATCTATTGGGAATTATCTACTCGAGTTACCGCTAACGTCTACCGTTGAGCCTTCTTTTGAATCATTTTTGAATGATGGAAAAGTAGTCTATGTCGATGAGCGCTTGCTCGAGAACTACTACGAGCGGGTATCAGCTATGCGTCTGCACCCATCTAGTGATTTGACTATAGTGTACAGCGCAATGCACGGCGTTGGCTCCAGGTTTGTCCAGGAGGTCTTGCATAGAGCAGGGTATGGCGATCTACATCCAGTAGGCGAACAAGCCGATCCCGACCCGCTTTTCTCAACTGTGAAGTTTCCAAACCCGGAGGAACCAGGAGCTATGGACCTCTCGTTTGCGTTGGCCGAGAGGGTGGGGGCGGAGCTTATCGTGGCAAACGACCCCGATGCTGACCGGCTAGCGGTTGGCGTGCCCAAGGCGGGTGGAGGATACAAAATGTTGAGCGGCAACGATGTAGGGGTCCTTCTTGGAGAGTACCTACTTCGTCACGGTGAATGGGTATCGCCAATGGTCGCCACCACGGTAGTTTCATCTACTATGCTGTCCAAAATCGCCACACACTATGGGGCGAAGTACGCAGAGACGCTTACTGGGTTTAAGTGGATCGCCAATCAAGCCATAGCGCATGATTCCAGTGGAGGTCAGTTTGTCTTGGGTTATGAAGAGGCTCTCGGGTACAGTCCGGGTTCCTTGGTTCGGGATAAAGACGGCGTCTCAAGCCTGTTGTTATTTGTCGATTTTGCGGCCTGGTGTAAGCGAGAGGGCAGCTCTCCTATATCGGAACTAACAAAGATCCATCGACGACACGGAGTTCATGTGTCGGAGCAGGTTGCTCTAAAGTTCGAGGGTTCAGATGGTGGAGCGAGGATCGAGGGGATCATGCAGCGAGTTAGAGCAGAATTGCCGTCATCTGTGGGTGGTGAGAATGTGGTCTCAGTGAATGATCTGGCAGCAGGCACCAAGCTAGACACGGCAACTCAGATTGTATCAACCCTTGATCTACCTCGGTCAAATGTAGTCGGCATATACCTTGCCAATGGTGACCGTGTGCTGGTCAGACCATCTGGAACCGAACCAAAGATTAAGTTCTACTTTGAGGTGGTGATTCCTTTCGGTGAGAGTTTTGATGAGTCGGTAGCGGCTGGAAAGGGACGTATATCAATACTTATTGAGGAATTGGCAGTTTTGGCAGGTGTTTCTCTGAAATAGTGTGCGCTTATAGCTATGTCATGCGGTCAATTCTTACCTTGCGAATGTGCTCTCGCGTGGCTACCTCCTTAGTATCGTAAATACAATTTCGGCTCGCCAGTGGTGGGCCTTTTCTTGAACAGGGATTCCAAATGAATTGGTTAGGACGTTTCAAGGACTCTAACATCGGTCTGAAGGTCGCTATGGCGCTCAGTGGTGTTGTGTTACTTGGCTTTGTGTTTGTACACATGCTCGGAAACCTGCAGATTTTCATCGATATAGGTGAGTTTGAAAAAATCGCTGCAGGAGACACCGCCCTAGATCACTACGGGGCTATGCTTCATGGAAATATGGAGCTTCTCTGGGGTGCGAGAATCACGCTACTTGCTGCTGTGCTCATTCATATAGTTACGGCTGTAAAGCTGACCATGAGAAACAGAGCGGCGAGACCTGTCGCCTATAAAGTGAAGAAGAGCGTGCAGGAGAGCTACGCTGCTCGCACAATGAGAGTCGGCGGCTTTATCATTCTTGCATTCATCATTTTTCATATCATGCACCTTACAATGGGCAGGGTTGACTCACTACCTCTACAGGAATGCGTAGTTGATGGTTCTGACCTGACCTGCTTTGTTTACCAAAATGTAGTCAGTGGTTTCCAGAGCATGGGTGTCGTTGTCTTTTATATAGTCGCTCAATTGGCGCTGGCTCTTCACCTATCACATGGTGTTGCTAGTCTTTTTCGCACGCTGGGCATGAACAACCCGCGATTTGAACCAATAGCTTCTAAACTTGCAATTGGATTCGCTGCAATCGTAGCTGTTGGCAACTGCGCGATTCCGTTGGCTGTAGCTACAAACATCCTTACGCTGGGAGCTAACTAATATGACTATTGAACTAAAGTCTAATGCACCAACGGGTCCCATAGAGACCGCGTGGGAGCGTCATCGCTTCGACATCAACCTCGTAAACCCAGCTAACAAGCGTAAGTACAAGGTAATAGTCGTAGGGTCAGGTCTTGCGGGGGCATCTGCCGCCGCTACAATGGGTGAGCTAGGCTACAACGTCGATTGCTTCGCTTTCCAAGACAGCCCTCGTCGTGCACACAGTATCGCCGCTCAAGGCGGTATTAACGCGGCTAAGAACTACCAGAATGATGGCGACTCCGTCCACAGGCTCTTCTACGATACCGTAAAGGGCGGAGACTTCCGCTCTCGTGAGAGCAACGTTCACAGGTTGGCCGAGATTAGTCGCAACATCATAGATCAAGCGGTTGCTCAAGGTGTACCTTTTGCAAGAGAATACGGTGGAGCTCTGTCTAACCGTTCGTTTGGTGGTGCTCTTGTTTCTCGGACTTTCTATGCGAAGGGTCAGACTGGTCAGCAGTTGCTTCTAGGCGCCTATCAGGCACTGGAACGTCAGATCGCTGCTGGTACAGTGAAGATGCACAGTAAAGCCGAGATGATGGATCTAGTTGTAATAGACGGTCACGCTCGTGGAATAATCGTGCGGAACCTAAACGACGGAACTATCACTTCCCATTGTGCTGACGCAGTAGTGTTGGCTAGTGGTGGGTATGCGAATGTCTTCTACCTATCTACCAACGCAATGGGGTCAAACGTAACCGCAACTTGGAGAGCAGCCAAGAAGGGCGCTCTATTTGCCAACCCTTGTTACACGCAGATACACCCCACCTGTATTCCAGTTAGTGGTGACTATCAGTCCAAATTGACTCTGATGAGCGAGTCGCTTCGCAACGATGGTCGCGTCTGGATTCCAAAGAGCGCGAGTGACTGTTGGAGCCCTGAAACGGGCAAGCTTGGTCGTGCCCCAGGTTCTATCCCAGAGGCAGAAAGGGACTACTACCTAGAGCGTAGGTATCCGACTTTCGGAAACCTTGTGC
>CAWVYO010000311.1:0-3687 GCA_963934385.1 uncultured bacterium
ATGACTGACATCACGACCACCAACAACGGCACTACAGGAGTTCTTTTCTACGGCACAAACGGTGACCTCTCAAGCCTGACATCTACCGACAATGGCTTTTACGGCATGGAGTGCTCCTCGGCGACGTTTGATACCTGCGAAGGTCTTACCCTAACAGGAAACGGAATAAGCGAAGAGAATAACTGTGCGGCCACATGTGATGCATTGGTTGAAGACACCGGAGACACCGGAGACACCGGAGACACCGGAGACACCGGACTGTAAGAAGGTCACCAGTAAGACCGATAGCCAAACAATACCGGCTACCGACTGTACACGGCGTCTTGAGAACCCAACGCTATAACTATCTCTTGTTCACCGCCTGACACCTCAATTAATGTAGCGTCGTAGCCACTCCACACGGGCTGTCCATCAGACCTAACGTGTAGAGCCACAACATCTACAGGCTGCCAGTCGATCACCTCTCGATCAACCTCACGCACAGATACCCTTCCATTTTCTCTAAAGTCGACCCTCTCGGACTCCTCTTTGAACAGAGATGATGGGACTAGAAATTCAATGTCCTGTGGCTCAGAATTACTCAATTGAGCCACGGGTCCCAAAAACAGGAACGGTCTCGATGGCAACGATCGCTCCAAACCAGAACTCTCGATTTGAAATGGACCTATTTCTCCGCTCATTACGCCATCTACCACAAATCTATAGGTCAATTCGTGAGCCTCATGAGCACCTAAATCAATCACATTATCTACGATCTCAACCAAATGAATAGGTGCAGTAGTAGACACCGAGCCAATCGTGGGCACCTCGCCATAACTACTCTCGAGCCTGAACGAAATCTCCCAACGAGAACCTACAAAATAAGACTCACTATCAATGTCCAGATCAACAGGAAGCTCAAAAGGAAGCACGTGCTGGAATTCCTCTGAGACAGCGAGCAGCTGTAAATCTGGGTCTGATGCCGCCCGTAGAGGGTCGATAGAACCGGTCGCCACTGCAGCCATCACATCTTGCGCTCCCGCCTCTTTCTCACCCATGGCCAATCGCCAGCACCCCCTGTTATAGAGAGCAGCCCCAGTAGTAGGATCCGTCAACTCTCCAAGAGCCACAGCCCTTGTTGCCGACTGCACAGCCCTGACCAGATCACCAGTCTCGGCCAAGGATATCGCCTGACTGAGCCATAACTCTGGCGATTGTCCATCAAGGGTGATCGCCTCATTGAGAAGAGCCAGCGAGCGCTCGTACTCTCCAGCCTCGAAAAAATCAACCGAGCGTACCTGTAGATCCAGAGCCCTTGATTCAGCATCGTAGAGAAGATCTCTGGGATCCTCAAACAATGAGCAACCCACCATAAGTATAAGCATCATATCGATCGCCCTATTACGGAAACCTGCCTGCCAGTAACTCCACCGTCCCCTCTATATGAGAAATGCTCGCCTCCACACATTGTACAGACACTGAAACGATCAATTCGATTTACACCCAATCGCCTTAACTGAAGCTCGTTTGCTAGTGCTAAGTCTACGTTTCTGCCACCACGATCATTTATAGAGACCACTTTTGACTCCTCTACAAGTGAACATACACCGTCTATCACCTCTTTGGAGACCTCGTAACAACAGGGTCCTATAGAGGGTCCAATCGCTGCGGATAGCGCATCTGCGCAGACGCCAGTCGCCTCCTCTATCGCCCATATACATGACTGTGCAATTCCCTTAGCCGTACCGCGCCACCCAGCGTGTACGGCTGCCACCACTCCCCCACCACACAATAGTATTGGGACACAATCCGCCGTAAACACCGCTACCCCGAGTCCCTTTTCGGTCGTAAAAACAGCATCGGCATCGGCGATTGGTACCATCTCATCGCTCTGTGTGCGAGCCTCCACCACGATACTACCGTGGACCTGATTGACCGTGGCGACTCCCTTTGGCAATACACCGCGCCCAAACTCACTGCCCAGCTTCGCCCAATTTGAGCGCGTTACATCTAAAGGCTCCAAACCAAACTTCATGTTTAGGCCAGACTGGTGACCTGTAGAGAGTCCAGTAGCCTTTTTAGAGAAACCATGAACAACACCTGTTTCTTGGGAAATCAACTCCGAAAAAGATAGCACCGCTATCTAGACCTCAACCATCTTCCGAGCTCTCCTGATGACATGTCACTGAGCAGGAGGTCTGGCTTGGCGCTCTCTAAATCTTCAAAGCTGTTCCACCCAGTAGCGACAGCAACCGCCAGAGCACCTCCAGCCCTGGCACATGCTATATCCGCTGGTGTGTCTCCAATAACCACCACCTCGTCAAACTCCAGCCCGACTCTTCTGGCTCGGTCACAGAGAATTGGTACGAGGTCATTCCTATCGGGAGAATCCTCACCAAATGCACCAACCACAAATTGGCAATCATAACCAGCCGCATTTAGTTTTCTATTGGCTCCACCCTGCCAGTTGCCAGTCAGTATGCCCATGTGCCCCAAAGACTGAGCCATAAACAAACTCTTCTGCACTCCTGGAAAGCGGGTCATTATGTGTAGAGGGCTCTTTAGATTCTCCTCCAGACACGGTAGGTAGGCTTCCCTTAGTGATTCTGCCATCTCGTTGGTTCCATGTAGACCAGCCAATCTAAAAGCCTCTGCCACAATACCCTTGTCGGTGCGTCCATGAAACACGACATCATCAAAGGCGCCGACCACCTCGAAAAGTTCAAAGAATGCCCTATTGAGAGCGGACCTTCCAGCACCTCCCGTAGACAACAGTGTCCCGTCTATGTCCCAAGCAAATAAGTACCTCATTATATCTACTACCCTATAGACCCGTAAAGCCCCACCAACGATTTCACCGTAGAGCTAGCTACGAGGTGACTCACGTCCTTTCCCGCGGCTAACATCCTTCGAATTTCGGTGGAGGAGATAAGAGGGAACTGGGGAGCACCCTCCACTGGTTCGTATCCGACTCGCCCAACAATAATGGGTTTAAATTCGGCCATGATTAAATCCCACCTATGCCATGCACCAATCTCCAACAGTACATCCGCTCCAACTACAAGACGAAAGCTGTGCTCTTTATGGAGTTTTTGCAAGTGCCTGAGTGTCTGCAGCGAGTAGCTCGGCTGGGGAAGCTCTCTCTCTATTTCGCTGACAACAATTCTTGGATCCACGGACTCGGCCATAGACTTTACTAAGGTAAGCCTATCGCTAAACGGTAATAATTCCTTAGCAAAAGGGTGGTCGTACGTTGGCACCAACCACACTTCATCCACCCTATCGCTCCACAACAACCAAGCTGCGACCATAGCGTGACCCAAGTGAGGAGGGTTAAAGCTTCCCCCAAAGAGACCTATTCGCATCACAACTCTCCCTTTCACCTACCTTCCTATCACACCCGTGATAAAGTCGAAACCATCGTGACAAACCAAGAGATAAATAGCAACAGCCCTATCGGCGTCTTCGACTCCGGAATTGGTGGGCTAACGGTCTTCGCAGCCATCGCTAAAAGGATGCCAGCAGAGTCCCTCGTATACCTTGGTGATACGGCTAGGGTTCCCTATGGGACTAGATCACCAAGAACCGTTGAAATATACTCACGGCGCGTCGCTAGTCACCTATGGAAAGAGGGCATTAAGGCATTAGTTGTCGCATGCAATACAGCATCAACTTACGCACTAGAAGTGCTATCTACGGCGGGAAAAA
>CAWVYO010000312.1:0-3683 GCA_963934385.1 uncultured bacterium
AGCTGAAGTTGTGACTCCAGCGGCTCCAGCCGCTCCAGCCGCTCCAGCCGCTCCTGTTAGCGCTGTAAAGGCTCTCCCTAGACTGCCAGGTCTCGGAAGTGCTGTAATCTCTCCTCCTCCTGGGTATGACCCGGCTAACCCGGGTGCACATCTTGGGACAAAACCCAAAGAGAAGAAGCCTGCAAAGCCTGTTGACAGATGGTCTGGCGCTAGCGCTCCAAGTCAAGGTCAAGACGACAAGAAGTCCAGTAGCCGACGCGGAGAGGGTGACGAGCGACCTAAGCCACGAAGAAGAGGGCGCAGGGAAGCGTTCACTGAGAACTTTTCCTCCCCGGCATTTAAGCGTCGCAAGCGCACAAAGCGAGCGGGTCCTAAAAAAGCGTCTCCTAAGCCGAGCGCTCAAAAGCGTCGCGTACATGTAGACGAAACTGTTTCTCTTAAGCAGCTAGCTCACGAGATGAGTGTAAAGTCGAACGACGTAATCAAGACCTTGATGGGTATGGGCTCCATGGTGACCCTAAACGAACAGCTCGATTTTGAGACTGCCCAACTGGTAGCGGCTGAGTTCGACTACGAAGTTGTGAATGTAGGTTTCCAAGAAGAGGAACACTTGGTCGACCTCGAAGAGTCAACTGACGAGGCTGGCGGTGACATTAGACCACCAGTTGTAACAATAATGGGTCACGTTGATCACGGAAAAACCACACTGCTTGATGCTATTCGAGGCGCAAACGTAGTAGATGGCGAAGCCGGTGGTATTACGCAGCACATAGGAGCTTACCAGGTAGATCACAATGGTGGTCTTATTACCTTTATTGATACTCCAGGTCACGAGGCCTTTACGTCGATGAGAGCTCGAGGAGCGAACGCAACCGATATCGCTATCCTTGTTGTTGCGGCAGATGATGGCATTATGCCTCAGACAGTAGAATCCATCAACCATGTGAAGGCCGCAGGCGTACCGTTGATTGTAGCGGTAAACAAGTGTGATAAGCCCGGCGTGAAGCCAGAGTTGGTCAAACAACGCCTTATGGAGCATGGGTTAGTAACTGAGGATTTTGGTGGCGACACCATGACAGTGAACGTCTCTGCGCTGAAGCGCACAGGGTTGGAAGACCTGCTCGATGCTATTCAGCTTATAGCCGAGGTCAATGAATTCAAGGCTGTAACAGACCGTCATGCCACAGGTGTAGTGCTAGAGGCTCGCCTAGAGAAGGGGCGCGGTGCCGTGGCTACTATCTTGGTGAAAGACGGTACCCTAAAGAAGGGCGATCCAGTAGTGTTCGGTTCTGTTGCGGGTAAGGTTCGCGCAATGAACAGTTACGACGGTCAGACCCTCAAGTCTGCTGGACCCTCCACACCTGTCGAAGTTATTGGTCTGGCTGCAGTACCGCGAGCTGGAGACGACTTCGTAGTAGTGAAGAGCGATAAGGCTGCCAAGACCTTGGCCTCACACAGAGAAGACGCCGAGCGCGACAACAGTGGCGCTGGCAAGCGAAAAATGACCTTGGAAGACCTTATGGCCTTGGGTCAAGGCGGTTCTGTTGAAAGGAAGAGCTTGAACCTCGTCGTAAAGGCGGATGTCCAGGGTTCTATTGAAGCCTTGAAGGTCTCCCTCGAGAAATTAGAGATCGAGGGTGTTGATATCAAAGTCCTTCATGGCGCCGTCGGTGGCGTTACTGAGTCTGATGTGACGTTGGCTGCTGCCTATAACGCTATTATTGTAGCGTTCAACGTGCGCCCTTCTCCTAAGGCTCGACGCGAGCTTGAAAAACAGGGAGTGGATTACCGCTTTTACAGGGTCATTTACGAAGCACTAGATGAAATTCAACTAGCTGCTAAGGGCAAGCTCGACCCAGTTATCACTGAAAAGGTGACGGCTACTATCGAGGTTCGACAAGTCTTTACTGTACCAAAGGTTGGCGCAGTGGCTGGTTGTATGGTCACGGAAGGTCAGGTAATGCGTAGACACAAGGCTCGACTTCTACGCGACTCTGTAGTCGTATGGGAAGGTGATATTGCCTCCCTTAGAAGATTCAAGGACGATGTTCGCAAAGTTGAGGCTGGCTACGAATGTGGTGTGGGGCTCACCAAGTTCAACGACATTAAGGCTGGCGATGTAATCGAGACATTCGAAATGATCGAGAATAACGCCTGATCGCCTCGTATTGCGTCGCATAGCATCGAATAGCAATTGAGGGTTTTATTACCTACTTCTGTTCTTTCTTGACGCGTCAATACTATGTGTCTATAACTATTAGAGGTTATTTTCAGAGTGGTAGGTGGTGAGGAGAGGATGATGAAGTCAGACAAAAAGGGTGAGTTTTGGATTTCAACTCATCAGATTGCATCTTTGAGCGTGATTGCGATAGCTCTAACTGTCTTAGCGTTCTTTATCGGTGTGTTTATAGGTCGCGGTCAGTCCAACAACACCGCAGTTATCCCCATTGAGAACACTAGCACTAGTAGGGCGAGCCTTATAGGTGTAGATGTTGAAAATGACACTCTAACCGAACTTTTGGCGCGAGTGGAAGCAGCCGCAGCAACTCGAGCGGACACAATAGCAACAGCACCGCCTCTAAGGTTCTCCGAAGAGCTAGTAGCTGAGGACATGGTTGTAGATATTCCGGAGGATATTGAAGAGGAGCAAGTAGAGGTTGAAGTTCTTCCTGCCTCCATACCTGAGCCTCCCGAGGTTGAGAGCGATGTTGAAACCTTGTTGGCAAATGCGCCGTTAGAAGGTTGGGCAGTGCAGGTTGGTAGTAACCCATCGTTAGATGACGCAGTGAATCGCCAAGAAGAGCTACTGTCTATGGGAATTGAAACTTACGTAGTTGCTGCGTTGGTTGGCGGTAACACTTGGTACAGAATCCGTGTCGGTCCATTTGAAACTAGAGCAGATGCCTCGGAGAGAAAAAATAGTCTTCTTTCTGAGCTAAATCAAGACGATATAATAGTGACGCCAGTACGATGAAAAAGATTGTCGAAAAACCCTGGGGTCACGAAGAAATATGGGCTCATACTGATAATTATGTTGGCAAGATCTTGTTTGTAAAAGCGGGACATAGGCTCTCACTACAGCATCACGTCACCAAAGAGGAGACTCTCCGAGTTCACTCTGGTATACTTTTATTTGAGTCAGGCACCTCGGTCGACTCACTAGTGAATGTTGAGATGCACCCAGGTGATGTTGTCACAGTTCGTCCAGGTACGATTCATCGTATGACAGGTGTCACAGACTGTGAAGTTTATGAGGTGTCGACTACAGAGTTAGGTGACGTGGTTCGTCATGTTGATGATTATGGTAGAGAGGGTTCCTCAGAGCCGTAGATGAGATAAAGAAGTTTTGTACATGGCTTCGTCCTTGACTTAGGAGGCGCTATGAGCGAAGATTACACGAGTTTTTAGTAGTGGAAGGGTTTCAATGTTTGGATCTCAGATGAAGTTTTCTAAGTTGATATTATTATTTGGATTCGGACTAGCGTCTAGCCCATCGTTTGCCCAGTCGGCAGATGTAGTAGAGCTGGAAAACGGCGTGAGCCTGGAGTATTCGGAAGAGGAGTACGCCGGTGAGAGGGTCTACGTAATTCAGGTCGGGGACACCTTGTGGGACATAGCGAGGCAGTTTTGGGAGGACTCCGATCAATGGCCTAGGATGTGGTCTTACAACAGCTACATTACTA
>CAWVYO010000313.1:0-3682 GCA_963934385.1 uncultured bacterium
GTTGAAGAAGGTGATAGATACCTCAACCTCAACTTGAGACGACTGGTTACCATCGCGGAAAACATCCACTACATAAGGGGACTCGGTGGAGTAGCTTCCTGGTCCCAGGTGTGAGTTCTCTTCTATAGGCACCCATAAGACAAGGCTGGTAGATGATCCTGAACGCTCTATCCACGGAGTGCTATCGTTCAAAGGGACCTTGAACAAAGCGTCGCCCGACCACACATGGCGCTGCCCGTAGACAACCAAACTATCCTCAACTTCTCCGTTAACGACAGGTATGTTGAGTACCGAGAAGTCTCCATTTTCCAGGCAATCCTGGCCCTCACCCACATCGCCGTTGCGATCACGGAAGTAAACCTGCTCTGAGTCTTCGCGCCATGTCGAAGTGACCGTCTTATCGACACAATCAAAATCGCTAGTACAGACTTGGGACAACACCAGACCACCGTTTGCGACAAATCCTCGCCCAGCCGTTACCACGCCTGGCAGGTCAGACTCTTGGGGCACATCTATATCGAGCATAAACACCCGCTCTGCGCCAGCTATATCCACAGACGGCCAACCTGTAGGGCTCATCATTAAGCTCGCGCTGACAGGCGACTGATCGCTTGCCAAGTTGATGGAAAATAGCTTCATGTCAGCTACATCAACCTCGCCAACGGCTATCAAAGCCCTCTCTAATTCGCCGCTCTCATACTCCACCTCTACAAACCATCTAGCACCATCAAATTCACCGTCTAAGGACTGGTCTTCTGGATCAGGTGACTCAAAGACGTTGCCTGAATTGCTATAAATAGGAGGGTAAATCTGCCTCGCGTTGTCATCGTAACCACTGATGGTTCCTATAAGAGTTACAACTGGCACATCCACATCTGTCACAGCCTGGTGTGAACCATCGACTTGGTACTCCTCATAGCTCTGCCCCCCCTCATTCCAGAGCCATGAGCCCGGCTCACCATCTATTACCGCAATGGTTGGACTTGACTGAGTCCAGCTCTGAATCTGCTCAGCATAGACACCTGTGTACTGGGGAAAGCACGTTACCGAATTTGCCGCCTCCCCACCGTTCATTGGGTCGTACTTCCCATTTAGCCCATGATCATCACCAGGTACAGGACCAGACGACCCAACCTGATACCAGGTTCTAAACAGGCGCCGACCGGTGTCGTAACCCCACGGGTGCCACGACATACTCTGACCATCGTTGGGGTATTCATCATCGATCCCCCACGATGCGGCAGTTCCACTCGTGAAGTGCGCAAGCGTTGCAGAGTGACCCAACTCATGAATGAAAGTGTTCCCGCACTCATTATTCCACATAGCAGTCCACCCGGTCCACCCAGCGGCCACCCCTGCGTCGTCGATGTCACTCGCTGCACCGTTGTCATCTATCACCCACCCCATAACAACAGAGGTTCCAAAACTATAAGGAGAGCTGTCACCCTCCCAGCCATCGTTCAACATCAAACCTCGACCGGTGTTGGCCGCAGACATTCTAAGCGCGAATTGGTGTTTAATAAGGCTCCACCTGTTGGATTCGCTTGTAACCGAGAGGCGCTCCCCCTCAGAACTGACCATCTCAAAGCCATTGCTAGTTGGTACCACCATCTCCGTAAGTACCCAGTCAGATGTGTCTATCCAGCGCAACTCGGCCACTGGTAAAGCACCAAAGTAGTCCCTTGCAACAGTCGAGACTGGAACAGTGCTCGTATCGAACTGCTCATCACCGAACAGCACAATCTTTGAGCGAGTCACTGTGAACCTGTGGGGCGCTCCGAGCCCATCAAAGACGTGAGACGCTATCGCCAAGTCACTGGCTTCCTCGTCAGAGGTCATTCCCACCAGCAACTTTATCTCTGGTGTGACCCAATACCAAGGCAAAGTGACGCTCCAGCCCGACTCGGTGTACGGATCGAGAGTCTGGTCAGTCAATGCCTGTTCCAAAATCTGCGGCTGACCGGATGGGGGATTTAAAGCCAGAGTCCCCAAAAGAGTCTCACCATTCCAAACCGACAGCCTTGCGTCTAAGTCCTCTGAGAGGCTCTCATCAGGTGAAAAAATAACGAGAACTTCTCGCTCGGCTATTAATGGGGGTGCATGACGGCTCTCGCTAGACTCTACAACATGAGTTTGAGCGAACGAGAACTCCCCAGACAGAGAGGCTGAGGGAGTCTGCTCAAACCACCCCAGATCGCCCAAGATCTCTTCTTCACAATCCAGAACATCTTCTCCAGAGTCCTCTATCCCCGTTTCAACAGGCACTCCTGTCTCTGTAGAAGTGTCACTCTTTTCCCCACCACAACCCGATAATAACGCCAGTACAAATAGTCTTCCGTCAAACCTAAACCGTGACATAAACTCTATCGCTCCGTATTGTATTTTCATGTGGCTCATCCACAGAACTGATGGAACAAAGTACCACATATATCGCAACTCAATAGATAGATTCTAAGCGAACAACGCCTCCGAAGATTGGCATATGGCGGTCCTCTGCTGTGGCTAAGTTGACCTCTACGTCTAAACAGCCACAGTCTGCTATCCAACCTAAGCCCGCCTCTACAAACAGTAGTCCTTCATCAGATACAATTGAAGATAGGCTCGGCCTCCAGCGTCCGTGCTTGCTCGGTACGAACAGGGAAGTCGTACCGATAGCTGCGATCATCGTATCATCTAGCCAACCGTTCAGAGACAATTCAAACGAGTCGTTGTTGAAGCCAAAAGAGCCACCAGCACTGCGAACGTCAGCGGCGTATTCTCCAGTGAGATCTACAAACCAGCTTCCTTGCCGGTGAGATACGGCTCCTTCTAGATCAAACCCATCGGCTGTAATCGGGGCCGAAATCTCGATAGACTGAGAACCATGTCCATAAAAACGGCTAGTAAAACTCGGAGCAATAGAGGAATCAACGTCAACCTTCACCCCAAAGGAGACCTCGTGAACGATGTCTCCATGCCTAGCCCAAAATGGAAGGCTGACGGTCACGTAACCGTCCAACTCCAACGTCGGATCGCCCTCACCCACCAGATCGTCAACTTGCCCATACCCAAAGATCTCCCCATCGAGCTCGAGGACGCCTATTCTCTCTGTAGTACTGAGACCCACTATTCCGTCTACGCCAGAGTTCACACCGTCGTGATAAAGGCGCAGTCTGTGTCGTTCGAACCCCAGGTTACCTAGAGATTGCTCCCCAGTGAACGCAAGTGAATTCACTGCAGCCTGATCACCATCTAAGAACCCTCCCAATCGCTCAAACGAAAGCCCATGAGACATTATTATCGCTCTGTGCTCCAAGAATTCTCTAGATCTAAGCTCGTACTCATTAAACCAAGTTAGGTCAGATCCTCTAAATAGAACGGACCCATCACCTATGACGCCAAACGCCCTGTCGCCCGCCCCATAGTCAGCTGAAAAATAGCCACTGAGAGCCGATTCTCTATAAGCTGCTTCAACATCCAACGTTCCGCTATCAGTATCGACGAACTTTCCCGACAGCCTTGGACCCTGCCACCAGCCTATTGCTACCTTTGCGCTACGCACTGGGTCAATCCTAAACCACAGGGGCGCCGACACCCTCAACGAATCGTCTACCCAGTCGATGGCTGGAATCCCCATACTCCAGGACGATGGGGTGAGCGAGATGGAGCTTATAGGAACGGGAACCTCCAAGAGGCCAAGGAT
>CAWVYO010000314.1:0-3671 GCA_963934385.1 uncultured bacterium
CTCTCGCCTTACGCGGTCCTGTTGCCAAGCTGCCTCCCTGGAGGTGGCGGTGATTCTGGTAATTACACCTTCGATGGCTTCGTCGCCAAGGAGGGTATCCACCCACTCAACTACTGATCTAGATGATCTTAGTGTCGAGATTACCGATAGTATCTCGTGACATGTGTTTATGAACTTTCCTATTACCGAGATACTGGCACCCTCGAAGGAGGAGAGAGGAGCTATCCCCTCCCAGAGCTCAATATCAGACGAGAATATGGCTCCAAGTGCGAGCCTGTTTAGACCAAAGTTAACTGTGTTTTGGTCGTCTTCTGGTTGACCGTGGCGAGCACGTTCGACTGCTGAGTCCGCCCACCGAATTCCGCAATTAGCGGCCCACTCTTGAATAACAGGTAGATCCTTGTCGACTATGCCAAAGCGGTTCATCACGGGCTCAAGCGCTATTAGATCCAAAATTCCCGATAGTGTGGTTCGTCCATTGCATATTGAGAGCAGCTTTAGTGTCGCGTCCGCGATTGGGTTCAGCCGCTTCATAGAGAGATCTGCGACCCTAACGGGGAGTGAAGGGCTACCATTTACACCCCATGTTTTGTCGCGCTCTCTGTACCGTTGGCCTTGTGAAAAGATACCTTTTACCAGTGGGGCAAACCCCTCGAGGTCTGGGGTCATAACGAGGATGTCTCGCGGCTCAAGGTGTTGGTGTCTGTTGAGTAGGTGGTGGATAGCGCCTTTAAGTGCCTCTACTTGCCGCATGTTTCCGTAACATCCGTGTATCTGAATTGAGTCATCACTGATGGAGCGCTCAGTTATGTCAGAGTCTGGTAGAGCGCGGAGAATGTCGTCCTGAATGGCTGACAATAGAGTGCCGTGATCACGGGTGTCGCTGTAAAGATCGCGGTCTTCAGCATTGGATTGAAAGGCATCCATTATTAGGTCTTGAAGCTCACCAGCTGGTCGACCAAGTGACCCGAGTAGTGGGTGGGCTGCCTCTTCGTCGAACGCATCAATGAGCTCTCGTCGCCCCCCTGTAGATAGCGACAGCCTAACGTTGTTCCAGTACATCTCCGAGGGGGTTAGGAGGTAGAGTTCAACCTGCATGTATTCTGCGAGCTGTGAGATCTCTCTAAGCATGGTTGGGGGTAGGGATGAGAGACCAAAAATACGTAGAGTTTGGCGATTGTTTAGTGCTTTTGGGTGCTCTTTTAGCTTCTCAAGCGCCGCCTTCGCTCTGGCGGTTCGGTGAGTTGTATTAGCATTGTCTGAGAGGCGTTCACTGAGTGCGCTCCAAAGGATCGGCTGCCACTCAAGATTATTCTGCTCCTCTTCCAGCAGATCACCTCTGTCCCACCGCTCACACATCTCTGGTCTATAGGCCACGTATCCGTCGAACACCGAAGCAATCTCTTTGGAGATCTGGTAGTGGGTGTTGTTTATTGCCTCGCCAGTATCTACTAAAAAGTGAGAGAGGGGTGCGAATTCAGCCTCGTGTTTGGCGCTCAATGATGACAACATATCAGCCACCACAAGGGTTAGGTTGATGGGAGTCCAAGAGTCGGAGCTGTTATCGTTTAAGGCTGCCTTCATCAGTGTATCGATGGCGGCCATGGGGAACGGGAAATGCAAATTGGCTGCGATTCCGAGTTCACGGGCAATGTGGTGACGAACCCATCTCTCCATGCCCTTGCTACCCACAGCGATCTCGACCTTGTCAAACGGTGACAGTTCCTGTGCTTCATCTGAGCCAAGCTGTTTTGTCAGTTGCTGTGCTAGCTTGCGAAGATCGTCGCTTCTAAATAGCTTTACGCTCGGCATTTCATTACCTATGGCTCTGGGTGGCACTTGAAATGTGCGCTGTTTTAGCTATTTGGTCAAGGCAAATAAGCGGAGTAACCGTGTTTACAGGACAGTTTTTGTCCGCTAGCCTATCTTCTAGGCGAGGTTGTGAAAGACGTGGTTTACGTCGTCGTCATCTTCGAGGTTTGCGATCAACTTCATTACTGCATCTGCTTCGTCGTCTGGCAGCTCTACCAAGTTAGATGCAACGTGTTCGAACCCAGTAGACGTGACCTCTATCTTTGCGGATTCTAGCCCCTCTTGTAGCACCCCGAAATCATCGAATTCGCAGCGTAATATCCACATCTCATCGCCGTTGTCGTCTGTCCCTTCACCCATCTCGTGTAGACCGTGTTCGATCATCTCAAGCTCCAGCTCTTCTGGATCACCAATATCTTCGGTTTTGATCCTGAAGACACCGTAGCGGTTGAATTGAAATGCCACAGAACCAGGTGCACCCATGGCTCCACCGCCCTTTTTGAAGGCGAATCTAACAGGGGCTACAGTTCTGGTGGGATTGTTTGTAGAGCAGACCACCACAATGGCGATACCGTGGGGGCCGTAGCCCTCGTAAATAGCCTCGGACCACTCTTCGGAGTCAGATCCCATCGCCCTCTTTATTGCGTTCTCCATGGTGTCTTTCGGCATGCTAACCGAGCGAGCGTTTTGAATAGCCCGGCGAAGTGACGGGTTCGACTCCGGGTCGTCTCCACTAGCCTTTACGGCTGTAGTGAGCTCTTTGACAATCCGGGTGAATGCCTTGGATACGGCCTTGTTTCGAGCCATAATCGTGTGCTTGCGAGATTCGAAAAATCTGCCCAATGTGTTGGTCCTTGGTGTGTACTTTTTGTTTGTCTAAAAATGAATAACATGTGCGGTGTTCAGTGGATTTTTCCATTGAGATAAACCGCGATTATTTTTATGACTCTCTGTCTATACACTGCAGACCTTACAACATATTTTGAAGCATTACTATGGATTGGGGCTATGGCACGACCAGTGCGTCAAGGACTCGTTCAAGTACGCCATTGTGGACGATCTGCTCGCCGTCGTGGGTGATATCATCAAATAGTTCCGCTGGGTCTAACCAGTTGGCAAGATCGTCATGCGGTGCTGTCCCCATGCGAACTACAACCATGTCGAGGCTTGGGATAACCTCAATCATCTGGCTTCCCAGCCCAGCTGCACAGTAGGAGTCATCGGGTCCAAAGTGGTGCAAGCCGTATGGTTTATCCTCGAGTGTGACCGAGTCTAGGGTGGGGCTCTCCCCGCTCAGCCACCAGTAGTAACCATATCCGCGGTTCATACTGGTTGACGATCCTATGGAGTCGTCGATCCATTGCTCGCTTAGCAGCCGTTCACCGTCCCAACACCCTCTGTGCAGATAGAGGTATCCGAAACGGGCGTTGTCTCTGCATGATGCTTTGGCATTCATGTACATGGCTGGTTGGCCATTATCATCGCGTTTCCAGTCCACTGTCATACCCATGGGATCGAAAAGGTGTTGAGTTGCGTAATCGTCCGCGGCCATGCCTGTAGCTCCACGGATTACAGGCTCTAACGCCTGCACGGAGTGGTTGTTGTACTCCCAGAGAGCCCCTGGAGGATTATCGACAGGGGCCGATATGGCGAGGGCGGTCATGTTGCTAGCAAGGGGCATTGTGACGTTGTCAGCGATCATGTCTAAGCGTAGCCCAGACGACATAGACAGCAGGTTTCCTACAGAGATGCCGTCGTGTGTTCCGTTTCGCCATTCGGGGATCCATTCCGATGCACTGGAGTTCACTGATGGGATATCTCCTCTGTCTATAGCGACACCTACAACCGCGGATGTGTAT
>CAWVYO010000315.1:0-3668 GCA_963934385.1 uncultured bacterium
AATTAACTCTCTCGCGCATATTGTTGGAACACAGCCGTACTCCAGCGAAAATACTGCCCGGGATAGCTGGCTCATTAGTCTTATTAGCTATGGCGAGGGTTACCACAATTACCACCACGCATTCCAGACCGACTACCGCAATGGTCCACGCTGGTTCAATTACGATCCAGGTAAGTGGCTTATCTGGGTCTGCGAGAGGTTTGGTTCTGCTTACAATGTAAGAAGAATGCCGGATGAGCTGATCGTCAGGAAACGGTTTGATGAACAGAAAAGATTGTTCCGCACCAGGGTTGCAGAGGTAGAGTCTGGTCTTAGTGATAGGCTTGGTAAACTCGATGACAGTTGGTCGCATTGGCGTGATGATCTCAACACTCGATACCATGAGGCTAACGAAGTTGTGGAGCGAGAAGTCAAGCGCCTGAAAGAGGCCCGTCGTGCATGGGCAGCAGCTACAGGCAAAAGAAGATCTGAGTTGCGCCGTGAGTTCAAGCTTGCGAAGTCAGCAATAAAAAAGACTGTAGAAGAGTGGGAGTGTCAGCTTGAGTTGGCGATTGAAAGCTTCTCTGCAAACCTTCACCAAGTCCGGTCTTAACGGGCGTACTTTCTGACCGTTGGCAAAAACGGATCATCGGGTATGACTGCGAGTTAATTCACTCCGGTGTTCAGGGGTCTGATTTCGGACTCTTGCATGAACCTGGTCGACACCGGTTCACTCCTAGTCGATAACCTCGACCTCATCTCTTTTGACTCTAGATATGAGTTCATTTAGCTTTTCTAGGGTGAAAGGGTCGTCCTTGTGAACCTCCCGCAATTGGGTTGCGAGGTCTTTAGCCCTTCTGAACCCTCTAATAAGTTGCCCAGAAATATCGGTATCAGAGTGATAGAGTAAATCGAGCTCTACTAGAGAGCGTCCCTCCGCCCAGCCCTTGCCGAATTGAATCAGGTTTGGATCCCAGTCAACCTCGGATCCAGTAATTCGCTCCGCATCGGTGACGGCTGAGGAGTAGCGAACGTTGTTTACCAGTTTTGCTATTCTACGTGCTTCGCCGTTTAGCTTGTGAGTTAACTGCACTCGTTTTGGTAGACCATTTGTCATGGCACAAAAGATGCCGAAGAGGTTGTCAGAGTCGATCTCTTCCAAGAGCCCAGAAAGCACTAACTCCGTGGTAAAGATTTCTGATATTTGAATGTGTTGCAACACATTAGCGCCAGAGTTGAAGCTGTCGTCTTTGTTTAGGTAGCCGTGCTCAATAAGAAAGTTCTTTCTCATTTCAAAGTCGGCCCAGACTTTATTTGTCCCCTGAGTGGAGCGTTTTCGCAGTCGTTTCATCTCTTTTACTAGACTGTTCATGCCCTTCGGAGCTTTTTCTCCAAGCTTCCACCCCTCGCCGTCGAGTTTCTCTTGAAGAGAGTCAGCCTTTTCAAGTAAAACATTACTGCGCTTTCCAAGGTGCCACGAGAGAAACGAGCGGTTGAGTAGGGCGTTGATGTGTTCTGAGTCGTGCCTCTTTACAAGGTTGACTATTGAGTTGAATGACAGCCCGAAAGAGGAATTAACTCGCTCGGGTTCAGCTTGTTCATATCTGTGTACTAGTTGGCCTGATTCGTACCAAGCACCCTTGTCCATTTTGACTACAACAAACCCCTCATCGTCTAGCCCTCGTCGCCCGGCTCGCCCGGCTTTTTGCAGGAATTCTCGGACGCGAAGAGGTCTAGTGGAGCGACCGTCGTATTTGTGGAGACCATCAAGGACGACGGTTCTAGCTGGCATGTTTATGCCTAGTGCAAAGGTTGAGGTGGTATAGAGCACCTCTATCAGCCTGTCCTCGTAAAGTGATTCTACGAGAGCTTTAAGCTGCACGTGAATACCCGCGTGGTGGAACGCTATCCCTTGAGAGTAAAGGCTGTATAGTTGGTCGTCCAAGACATCAACGCCAATGTCCTCAGTGGCCGTCCTAAGTCGCTCCTTCATACGGGACTTTTGATCGCCGCTGAGCAGTGAATAATCCAGTGAGCGACCCAATCCTCTAGCCAACTCCTCTGCATGGCGCCGAGAGAAAACAAAGTAAATGTACGGCGTTAGGTCGGGGTGTAGCTGCTTGAACACATCAGTATGACGCGTTGGTTTTACGCGATCTTGGCCATGTTGTCTTCTCCCCCCATTTCTCCCTCGCCTGTCTCCACGCCCGCCACGGCGACTGTTACTTTGAGACTGGCTCTGGTTAGCGAACCATTTTTTCCAACGAACGTTGTAGTCGGGAGGCGAAAAGAGACCGTCTCGGTCGCCAATAAGCAGCTCCAAGGGTACGGATCGTTGGGTTTCTGAGACAACCTCGACAACCTGTCCTCGTACGGTTCCTAGCCAAGCTGAAAACTCGTCCACATTTGATAGGGTAGCAGAGAGCCCTAATATTTGAATCGTCGACGGTAGGTAAATCAGTACCTCTTCCCAGACAGTCCCGCGATCTGGATCGTCTAAAAAGTGGATCTCGTCTAAGATTACTGCCTGAATATTCGCCAGTGCTTCGTCTGACAGAAGAATATTTCGCAGTATCTCCGTGGTCATTACTAAGCATGGGGCATCCCTGCGCACCACGAGGTCACCTGTTACCAAGCCGACGTTCTCCTCACCGTGGAGGCGACAGTAATCGCGAAATTTTTGGTTAGACAGCGCTTTTACCGGGGCCGTGTAAATGACGGATTTACCATCTTCAAGTGCCTTTTCTACCACGCGATCTGCGATAATGGTCTTGCCTGTTCCGGTGGGTGCTGTAACTAAAACAGACCTGCCAGCATCAAGGTGTGTGATAGCTTCCGCTTGAAAATCATCTAATGTAAAACCACGGTA
The DNA here is from genome assembly GCA_963934385.1 of uncultured bacterium. Lineage (GTDB taxonomy): Bacteria > Myxococcota_A > UBA796 > UBA796 > CAJQPC01 > CAWVYO01. The sequence continues at coordinate 2,849 of CAWVYO010000315.1, forward strand.
TTCCATGGTGAGTCCATAATGGTGATAGTGACGCGCTGTCGAGGTATTCTTAGGTTAGTTTTGAATAATGGAGTTGATATGAGAAGTTTAGCTGTCATTTTGATTTTTTTAGTGTCACCAGTGGTTTTGGCCACCCCGAGTCATCCCGAGGGTCCAGAGCCGATCCCTTTGCCGCCAACAGGTCCTTCCGTTTTTCCTGAAACAGTCTCTTCCGAGGGTATCTTCCAACCTATTTCCATGATTCAGTGGGGTCTGGACTTGAATGATTTAGATAAACTATCAGACGGCGATTCAGGTACGTTTCCCGATTGGGATGTCTCAATTATTAGAGCTAGACTTGGGTTGGGTAGCGAACGGGAAAACGTTAGTTTGAGAGTCGTTGGGGAGTTTAAAAGAGATAGGGAAACATCTGTCTGGGAGGCAGAAAGCGGAGACACTCTTGAGTTACCAAATGAAGTCTCCGGTTGGCGATATCAGCTGCGCGACGCCTTTATGGATTTGGGGGATCGTGGAGGGTTTAGAGTTGGTCTGACACACTCTGGAATTGGACTCACCGAGGGAGGAGCCATAGGTGCACAAGGTCACAATTACCCGACGCTAGGGGTGTGGTCGGGTCTCTTTGAGGATCGGTTTTACAGTGCTATGGCTCGCACTAAGATCTTGGGCGCTAATACGGCTGTTGTTGGAGGGCGTGGTCAGTCAGGAAAGGCGATGGCTGCTAGTTCTGTGCAGCTAGAGGCAGGTCCTGTGGCTGCTGGTGTCGCTGGTGGGTTGTATGATGGGAGTGCCCTTGTGTCCGGATGGGGTTCCGCGGGAATCG
>CAWVYO010000316.1:0-3654 GCA_963934385.1 uncultured bacterium
ATGAAAAAGGCGAGTGGCTCGTAAGGGGCTACACTCCTGGAGTAGACCTAAGCGCTAGGCAACTACCTCTGTCTTATGAGCGCGTAAGTGAGATTGGTCTTCAATTGGTTGATCTCCTCTCGGTTTTTCACAATGCTGGCGTAGTGCATGCCGATATAAAACCTAGCAATGTGGTTATCGGCCCGGACGGGACACCTCACCTGATCGACCTTGGCGCTGCCTTCGTGGTTGATGAAAAACAAGATAAGCAATTCAGGGGCTCCTTTGGATACGCTTCGCCTGAACAGTTGCAGGGAAAGCACCCAATCCCTTCATCTGACATCTACAGCCTAGGTGTCTTACTGTACCAGCTCGCCACCGACAGAATGCCATTCGAGACCGCTAACCGTGCGGCACTGGCTTACCTGCCGTTAGCGACGCTCCCTACTCCCCCATCCGTATTCTGTTCCGATTTTCCCAAGAGACTTGAACGACTGTTGCTAAGTATGCTCACAAGAGAGCAATCCAACCGTCCAGAGCACCATGAGATTAAGGAGCTATTGAAAGAAATCATTACTGAATATCGCGGGAACAAGTACACCAATGTCTCATTATTAGGGATGCCTTTGGCCCGTTCATCACTGCGGTCAGTTGTCTCTCTTGCTGCACTCGGCAAGGGAGGAGTGGTGGTTGTGTACGGGCGTAAGGGGTATGGTCGCAGCTGTCTTATTGAAGAGGCTGTATCATTTGGAGTCCGCGAAGGAATGAGGCTCATCAATTTTACGGATCTCCCAAGAGAAATGAGAATAATCCGCGACATGGAGACAGAGTCTGGCAATGAAACCTCAGCTAAATCGGCTAAACAGTTACTGTGTCATGGTGACGCAAGTCAGCCTAGAGCGGCTGCAATGGCAACTAGGATTTTGGCAGACAATCTACCATGTCTAATGTTCATTCGATCCGAACAGCCACTGGAGGTTCTCAAGCGCAGAGGGGCACTCCACGTAGCGCCTGACCCGCTCACAATATCTGAAGTTAAGTCTTTACTCGAGTCCAACGGCATGCCAGAAAACCGTGCGGAACGGCTTTTTAGGCAGACCGCGGGACGACCAGGGCTGGTAATGGAACAGATAAGACCACGTGGGGAGCATTCGAATCCACTAAATCAACTTGAGACCGATCTCTTGTCTCGTATTTCCGACAACGAAAAAGGAATTATGGAGCTAGCTAAAGAGTTAAATCTCTCGGACCATCAAGCCGTAGATCTCGCAGAACGGCTACTAGATGCGGGTCTCCTGTCACTAAAAGAAGACGGTCACACTGTATACAAACGACAAACGGAGACCAGCTAAATTAGTTTGGATCACATTCCAGGTCAGCGTTGGCGTCTTTACACCCCATTCCTTCTGCCCTCACAGTCAACGCTTCACCTTCTACATCGCTTAGAAGTACATATATCGTAGCTCCGTGGGATCCTGTATGCCCAGCACTAAACACAACTGTCAGCTCTGCATCTTGTTCCGGAGCAATGACAATAGGCAGATTAATGTGACCGACCTTGAACGCCTGACTATCTGGTCCATCGACCCAAATGTCTATAATCTCGACCGCCAAATCTTCCGTTGGAACTACGAGTAGTACAGCTTCCGAAGAGACTCCAGTGACCGGCACGACATCAAATCGCAACGCCGTGCTAGGCTCGAGGACAGCGTTACCGCCCCCCAAGCTTGGTGCGAAAGAATCCATTCCGATGTTACATCCCATAACTAAATGAGCTAAAAACAACGGTGCTAGTAGTCCTTTACCAATCATCTTGACTCTTTAAACGACAAACCATTACTAAACAAGGAATTGTTTAGAAACAATCATGTGTCATTGAAGTGTGAGATTCCTAAAATCTCAATAATCCGTCCACCAAATTCCGATCTATTGCGATACCCCAGCGACCACCGCCCCCACGCACCACACCAAGCCGCCAACCACCAATCCCCAGTCTAACCGAAGTAGACGAAATAGGAATTTCATAAGTCGTATTCGGCATAAATCTACCGTTATCCGTTACCTCACCTGTCTGTGACGCCAACCCCGCAACTCCTCCGCCGATCTCCGCAGTAAATGAACTATTAACCGTAGAAAATCTAAATCTCCAAAAGACCTGTGCCTCCCATGTCCTCCAAGAAGTCTCCCCCATGGATAGAGTCCTCCATTTTGCGCCTTGTGGTACTCCTATTCTAGTTTCAAATATCAACCGGTCACGCAACTCCAATACAGGCCCGATAAGCAGAGATGGAGTGGATATATCAACTGGTAACAATACGCCGGCATCGAGTAGCAGGGATCCAGAAATCAGAGCATTACTCCCCTCTCTCAGCAAGTCGGCGACCTTGGAACTGGGGACTGCGAATGCCAGCCTTTCCCCCCTAAGCTTTCTAGAAGCAACCCCTATCAACTCACCTTCACCGTTTAATATTGCTCCTCCGGAGGTACCTGGATTGAAGGCGGAATCTAGCTGTATTAGTGACTGACCCACAGCGGACACGGTACCGCCAGTGACGCTCCACCGCAGGAGACCATCGAGTACTGGTACTCTCACAGCCAGAGAACCAAAGGGGTGCCCCACCACGGTTACATCTTCTCCAACTAACGCTTCGAGGCTCAAGCGAAAATATGGACTCCCTCTGAGTCCATTTACCGAGAGCAGCGCCAAGTCATTTTTTCGGTCGGAGTGAATCAACTCTGCTTCAAACCGATCTCCTTCCGAATTGGTGACCACGATTGGTCTTCGGCGTTCTACGCAATGATAGGCAGTAATGACCTGACCTGCTTCGCCAACCAAGCTTCCGGCACAGGTCGATCCCGCGCTATTTATTAATACTACTGGGCTAACGATATCCATCTGTTGAACTAAAGCCAGGTCGCCACGATCATGAGAGAAAGCTGGCGATAACAAAAACAGCAGACTTGTAAGGGTGATAAGCATTAGAAGTAAGATAATACTTTGTTAATCACTAGGAGTGCTCGAATTGCTTGGGATATTTTTACCACTTTTGTTGTCTATGTTGGCTTGTTCAGATGAACAGAGTTCCGAGAGACCAGCTACAGCGACAACCGAGCCTACACTTACAGTGGAAACCCCACAGGTAGTTGATGAATCTACGTGGCCCGACAGGATTGCTGCAAGACACATTCTTATCCCTTTCTCCGGGGCGCTTGGCACGCCTTTTGGAGCAATGATTAGTCGGGACGAGGCGCTAGAACTCGCGCTTTCAATATATCTGGCCATAAAAGATGGGGCTGATATGGCGGAATTGGCCCGTATACACTCCTCAGACTCTACAGCAGGTAGAGGTGGCTTCTTGGGGAGCGCAGAGCAAGGAACATGGAGCGGCGCTTTTGAGAGCGCTGCTTTTTCAATGGAGATCGGGGACATTAGCGAGCCTGTGGAGTCGCCTTATGGTTTTCATATTATAAGACGAGAGGCTATTGAAGAGGTAAAGCTGTTACATCTTGTTATTCAGCACGCGGACAGCTCTGTACAATGGCGAGATAACCCCAACGCGACGCGCACATTAGAGGAGGCACGAGAGCTAGCGACGGATACCTCGGCTCGAATAGCGAGTGGCGAGGACTTCCAATCCATCGCGGCTGAACTGTCTAACGGGCCAACCGGTGTAC
>CAWVYO010000317.1:0-3557 GCA_963934385.1 uncultured bacterium
GCAGTAATAGAGTATGCGTAGTTGAGCTCACCACCACTTCCAGAATCAACGCTATGAGCTGCAAAAGAAGCATCTAACTCAGTCAACACCCCACCAAGGTCCACTTCGAAATTGGCTCTAAACCCAATAGCGCCTATAGGCAGAGACTCCGAAAATGTGGCTTTAGATGGCACATCATCGGTGATTCCGTCGTTTGACTGTGAAAATGAACGCGCGACTTGTATTAGCCCCAAACGAACTCTTGATCCCATTCCTTCAAGGCCTAAGCTGTCGGACGTTATGTTGGTGGGCTCTTCCACAACTTCAATTGGCGTTACTGCGGGAAGTTCTCTTGGGAGTGAACTAGTGACTGTATCATCTGGGAAATCAACAACAGTGGTTACAACACTTGTTGTCGAAGGGATAACATCCACCACATCTACGACTACTGGAGCAACGACTGGTGCTGGCCGAAGACTCACTAAAGGCAAACTCCCTCGCCAGCGATCTACTGCAGCACGCTCAGAAGTATTACCGATCGCCACCGGGGTGTGAACAACGCCTACCGGCATCCTCCAAACGAATGTGCTCGATGTGTCAAAATCAGCTGTAGCCGTAAGTCTTATTGGACCTATGTCAGTCAGGGCTGGTCTAAAAAATACGATCCCCACACCTTTATCCCCAGTAGACAAAGAGGCCGGCAAGGAGCCAAGTGTGTTCGAGGATAGTTGCACTCTCTGATTTGCAACGGGTAAGCCAAAGGCGTCCTCTGCAATAACAAACAACGGCACCACGGCGCCCGCAGTGGTGACATCTCCACGAGCTCCAGTCCAAACGCTCAACCGCACGGGCGGTCTGGTAGAAACAGCAACAGGGGGCAATACAGTAAACAACAGCTGCTCGCTATTGGTGACATCAATCTCTCGGGTAAAGACACCAGTTTCTGAATGCCTAACTCTACCGCGAACAGTTCCTCCCTCAACCGCAAAAGATAGCTCGTCACGAGGCACATCGACTCTCTGACCAGTATGGTCTCTCACCTCTACCGTTGCGGTAATTCTTGAGGTATCCGGATGAAGCTGGGTTGGGTCTGAGGTTGCGCTTAGCAGTGGCGAAGGGACAACGCCCTCACCGGATACCAGAATTGACTCCCCATTAATAAAATTAACCTCGGCAGTAAACTCTCCCCCCAACACGGAGGGGGTCAAAGTGAGCCTATATAGCCCTGGGGAAACCATCTGAAGCGACGAGACAACAGAGCTCTCGACCTCAATTACCGAAGCGTCCACTAAGGGTTCACCAGAACCATCTCGGGCCACCAACGACAGGTCAAAAGGAATTCCTGCTGGCACTATCAGAGGTGAAGCGTATGGTGCAAAAACCATGGGAGGTGGCGAAACACCTATTACTTGGGCGGTCTCTTCGCTATTTCTACCGCCTGGTGCAAATGTGTGTAGTTGAAATTGATTTACCCCTGGGTAAACCGGCACGTCAAAGGCTACTGTACCTGCTGGAGATACCAATGTGGGTCCAAACTCTTGTTCACCAGAGAATAGAACTGCTCTACCACCTGAAGGTCCTTGAAAAGTCTCGCTTCTAACTATCCCTACAGGCAACACAGCGGTGGATGCCACCACGCCACCACGAAGGCGATCAACAGCAGCAAAAACTACCTCGACTGGATCAGCTAAGCCGGTCGGGGCAGTGTACTCAGCGCTCCAACTACCGTCACCGTTATCGTTAACACTTCCAATTGAGCCAACCGACGCCGAAATCGCGACATCCCCGCCACCTTGGATTGTAACTAAAGCCCTGCGGTCTTCAGGAGATAATACAGGGGGCTCTACAGTCACCACCATGGCGCTAGAAGCCGCACCCTGCAGTGGTACCACCACTTCTTCGTCTAGACTCAAACCCCTGCGAACCCGAACTGACAAGACCATATCTTCAGCGCCAGATTCAGGAAGTAGCGTCACAGTAATAGCGCCGTCCGCTGACAACGACTTACTAATGACCTCACCCCCAGTCGTCCGAACTCTAACTCGTGACCGCTCTGTGATTTCGGGATGATAAATCTGTATCACACTCTGGGTCACACCATCCGCGACCAAGGGTCCAGAGGAAAGTAGTGTCAAGTCACCAGCATGAGAGAGACCGACCTGTAAAAACAGGAGGAACAAAATTCTAAATAGGATCACAAATGCTTCCTTTGAAGCTAAGTTTATTTATACATCTCTACCTAATAAAGATGATCGGCTGCGACACTATAGCGCAAGGCTACAGACCCAATGCTGACTCAATCATTCCATCATTGATAAAACCAGTATTAAGCACGACGGCTCCAGGTCCTAAGAGAGCACCATCAGGCAAACTACCCTGCCCAAATCGCCAGTAGATCGAAGAGGATGGATCGGCAACAACAGGTGTTGATATCCCATAGGCGTCGGCCCAACGAGCTAACTCCTCCGGAGACGGTAGCTCACCGGACTCAGTCTCAGACCATGCTGAGATAATCATAAGTCCATTCTCTTGGTAACGTGTCAAACGGTCTTCCAGACCGGCGGCTTCAGCCTTGCACGTCCCTCACCAATAGGTCCCCGTGACCAATAGCACCGTATTCTCACAGAAATCGTAAAGCGAGACCTCTTCACCATATTGATCGGTGAGGGCAAAATCCTGAGTCACGTCGCCTAAAGCATTACCTGAAGGGATAGGATCTTCGTCACAGCGGTTAACCTGCCATCCACCCATATACGGATGATCGGAAGAATCATTAGGATCGGTGCCGTTATCGTACTCTGATCCATCACTATGACCGTCACCATCAGAATCGGCATTATCTGGATCGGAGCCTATTTCCGCTTCGATATCGGATAACAAACCATCTTTATCTTGATCCAAAGGAGCGTCAACCAACGCTGGATCACATCCGGAAAGAAGTCCGATTGATGCGATACACATACTAAAACGCAGAACTCTCATAACTTACCTCGCTGACGTTAAACATAGCAGAGAAAACTGGATCAAGCACCTATTTACGTAGAGTTTTCGTACCTATACAACTCAACATCTTCCGTGATATAGTTCAACGATGAAACTATTGATGATTTCCTGTTTCGCAACCTTGTTGTGTCACACGGCTTTAGCAACCACACCACTTCAAGCGGCTAAAGACCCAACAAACCTTGGCGGCGAGGTCGTTTCATCACCTAACGGGTCACCGTTTATTATAAGATTATGGGATGTCACCAATCAATTTGAGCGTGAAAACCCAACCCTTGAGGTCTGTGGGGAGCTGGTAACAGTTGAGGAAGCGCTCGACGGTGTGCCGCCTGAACTTGCCGCCACAGGAAAAAACTTCGTTGGCTCTGCTGTGGGCTGTACATATGGTGAGACCCCTGTGGTCCTGAACAGCCCTAGTGGTGAATCGATATTTGAGACTGATATCTATTTTGCAAGGGGAATAGAGAGCCCATCTCTCAATATTAAAATAGAGGACAGCGGCATTACAGGTGCCCTTACCTCTGACCAACCCGGAACGGGTCTATCCACTGAATCAGACCAAACTAATCCCGACC
>CAWVYO010000318.1:0-3545 GCA_963934385.1 uncultured bacterium
AATTGTTCTCGGTCTTATCGCCGGTCTGATGTTTACCTACCTGGCTGAGCGCCACGTAGTGGGGTTTGAGGATCTTTCTACGACAGGCGGACTCGTTAACTGGTGGGTTCACTATCTAATTTTGTGTACTTTCCCTTCTTTGGTCGCTTACGGTAAGCACCTGCACTTATTGATGGGGCCAATAAACATCATGTTGAAATACATGACAGAGCTACCAAGTGACCGATTAGTAGATGGTGGTGATCTAGACATGGGCGACGAGAGCGCCACAGAGGAGGAGTTTGAAGCTGAGCTAGCGCGAGTCGGCATGCCAAACGGTGTTGCAGACTTTAGCTTCCACGCTTTATTTGATCCAGCCGCCTGTATTGAGTGTGGGCGCTGTAACGATGCGTGTCCATCTCAAGAGGCGGGTCTTTTACCTAGAGAGCACTTCGTGTTGGCTTTTAGGGATCCAGCTACAACTTCGGCTGAGCTAGCTGATATTATTACGCCAGACATTGTGGCTACGTGTACTCAGTGCAGGGCTTGTGACACTGTGTGTCCTGTTGGCAACCGTCCATCCAAGACCGGTCTTGAGCTACGCGGTCGTATGACTGCTGAAGGGATCTACCCACCAAGAGCGCTAAAAGAGGGCGGAGCTAGCCGCGTAATGGCCTCGGGTAATATCTTCGCTGCAGATCCTGCAGACCGTTCGACATTTATCTCAGACAACAACATCACGATCTTCAATCGCGACGAACACGATGTCCTATTTGTTCTTGGGTGTCAGGGTTCGCACTCACCAGAGGTACGACCTGTTGTTGTTGCTACAGCCCGCCTGTTAGAGGCAGCTGGAGTGAAGTATGGCGTTTTGGCTGACGAGTCGTGTTGGGGTGAGGGACTACTTCACGGTGGTGGAGTTATGGAGGACTGGCCTTTCTATAAAATGGAAAAGGTAGATGAACTCTCAGGTGCCTTGAAACAAAAGCACGACACTACCATCCTTACAATATGTCCACACTGTCGCGATAACATCGGAACTCAGATGTCTTCCGCAGCGACGTCAATGGAGCTAGATAAGTTCTCAAACGTGGTCTCTCATGTATCGTTCCTAAAGGGTCTACTGGACTCGGGGGCGATCGAGCTTGATAAAAAGGACGAGGCAGTCGCGGTTCATCATCCATGCAAGACTATTCACAACGACGAGGATGGAGACTTTGATGCCCTGTTGTCTATGGCAGGAGTTACCGGCAAGACAGCTGGAAAGAGCCCCGACGTACCAGCTTGCTGTGGCGGAGGAGGAGGAGGATTTTTGTGGGACTCTCCTGCAAAGGTTGGCAAGAATCGTTGGAATGATTTGGTTGAGACCACTGGTTTGGACAAGGTGGTAACAGGCTGTTCCGGTTGTCACAGGATGCTAGGAGTTGCCAAGTCCGAAGAGGGCTCAATATCTGACATAGCGAACGTCCTGCACGAGAGACTAAAAAGCTAGACGCACATTCTGCGCCACAGCTCGGGCAAGATCGAACCAGCAGGTCCCTGAAGCCACAGATCGGTCTTTGGGGTGATCTCGCTTTTCACTGGATTTATCTCTATTAGCGTGGCTCCTTTCTGTTTAGCCTCCAACGCTAGGGCTATTGGCGGCCAAACTTGACCAGAGGTTCCAACAACCAAGCAGACATCCGCTATTTGTGCGAAAGAGGCTACTTTCTGTAGTACTCCTTCCCAGTAAGATTCTCCGAACCACAGAATGTGTGGTCGAGCTATGGAGCCGCAATACTGACAATTAGGCAGGCTATTTGGTGGCTCAAAGGGGTCTTCTGTGTGCTTTGATGTTCTAAAACAGCCTCGGCATAACAGTTCGTCGATTGTTCCGTGTAGCTGAACAACAGCCTTGGAGCCAGCTCTAGCGTGTAGTCCATCGACGTTTTGTGTAGCTAATAGAAATCTAGGATAGGATCTTTCAAGCTCTACAAGCGTCTCATGCGCCGGATTTGGGGTCGCGACGTGACAGAGCTCTCGGCGCCATCGGTACCACTCCCAGACTAGGTCAGGGTCTCGAGTAAAGGCAGCTGGTGTGGCGAGTTGAGTAGCGTCATAACCGCGCCATAATCCACCTTCTCCCCTAAACGTTGGTACACCAGACTCCGCTGATATTCCCGCTCCCGTGACTACAAGAAGGGAGCGGGCGTTTATTAATTCTCTAACAGCGGCAGACATTGGGTCGGAAGACATTGGGTTGGCAGACATTGAATTCCTGTGGTAGGTTTTTCTCTATGATTATTGGTAACATATCGTTTGGAAATTTGGTTTTGCGAGCAGCTGGATTTGCTGGGGTCGCTTTAGTTGTCTCTTGTTCAGGCGCAGACAAAGGTGGGTTTGGAGGCGGTGGCGAACATGTAGATATAATTGAGGACACAGGTAAGAACACTGGGTCAGTCGACACAGAAACCTCTACTACAGACACCTCGGTTCAAACAACTGATACAGCCGCCACCACAGTAGACACTTCTGATACTGGTGACACAGCCGACACGGGGACAACGGAACCACAAATAGAGGGGACTGGTTACGACCGTGGCGATATCGCCTATGACCTTGTTGCACCAGACCAAAACGATGATGAATGGAAGCTGCATAGCCAAATAGGAGAGGTGATAGTACTGCTCATAGGTGACGGGTACGACCCTAATTTCACCACAATGAGTGGGTATCTAGGTGAACTTGAGTCCAAATATGGGATCGAGACAGCCGCACTTCTGTTGTCAGACCTCTATGAAGCCCCGGCGGATCTTTATGACGCAGATGCTTGGGCAACGTCCCACTCTGCGCCAACGGTGCTCTACGACCCATCTGCAGAGCGATCCTTGCAGCTAGAGTGGGCACCAATTGTTCGCCCACAACTCTTTGTTATCGACACAGAGATGACTATTTTTTGGATAAATAGTGGGTATACAGCACTAACACAGCTGGAGGAGAAGATAGAGGACCTAGTCTACGGGAACTAGATCTTTCGTGTGCTCCTTTGGAAATGGGTCAACTAACTCTTGAGCCCCTCAAAGACCTCATGTGCTAGTGCTAGCCCTACACCGTCGACCTTTGCTAATTCTTCAACCGAGGCTCTCTTTATTGCAGTTAGGCTTCCAAAATACCGCAACAGAGCCTTTCTTCTCGATGGTCCAACACCAGGTATGTCCAAGATGCTGGAGTGTATATTTTTTTTACGACGGCTTTTTCGGTGAAATTGGATAGCAAACCGATGAGACTCGTCTCTTAGTCGTCGCAACAGGTTGAGGGCTGGATCGTGATCTGGCAGCATCACTGGTTCTGATTTCCACGGCAGCACGATTTTGTCTACGCTATCGTGTTCACCGCGCTTTCGTTCTGTTCTAGGTTTGGAGAGACCGATTATTGGTAGCTTTCCAAGCCCCAGTTCATCGGCTACGGACAAGGCTACATTTAGCTGACCTCGACCACCATCCACCACGATAAGGTCTGGAAGGTCAACCTTTTCGAGCCCTCGCTTTAGGCGTCGTGTGAGCACTTCGGCCATAGATGCATAGTCG
>CAWVYO010000319.1:0-3541 GCA_963934385.1 uncultured bacterium
CAAAACCGTGATGAACAAGCCCAAAACAGAGGCTAATTTTAGCTTATTGTGTTTCATATGTATGAAGTATCACTAAACTAGTGTGAACAAGTTTGCAATGACCATTCGCGCTAAGTTGTACGGCGAGATAACATGGGCGCCGATGGAGGATATGATGCAGTTCGAGGTTGCCGGATTGGGAAATGCGCTCGTTGACGCGCTTGTACAGGTGGACGATGACTCTATATTGGAGGAGCTCGGCTTAACCAAGGGGACAATGCATCCCGTAGACCACGCTCGTTGGACGGAAGTCTACGACAGGGTGAAGGGTCACGGCGTAGAGATACACCCAGGGGGTTCATGTGCTAACACAGTTGCGACATTAGCCATGCTCGGGAGTAGCTCTATACTCTGCGGTCAGGTAGGCGAAGACGATTTCGGACGGACCTACGCTGGTCAGATGATCGACATTTGTGGTGGTCACTCAATCCGCTTTTCGCCTAACGGTAATACCGGTAAATGCCTTTCAATTATCTCGACAAAAGATGCGGAGAGGACACTTGTAACTGACCTTGGTGCAGCAGTTCACCTCTCGGGATTAAAGAATTTTGAGGATAGAATTCGAGGCAGCAAGCTCCTACACGTCACTGGGTATCTCTTTTTAGGCGGACCGATGGCGCAAGTTGCCTGGGATGCAATGGACCTAGCCAAAGAACTTAATATTCCGATCTCCGTCGATGTAGCCGATCCATTCGTCGTTTCAGCTGGTCGTGATGAGATGTGGAGAGCTCTTAAAGAATATGCAGATATAGCGTTTCTGAACGAGGAGGAAGCCCACGCACTCACTGGTTTGAGGGGAAACGAGGCTGTTGAGGCTGTCGGTGAAGTGGTAGACATAGCCGTCGTAAAACTCGGAAAGTCAGGCTCACTCATCAGGACTGATGGGAAGACATGGAGTGTAGGCATACACGCTACGAACGCAATTGACACAACAGGGGCAGGGGACACCTATGCGGCTGGTTATCTACACGGGTGGCTACAGGGATGGAACCCCCAAAAAGCGGGTGATCTCGGAGCGCGGCTCGCTAGCCTTACGGTCTCTCAAGTGGGGGCCGTCTGCCGCGATAGTGCGGAAGTCTCAAGAATACTGTTAGCAATGGAGGCAACGTGACCTTACCAGTTCAAATACTAGAGTCAGTGGAGTCCGACCGCTGCATCCTGATCTCAGGTCGGAGGGCGAGCATTGAGGCCGCCGCGATGGCTGGAGAGAAACGCCCAGCAGAGTCTAAAATGGCTCGATTGATGACGGGTAAAAAGACTCCATTCGGCGATGCCATTAACGCTTACGAGGCCGAAAAGGGTATCAACGCGCTACGAATGTTCATGTTGGGGCAATTGAACGTCTCTGGGCTGGCGCCGACTAGTTATCACATCGACGCCGTAAAGAGGTTTCCCCTCATAATTTCTACCTCGCAAGACGATCTGTTCGAAAGAGCTGCAAAGTCTGAGGGGATTGACCTCATTGTTCTAGAGCGCGGGGCTCCACTGCCGACCCCAGATCCAGAAACTAGGGTTCTTTATAAGATGTGGGGCTCACTTGAGAAGCCAGACACTCTAGGATGGACTCCTGAGCAGCGAGCGGTTCTTCCTGCAGTTCCAGAATTTCGAAAAAGACTAAGAAAGCTCCTAGTAAAACACACATTGTTTTTCGTTGGGTACAGGGCTGACGACGCGGAATTTACGTGGGCGTTCGAGGAGTTTTCCGACGGTTTCGGAGGTAAACTTCCAAGGTGCCACCTTGCGGTGACACAAGGTAGGATATCTGATTTTTATTGGCAAAAGTGGGTGTGGAGAGGGCTGTTATTGTTTACTGCCGATCCAACTGAGGTCTCTATTGGCCTAGTTGAGGCAGTCGGGGCTCCATAAGGTGTCGCCGGGGTCAACAGCTCCTCTAAAGGGGCAATTTCGAATTGATACGGGCTCTGGCGTAGTTACGGCTTATGCCGACGAAGATGGTGTTTTGGTCACTGCCGAAGGAGAGGCTGTAACTGGTGAGGTTTTGGTCCCTTGTGTACCGTCCAAGATTATTGGAATTGGCAGCAATTATCGTTCCCACGCCTTGGAGATGGGGAAGCCTATACCTTCAGTACCTAAGATATTCCTTAAGCCCACCACATCTTTGTTGGCACCAAATGGGGTTATCCGACTCCCACATAATTCAGAGAGAGTCGACTTTGAAGCTGAGGTCGGTGTGGTAATTGGGCGAGAAGCTCGCTCTGTCTCCATCGCAGATTCGATGGATTACGTTTTGGGTTTCACAGTGGTCAACGACGTGACCTGTAGAGATCATCAGCGAGAAGATGGTGTTTTTGGCAGGGCAAAAGGGCACGACACACACTGTCCAATGGGTCCTTCTATTGTGTCCGGACTAGACCACAGCGATATTGATATTCGCTGCGAAGTAAACGGAGAATTACGGCAGGAAGGTAACACTAGTGATCTTATCTTTAATATCCCTCAGCTAATTTCTTTTGTGAGTGGAGTGATGACTCTTCTTCCCGGCGATGTAATTGCAACGGGAACTCCATCAGGGGTAGGCCCATTGAAATCTGGCGACATAGTCGAGATTTTTGTGAACGGCTTAGGTGTATTGTCCAACAGTGTGGAGTAGGCTTCTCTAATGGATCCGCTAATTTTAGGCGCGACATCTGGTGGAGCCTTACTGTCGCTAGCCCTATTTGCGGGTAGGCTCAGGCGCTACTGGGTTTGGGCATTAGTCGCGGCGTTAACTTCGATAGCGGTTGGTTTATATCTCAAGTCGATATCCATAGTTGCGCCCCTGTCTGGATATTCTCCGGACAACCTGTGGCTAATTATTGCGTGGATCGAATTCGCCCATTTGATTTCGATCTCTGGTTTGAAACCGAAGGGAAACCTTGGGCTCCTAGCTTTCTTTGGCGGCGCGTTTGTCAGTGACATCGGGGCGGCAGCATTGATAGCCCCGTTTGCTGGTTCCTCAAAAAATCGTGGACGAGTGGCCCTAACGGCTTCAGCGGGAGCCATGCTCACCATGGGGGGCACACCTGCTACGCTTTTGTTTGGCAACGCCCATATCCACCCACTGTTTGCCGTTGTCCTGGCTTTGGTTGTTTGGCCCAAAGGTGACACCACTAGAGATGTGAGGTCTCCGATGACACAATCGGTCAGAGATACCTCCAAGGAAAAATGGATTTTACTATCCTGTTTGTCCGCATTTTTTCTGGTGAAAGCAGGAGCCCCACAATTTTGGGTAATCTCCGGATTGGACATTATTTTGATAGTCCTTATTGGACCCAGAAAGGTGACGACTCCTTGGAGAAAAGAGATCTACTTGGTCGCTATAGCTACCTTAGTAGCTGTAGCAGTGTCATCGGGGGCTACCCATCAGCTTCAGTTAGCTTGCAACGCCCTCGTCAACTTGTTTGGCGGGCTCGGTGCGGGAGGCGTGGCGCTGTTGGCAGGTCTGTTTTCAAGTCTAGGGGGTGAAGGAGCCGGCAGTCTAGTGCTGGCTCAGTCATTTGAA
>CAWVYO010000320.1:0-3514 GCA_963934385.1 uncultured bacterium
ATTTCGCAATTCGGCCATGTTGTCGCCGCTACTTTGCAACGCGCTACTCGAATTCTGAATTACATCCGAAAAGGCAAAAGCGATTATGGCTATCCCCACAATCACAGTAATACCTGCGTAGACAGTCGCGATGACACCTCGTCTACTTCGGATTTGACTTAGCGTTAGGATACAGCCCAGGCTTGCGAAAGATCCGAGATAAACGGACTCCAAACAGATGCATATGAAGATGATCCCCGAGATCACTCCCCAGCGTTTACAGCCGCGTGTGGTTAGTATCATCGCTCCTAAAAAGAGAGGTAGCCAACCCGCAGCCAGCAACTCCACTGTGCCGTCTAACAGAGCCCCGCCTAAGATAGGTTGGGAGGCAAATAGCCCGCCAGCTATACACGCTCCTGAAGTGTCAGCCCCCAAGACCCTAGATAAAAACCATGCGCCGCAGAAAGCGAACGCCGAAAAGAAAATGACGAGCAGAGCGATAGAGACATCTACACCGAACAGCCAGACGAACGGAGATAGGGCGATCAGTGAGACAGTAGGGAAGGGCAGTATTGAAATTCCAGCAGGGAAGTTCACCAAGTTTGAGGAGAATGGCCAGCTTGGTAATTCAGATGCTACCAACCAAGCAGACCATTGTGCTCGGTAAATGTCTGACCCAGATCCACCGGGCAGGGCGTCTCCTATGGATCCCAACAGTTGTGAATGCATCGCTAGGGCTAAAACTAACCCCAGCAAAAATGCAGTTGCAGCCTCTTTTCTTCGGATGATTAAGGTTGGTAGTGTGTTCTTTCTCACATGGAATCTATAGCAGGTGGAGTAGTTATATGGAACGGAAATCAATCTTCCCCATTGACGTCATCAGTCTGGTGGATAGAGTAAGCGTGGAGGGTAAATCATAATGACTCAATTTATGTCAGTAAGAACAGTCGCCCAGGCACCGGCCTCGGAGCGCATGGAATTTTTAAAGGGTGTGTTTGGCTACACCGTGGCGGGGCTGGCTATTGCCGCTGTGTCCGGTGTCATCTCGGCTAATGTCCTAGCCCCATACCTGCTATCTGGCAGGATGGTCTACTTTGTCGTAGTGCTTGGATCGATGTTTGGTGCACAACACTTTGGCTATAAGCTCGCCAAGGGACCAACTCCGCAGTTGGGGCTGTTGGTTGGCTCGGGCTTAATGGGCTTGGCGATGGGACCAATGCTACTTATGGCGTACTCCATGGGACTACAGGGACCAACTGGCTCGGGGCTCTCTCTCATAGGTCAGGCCATGGGGCTTACTATTCTCACAGCTGGTGGAATGGTGGGATACGTTTGGACCGAGAAGCGCGACTTTTCAATGCTTCGGGCGGGACTCTCTGCGCTGATGTTGCCTCTGATGGTGCTCATGGTCGTAAGCTTCTTTGTGCCGGCGCTGTCTGGTGGCGGAACTCTGTCGCTAATGTTGTCTGGTGGTTTTATATTGGTGTCTGCCGGCGCCATGCTTTACGAACTCAACAACATCATCCACACGGTGGACACCGACCACAAAGTCTTGGCCGCTGTAATGCTCACAATGAGCGTCTTGATTCTATTTTGGAACATCTTGGTGTTTCTAATGAAACTTCAAAGTAGACGCTAGAGCCGTCCCATCATCTGGTCGATTATCCGCAGGGATATTCCCCAAATCTTAACTCCGCCCAACCGCACCTCTGGGAGCGTGATTGGGCGGTTGTTGTTTTGCCAAACGAACTCACCGCGGCCAACACCGTCGAATAGGTCGCTTAGAGAGAAGCTGTGAACCGCCGCAACCTCCACGTTTGCCGTTGTCTTAGGTGCTGCCTCTAATTCGAACCCGAATGGGTGTATGACCATCTGGGGTAGGTTTAGTCGTTCAGGAAGCCTAAGGGGAGGTAGTGTTCCAAGGAATCTTGCGGTCGAAAGATCTACGCCTATCTCTTCGAAAGTCTCTCTCTTTGCCGTCTCGACAAGGCTTTCGGAGCCCTCTCTGTGCCCTCCTGGAAAGGCCATTTGACCAGACCACGGATCGCCATCTCTAATAGAGCGCTTTATCATCAGCAGCCTAGGCTTGTCCTGCTGTATAAACAAGAGTGCTACAGCGGCTTCGCGAGGTCTGTTTTCGACAGGATCTATGCCTGGTGTCAGGTGCGAAAATGCTCCGTAGATACGGTTCACGGTGACCTTAGTTTATCGAATCGCCGAGGCGATCTAGCCTGAACGACCCAAAGACAGGTAAAGCCCCTTCGCATTGGTCGTAAGATAGCCATACCCAGTTGGCTTTGCCTTTAATGAATTCCCGTGGGACCAACCCCCAAGAGCGAGAGTCCTTACTGTTGTGTCGGTTGTCACCCATCATGAAGTAGTATCCTTCTGGAACTGTGAACAACCTGTAGTTTGAGAAGTGCCCTGTACGTCCGAAATCCAAAATCTCGTGGTTAATGCCCATAAGGTCTTCTGTATAGTGGTTCATTGGGCTAGTCTGGCACAGTTGATCTACAAAGGTGTACTGTCCGGATTCTCTTGTTTGGACTGCTTGTTCTCCGTTTACGTATACTTGATCGTTGCGAACCTGAATAGTGTCACCAGGCTCGCCTACAATACGCTTAATGTAGTCTACAGCAGGCTCCTCGGGGTACCTAAAGACTATTACGTCTCCTCGGTTTGGTTCATCAAAGGAGATGATCTCCCAGTCAGTGTAGGGTACTCGGAGTCCGTAGGAGACCTTTGAGACCAAGATGTGGTCTCCTATTTGTAGCGTTGGGACCATGGAGCCAGAGGGGATTCTAAAGGGTTCTGCCAGAGTATTACGCAATACGAGCACTACGATAATCGCGGGTCCCCAGGACAGGAGAATATCTTTCAACCAAAATGGGAATCCCTTGAGTGCACCAACAAACAAAGAGGCGAACAGGGCGAAGAGGATCACTCCGATTTGTATGCTCATAGATGAGTTGGCATGCCCATTACCGACCCCGAGAGTGGTGTCACCGTGCCTCAATAATAAAAAAGCGAAGCTTCCCACGATGAAAGCGATCCATCCCATGCACTTGGCAAGTAACCAAGACATGTTTAATTTCGATGATCTGTAGGTGGCGATTAGGGCTAGTATGGAGGTCGACAGGGCTATCCATCCAATCCAAGATTGGTACCCCCAGATATCCGTAACAGGAGCACCGAGGTTGGCTAACTCTCGCACAAGCTCAATAGATTCAGCAGCAACTGCAGCTGGGTCGTGCTGAGGGTTTAGTAGGTGCACATCGTTTACTCGGTACCAAGGCAAGAATATAGAGAGGATCATACTAATCGCGTAAATCAGCGCCTTTTTTGGCTCGACAGCGGGTTTCGCCAGCTTCTCAGGGGCGTCCTCGTCATAGTCTAGAATATCTCGTTCCACTTTTGTCTCCGTGACGCTCGTCACTTGCAATAAACGGCAACTAACCGATTTGGTTACACGATGTTCTTCCGTTTTTACAACACAATTATGGACCGGATCAACATCAACCTGGGTGCCTATCTC
>CAWVYO010000321.1:0-3449 GCA_963934385.1 uncultured bacterium
GATTGTCTGATACCACATCACCCTTCGATACATCCGGCTCCTTTGACCAAGCAGCTCGCTTTTGATTCCGGCGCCTGGAGTTGAGGCTAACGACATCTGACTCATCGGTATCCAACGACTCAATAATCTCAACACCTTCTGCACCAGGCAGAAACGCAGATCGTTGAAACGGAGTCGATGATGGCGACCACATGGGAACAAACTCTGACATAAACTAAACCATCTCGTCGGCTTCTGCGCCAACTGGTAAGAACAACACACCTTCGTCGTGCAGTCGCAGAGCGATCTCCACCATGTTCTCTTGGGCTCGTTCGACCTGACTCCTCGGGGTTGGTCCCATGATATCGAGCTCTTCCTTGAGATCCTCGCCAGCCCTCTTTGAGAGGTTGCCAAAGAATAGTCCTCGCATCTCTTCATTAGCACCCTTGAGCGCAAGGATGAGGTCTCCGCGATCCACCTCTTTGAGCAGCGCTTGAATCCCACGGAAATCTAGAACTGAAAGGTCTGAGAACACAACCATTCTTCTGCGTAAAGTCTCGCTGAGATCTTTGTCGAACTTCGCGAGCTTGGAGAGAAGAGGTTCTGTGATAGTCTTTCCCATTCGCCCAAGCATCTGTGCGGCGCGGTCCAGACCAGGAACGCTCCAGTGCCCTAGACCTTCGTCATCAAGAGCTGTGCGCAATGCGTGCTCGACATCTTCAGCCAATTCGCCAGGAATCTGCTCCAATCGAGCCATCCTCAAAGCGAGTTCGTATTGCTCTTGATCATCCATGAGCTTCACAATCTGGGCAGCATTATCTGGTCCCATTAGTATCAGAGCTACCGCCTGTGTCTGAGGGTGTTCATCTCTAAGAAGCGCTGCCACTGCGGCAGGCGGCTTGCTAGCGAGATAGTCCTGAAATTCTGTAGATAGAGCCCTCTTGAGGTTACCGCTGACCTTTCCTCGTCGATCTTCATCGACGAGATCAGGGAGCCGACCTAAAGCAAAGTCCTTTCCAGTAGTTGGCAGAATCGCGATCTCGTGAAGGTCTCTAACAAAGTCAGCGACCACACTCTCGATTACGTTAGGCTCTATGCGCTCCATCTCCGCCATAGCCACTCCGACCTCGCCGATCTCGACTGTGCTTAGGCGATGAAGCATTCCCCTAGCAACCGTTTGGTCTAGGTACATAACCAATATGGCTGCTCGGTGAGCTCCAGTTAGTTCATCTGGAAACGGGATCTGCATTGCTGGAAGTGCCATTATTTAACTCCTATCCGTGACGGGTCCACAGGCGAATAACCTGGGCCGCTGCTTCTTCTTCTCTATCTACAAGACGATTTAAGTCACCAGCACCTACTGGCTCATAGTTATCAACGAGTCGCCTCAAACGACCCACTAAGTCAGAGCCAGACTCGTCATCAACAGGAGCTGATGCTCGTGCCTCAACCGAATCGGCTCTCTTTGCCACTGGCTGTGCTTTAGCCGTCGGGGTTACCTGAGACATCACTGGGCGAACCACGTAGAGGAAAAACAACACCATGCCAAGGGCTGCTATCGCATACCTCATGATGTCGGGTCCAACAGCAAATCCGGCTGTAGCTTCAATCATCTCTAGTTCCATAAAAGGTAAGAAGGTGACCAACACTTGATCGCCTCTAGCCTCATTGTAGCCCACAGCCGCTCTTACAGTTGCCCTAATGTCGGACTTTGCCTGCTCTAGGTCAAGACCCTCGTTGGCTTCTGCGAGGGCAAGGAGGCGACTCTCATTCACCTGAACAGCTACAGAAACGCGCTCCACGCCACCAGCCGTTGTTCGGCTGATCTCTTCTACCGTTGGGTAGGCATAGTTGAATGTCGAGGCAGTCCGCTCAGAGTTTTGGCTGCGCCCAGATCTAGAGTTTCTTTCTGATTGGTTTGCATCAACGCCAGGCACCCCGCCAGTGGTAGCATCTTGAGTCACAGTCTCTTCGACCTGCTCCGAGAGTACCGCCTGTTGGGTTGTCTGTATTGAATTCGTGACGGTCTCTGTAGAGGTTAATTTCAGCTCCACTGTTGCCGTCACCGAAAAGTCAGAGCCAAAGCCGAGTAGCGGTAACAATGAATTGCGTACCGCTGACATATAGTCACCTTCAAGCATGTTTCTATATCGCCCTAAATCTGAGCCATTACCCGTTGGTCCACCGTCTGAAGTCTCTGACAACAGATTACCTTTGTCGTCAACAAGAGATACGCCTGAAGTTTCAAGACCATCGACAGCGCTTGAAACAAGATTCACAACACCCATAATCTGCCTGTCAGACAGAGTGGCTCCACGCTTGAGGCGCACCATAATAGAGGCTGTCGCTGGGCGAGTTTCACCAAAGTATGTTCCCTCTTCCCGAGGAACCAAAGTCACACGAGTAGCGGCTACGCCTTGTATTTCATTAATCATCCGTGCGATGTCACCCTCTCGAGCTCTTGTAAAGGCCCAATTCTGCTGACCAGGCGTCAACACGGCTGGCATTGCAGCAACATCTGACAAGCCTGGGAGCACATCAACACTAGCAGCGACAACCCATGCCCTACCGAGTGAAGCTTTCGGAACACTCAACCTAGTTCCATTGTCGGAGATTTCATATAGAATGCCTTCTGTCTCTAACGCTCCGGCAGCCTGGCGAATCTGATCAACATCACCACCAGAAACTAAAGGAGCGTATGGAACCTGTGAGGCCCAAATACTAACTCCCATTAGTGCAACCAGCGCAAAACCTAGACTACCTAGAAGCATTCTGCGTGCCCTAAGCTCAAGTCCTAAGTAAAACTCTTTCAACTGTTCTAAATAACGTTTCAAGGTGAATCCTTTTACAGAGCCTACACAGTGCTCATGTCTGTATCGATATCGGTCACCGGGACAATTGCTTTAGTAACCAATTTAACTTTTTTCACTTAATTGTATTTTGGCTGGTCAAACCTTAGTTTTGCGGAACACTAAATGACAAACAAAAACCAATACACCCTCAAGAATCTCTCTTAAGGGTGTAAATGAACTTCTATAATTGCGCTTTATTATTCCTAAGCGACTTGATCCTTAGAGAGCTGCTCACAGTACTCATACAGGGTTACAAAGTCCTCCGGATTTGGTACTCCCGACAGACCATGCGTTATGATTGTCCTCAGGTGTGGCAAAGCGTTTATTGGCTCTCCAATAGACATATAAGAGACTATTAGTGCGACAAGACCGGTAGTATTGCGACTATTCACACCAATACACCGGTACGCCTCTCTAAGGGTAGACTCGTAGTCACCCTTTTGAAGACTGATCTGTGCCATCCTCATAAACATCTCCTCTATGAGATGGGGCGCCATTGAATCACCACCTATTGTTATGGCTCGAACAAAGAGTGCATATGCTTCTTGCGGAGATTCGAATCGTATAGTCAACCCCAAGTGGTAGATGTAATATTCGTCATTTGGATCATCCTTTAAA
>CAWVYO010000322.1:0-3373 GCA_963934385.1 uncultured bacterium
CGGTTGTCGCAGGACTTGAGGATCGTGCTGTCGAGTCTGTTGAAACCACCAACTAAGTCTGGGTGTCTACACATGGATTCCCAGATCCAGTCTTCGTCCTTTGTGGCGGCTAGCCCAGAATATAGGGCTGCTAGTTCGCCAACAGTGTTTGACATTGTCGGTAGTCCACAACCGTCACGGGCTAGCCTAAGTGGCTTCCAATCATCACCCAAGAAACGTCGTACCTGCTCCATGTACTCACCAAAAAACGGGTGGTGGGGGAGCATGTATCCGGCCATTGGCCATCCCTTAGCCTTACAGCCAGCTAAGATAGCTGCGTGTTCCCCAGAACAGGTATGGAACCACCTGCGCGGTCTTCTAACCTGTCGACCAAACTGTATAAGTGGCAGGTCAAGGGGGGCCTGCATGAACCCGTGGTCGCTCTCTATTAGCAAAGACTGAGCGGCTGCCACGTGTGTAGCGTCTCCGTTGTGACTGGCGACGGAGATGGCTTTTTGTTCCCAATCAGTTGACTCTTCTAAGGCATCTGTGAATACTTTAATCATTAAAGGTTTCATCATGCTGCGACCGTAACAGAGCACGTTGCCGCCAAAGGAGTGAATTATCTTGGCGCCGTGTGCCCAGGCTACAGCCCCATGCACTGTGGTCTCACTGACCCCGTTTCGGCGGTAGTCGATGAGTGGTTCCCATTCCACGTCGCGACCAGTCGGAATGCCCTCTTCCTTCTCGCCAAGTGGGCTCGATGGATAGATGTCGCGTCCAGGCCAGTTTGCCTTCCTCATTTTATCTCCCTTCGACGATTGGAACTACCTGCTCCATGAAGTGGGTCATACTGTCGATCACCATCTGAGAGTCGTGGTTGAAGAAATCAAACCACAGCATCAGCCTGTCCTCGGGATGGAAGCGCTCGAGTACCTGTGCCGCTACCTCTTCTGGGTTACCAATCAGCGCATTTTTAGCTGCGTTGTCGATCTTGCGCGGGTCCATTGTTCCCTCGAGGGCGGTCCAGTATGCACCTAGGCATCTCTGGGCCTCTACAGCGGCAGCCTCTGACTGTTGCTGTTTTGACAGGTTTGGGTCTGCATTTAAAAATACAAACGTTGTTCGAGGCATGTAGTGTCGTTGCCATTCCCCGCCGTCTTTGTGGTAGAGAGCCTTGAGGCGGACATGGGTCTGTTCGATGATGTCGGCTTGGGTGATTGATAGGTTGAAGACCCGTACAGGGAGGTGTTGATTTAGCTCTACCTGTACTTTCTTGTCGTGAGTCCCTGCGACCAGCTGCAACAGCTCTCTTCTGTATTCACAGGGGGTGGTCTTCAGCTTCTCAAAGGTGTATCTGGGAGTGATCGGGATCACCGTGGGCGAGCCTCCAGCTGCCTCTTGTACTCGCTCCCAATCCTCGTCGCTCCTAAAGTTAGCTCGAGTTAGAGACCGCTTTGAGATGTCGCTAGATGAGATTGTCTCGCCAGCCAGAAGTCGACAAAATATCTCTCCGGCCTCTGAGAATATCTGACCCTTAAGGGCTGGCCATGCAGCCTCTTCAACGGCGTCTCGCGGGAAGATCCCATACGGGCGATTTTGGTACTCAAATCTACCGCCTGAGAACCCAACGTGGATTTTTCTGGTCTCGTTCTCGTCCAAGCCGTGTAGCGTTAAGAATGTAGAGATCTTCTCAGCGGCTGCTATAGGCCCTCCGTTACAAAGGATATTCATTATGGCGCTACCGACCTCTATCCTCTTGGTCTTGGCGAAGATGACGTGAGCCATCTGAGCGAGGTCGTTCATCAGCCCGACTTCACCTTGCCAATGTGGGATAACGGGTTTCTTGTTACCCTTCTGTACCTCACTCGAGAGGTGGGCCTCTGCGATCCAGGCGGTCTCGTAGCCCAGGCGGTCTGCTGCGATCACTTGATCGAAGAAGTTCCTAAACATTGTGGACTCAGGTGGACACTCTCCGTTTGAGGGCGTCTGGCTTATTGAGAAAAATGTGTCGTATCTCATGTGTTTTACTCCTAGATGCTTCTAAGGCGACCACCATCTACGGGGAGTGATACCCCTCGGATATAGGCGGCGGCCGGTGAGGCCAAAAACGCTATTGCGGCTGCTGGTTCACTGGGCTCTGCCAGTCTTCCTTCTGGCACCTGTGCGATCCAACCTTTCAGGACGTCATCGGTTGATGCGCCTGTGCGAGTTGAGACTGCCTGTCGAAGTCCACCTAGGCGCTCAGTGTCTGTGAAGCCTGGCAACACGTTGTTAATCGTGATTCCCGATGGGAGCTCTCGAGAGAGGCTCTTAGCCCAACTAGCCATAGCACCCCGTATTGTGTTTGAGAGCCCCAGGTTGGGGATAGGCTCGCGAACAGAGGTGGATATTATGTTGATTATGCGCCCGTAGCCGTTCTCTGTCATACCTGGCACAAGAAGCTGAGCTAATGTGTGGCTTGCTAGTACGTGACGACCAAAAGCCACTAGGAAATCATCTGGCGAGGCGTTCAGGAGCGGCCCTCCAGGGGGACCTCCTGCGTTGTTTATCAGGATCTCCACGTTTCCATGGTTCTCGAGCAACATGTTGATTTTTACACCTAGTTCAAAGCGATCGTCGAGGTCGGCCTCTAAGGCGAAAGCCGACGGCGAACCCGCTGCCTCAAGCTCGGGCAACAGAGCGTCAAGTCGCTCCTTTCGGCGAGCCAAAACAGTTACTGAAGCCCCCATTTTTGCGAGGGCTAATGCTGTCTCTCGGCCAATACCTGAGCTAGCTCCACAGACAAGTGCGTGTTTGTTCTTTAATGGTAGTAAGTCGCTCATTTGTTATCCTTTGGTGCCTGTAATCCCGAGCGAACGTCCCAAAGTTCTGGGAAGAAACAGAGGCGAAGTGCCTTCTCTAAAAATCCCACTCCAGAGCTTCCGCCTGTACCCATTCTTCGTCCGATTATACGTTTCACAGTTGAGAGGTGCTTGAAGCGCCACAACTGGAACCGCTCTTCAACGTCGATTAGCTTTTCAGCCATTTCGTATTCAGTCCAGTATTTGTGTGGGTTCTCATATATGTTTTTGAAAACCTTTAGTGCCTGGTCGTTTGGTGTGTGAGGCTCCGAGAAGTCTCGCTCTAGCAACTCATCGGGGATATCGTGCCCTCGGCGTTTCAAGAAAGCGAAGAACTCGTCGTAAATGGATCGCGCTTCTAGAAAACCCGTTAGCCACTCGTGAATCTCAGGTGTGTGCACGTGAGGTTTAAGCATAGCCCTGTTTTTGTTACCGAGCATAAACTCTATCGCTCGATATTGATATGATTGGAACCCGCTAGCTTTGCCTAGTTTGTCCCTGAACTGCAGGTACTCAGGTGGTGTCAGAGTGGCGAGTACGTTCCATTGCTG
>CAWVYO010000323.1:0-3332 GCA_963934385.1 uncultured bacterium
CTGGGAACCTATTAAATGTGCCCGTTTCGTTGATGACGTCTGTGTTATACTCCGCGGCGATGAATCATTTATTATCAATAGTTTTGGCGATCGGTGCGTTTGTTGGCTGCTTTTCGCTCACTCGTGCTACACCTTTACCTATGCACTTGTTACCAATCGAACTAGGCGAAGTCTCCGCAGAAGTAGGTCAGGGTTACAGATTCGTAGTCGGCGCAACAGATAGCGTGTTTTTAATGGCGTCCCCTCTTGGTTCTGATGTCAAAGTTATGAACATGGATGGAGAGGTCAGCCAGTCTTGGCAGGGTGTAGCCCCTGATGGCGCGGTAATCGTTGAGTTTATTAAGACCTCGGAGGGCACATTTGCTCTCTATAGCGACGGCGTTTTACCCATCGGTGACGACGGGACCCCCGGTGAGTACATCCCGTTCAACTCTTCTAGTTACGGAGATATGCGCAGGTACGCTATTAAAGACAACAAGGTGATGATCCTCGCTCGCAAGACTAGAGACCAGGCGTCACTTTTGTTATTCGATCTGGGAGAGAGGTCACTATCCGTTGTCCAGGTGATCGATGACCACGCTAGGTTGGGCTACTCCGTTGTAGCCGTAGGTGATGGGTTCTTGCTCGCGTGGTCTACATCGTCCCCAATTAACGGGCAGTTCTTCGATTTAGAGGGTTCCCCTGTTGGATCAGAGGTAGAGCTCTGGCAGAGAGATGAGGCCATGGCGTTCATGTTGAGCTCCCAGTCGACCAGTACTGGCGGCGCCGTTATCGCATTCATGGAGTCCAAGCGCAGCTACGCAAACCCAACCGCATTTACGATCTCACCTGAGAGAGAGATCTCCCAGCCCCGCCGGTACAGCACAGCCAGAGATCACGGCTCGACCCTCTGGATGACGAGTGGAGGGCAGGGGCAACTAATGTTCTGGGCGCATAACGGGCGCGGGTCTGATTATACGGGGCGCGGTGCACTTCACATGGAGCTTGTAGATTCCAGTGAATATCCGAAGTACCATAGGTTCGCAGTCAATGGTCCTATTAGCCAGCTGTCGTCAGCGGTTTGCAATGACAAACTGTTGGTCGTGGGGCATGAATGGATTCAAGATGAAAACGAGGAATACACTGGGATGCGTCGCTTAGCTGGGGTGTTTGATCGAACAGCGCTGGCTGGTGGGGCGTCTGTCTCAACCCATACCACAACGGAGGGCGTAGAAGATGCCCAGTAAAGAGCAGCGAAAGGGCGATAATACAGAGCAGAGTAGCTCGTCTGAACAAGTCCAATCTAGGCAGCCAGACAACAGCAGCAACAGCGCTATGGTCGAGCAAATTTCTCAGGAGATGCCTCAGGTCAGCACAAGTCGTATAAACCTTCCAAACCCAGTGACGCCAGATGGTCATCGCAACTATTATATAGATAGAAACTTGGATTTCGTCGTTCGATATAGTAATAATCCGGTGCCGCCTGATTACTATATGGACTACGGTGACAAGTACATCACCCGTTTCTCAGATGAGACTAACGACCTACTTACCTCACAAGGTCAGGCGTGGTTAGGGCGGGCGCGTATAAACCTTCAGGTCGCAATAGAGAGCGAGAGAGAGGCTAGTCCTGTCGATTATGACTCCCTAGAGAAAGACAATGACTCTTTTCGGAGCTTCGCTATGGGGACCCATGCAGACGCTTACTGGAGCGCAGGTCTTGGTGATTTAAATCTGTTTGACCTAGCGCATGTCGCCCTATCCCCGGACGCTAAAGACCTGTTTTCTCTTGATGGATTAAAACAGTCGGCGGATATCGGCGTTAGATTGCTTGGGCTCTGGGGGGAGAACGCCGTTGATTATGCGATGGGCGAAGGGACAACAGAGGAGCTTGTTAATGCAATGTACGAAGGATATGCTCTTGTGGGTGACGGGATAGACGAGGTGTTTGGTCAAGGCACCGCCGCTGCTCTTGAAAAAGCTGCCGATGACCTTGGGCTTGAAGCTCAGGATCTCTTTGAAGACGCATATTATGTTGTCGCCGACGTTATCGAGGGGGGTGCTGGTTTGGTCGATGGGGTGTTTGGAGCAGGTACGGTAGAGGGCGCTTTGGATTCAGGGAGAGAGGCTGCCCAGGATATTATAACTGGAGTAGAGACAGCTTATGATTGGGCGGCGTCGTTTTTTGACTAATATAGATTCTTCTGGAGGGCGATGAATGGGAGCTAGCCTAGGACTAGAATGGTGTTCTTCGGAGCGAATTCAGACCCAATTCACCCCTAAGGTTGTGTTGGCAAACAGTGACAGCTCTGGGTTGATATTGGGTCGAGAGGGTAGCTCTGAACGAAGGGCTAGAGCCTTGGTTGTTACTAATGACGGTGCCCATGAATTTAGCTTTGACCAGCCAGGTTGGTTCGTGGCTGGTGCGAGGTCAGGCAATCAGGTCGCCGCGGCGCTAGCCACAGCAGGACCTGAGTTCTGGCTGGTTAGATCGGATGATGGTGGTGTATCTTGGTCTGCCCCTGAGGCTAGCTCTGCGCTTACAGTGACCCATGTCGCCATAATTGGCGCCGACGTCTGGGCTCTAGGAGTCCAGACACTAGGTCGATGGCGAGGCGGCGAATGGCAGGAGATGCCTAGCCCGGTTGAGATCAACTCCATTCATGACCGAGTTGTCGGTTTCGGTGTGATCCCAGTATTGCTTACATCCTCAGGTCTTTACATGTGGAATGAAGAGCGGGAAGAATGGGTGAGCAGAACTGTCGGTGGCAGGCACATAAAAGAGGTCTCTTTCCCCTTCTTTGTGAGCCAGCGAGCTGGAGAGTTAGTTGAGATCGGAAAGCTTCAGGGGAGTGAGGTGGTTGATTTGGGCACACTACAGCTCCCAGCCAACGTGCACGCGTTCTCATGGGGTCAGTGGCCCAACAGTGAGAACAGAGCGGTTCAGATGGTTGTTAGACCAACTAGCGCTGATAAGGCTGGCGCGGTTGTTATTGTGAGATCAGCGGACACAGGTGGATTTGCCATTGAGTCACTGAGCATTCCTGGACCCGACTGGGTCGGGATATCTGGGGCTACTGGGCTATTGGCTATGTCTGTGGATAGGCGGATTGTTCAGTATCGGTAGGGGTCATTAGTCACCCCACTACCTCAAAAACCCTCTCACCTGCTTGACTATCAGCCTGCCGTCCTCTAGCACCTTCCACTCGGTGTCTAGCAAGAGGGTGTTGTCTGATTCAATGTCGCCATCAACGGGAAACACCTCGACTATCTCTGCGAAGCTCTCTCCTAGATCGTCTAGCTGTGAGAGATCTAGCAACCACCCATTCTCCAACAGACTAGAGTGAGCCTCG
>CAWVYO010000324.1:0-3318 GCA_963934385.1 uncultured bacterium
TTCCAAAGGGAAGATCGTTGCGGATGTCAGCGCTGAGGAGCTTCGAGGACAGACGTTGGAGCAGGTATTTTTGGATAGGATAGGAACGAACGCTGAGGGTGGCAACTCTTGAACGAAAAGATAGCATCGCTGCGTCAAGAGTTAGACCAACTCGATCGAGAGCTACTTGAGAAAGTAGCAGAACGAATGCGTATAGTGGGCAGCATCGGTGCCGAAAAAGCGCGCTCTGGCACGGCTCTATTTGATCGTGGCAGAGAGAAGAAGGTCCGAGACGCCTCTCTGGCTAATGCTGTTGCATTGGGTGTAGATGTAGAGGTTGCAGATCAACTTATGAGCCTCTTGTTGGGGGCCTCTCATTCAACACAAGCTAAGGTCGTATCCATAGCTAAGGCTCCTAAGAATATTCTAATCGTTGGCGGTGATGGAGGGATGGGGCGACTGTTTACAGCCCTTTTAAGAGGGCGTGGTCATATGGTGGATTCATATGACCTAGAGGATAACAGGGCCCTTAAGGAAGTTGTTGTCGTCGCTGATGTGGTGATCGTGTCCGTACCTATGTCAGTTGCCGTTTCAGTTATAAAAGAGCTGTCTCCTTATATGCGTTCAGACAGCTTGTTGTGTGACATCAACAGCCTCAAAGGAGAAGTCTGTGAGGCTCTAGCCGAGGCGGGTGAGTTCCAGGCGATTGGGCTACACCCTATGTTTGGTCCAAGTGTGAGTTCTATGAGGAGACAGAGGGTGGTCGTATGTCCGGTAAGAGACGGTGAACTTGGCGACTGGCTTAGGGAGGAATTGGGAGAGCTTGGAGCGGAACTAGTAGAAACAGACCCTGTTACTCACGATAAGATGATGTCGGTTGTTCAGGTCTTGGTTCACTTCAACACCGTCGTTATGGGTGAAGCCCTCAGGCTATCAGGGGTTGGTGTAAGGGAGAGTTTGGCGTTTACGAGTCCCATCTATCGACTTGAGATGGCGTTTGTTGGGCGACTATTCACACAAGACCCAGCCCTGTATGCTCAGATTCTAATTCAAAATCCTCGCGGTGCAGAGATGCGGGATAATTTCTTAAGCAGCGCGAGCCGGGTCTCAGAGATCTTAGATATGGCTGACGAGGAGGCTTTTGTAGAATTGTTTCGGCAAACTGCTGAGTGGTTTGAAGAGTTTGGTACAGAGGCTATGGCGCTGTCTGACACTGTTATTGATGGGATAGTTTCGCGAGCGTAAGATCGTTCTGTTATAGAGTTTTTAGGAAGAAAATTCATATGTTTGGTGTCCACCTCGTGCCGAAGTTAAGGGGCTTGGGAATGTGTCTTTTGTTCTGAGACACAAGAGCAATAATGTTGAGGTGATAATGTCATTCGGGAAATCATTAGCAGTTGGAGTATTGGTGGCAGGTGGAGTCGCCGGTGCCCTGTATATTAATGACTCAGGGAATAGCCGTCTCGACGCGTTGGCTAAGAACTCACCAGATGGAACTGTGGCGCTATTGGCCATTGATGGTCTAGATGAGGTCGCGGAGCTTTCAGCCTCGGCTCTAGCTACGTTAGACAGCCTGCCCTCAATGTTCTTGGACCTTGTTCCATCAGAGATTACACAAGGGCTACTAGGTGGTGTGCCTCGTGTTCAGGAGATTTTGGGGTTTGATCCGTCAGAGGAAGGAGCCCTTATTCAGACAGGGATCGATTTCTCCAAACCTTGGGGGCTCTCTGTAGTTACCAGCGAGGAGCATAGTTATACTGTCGGTTCTTTACTCCAGATACCAACATTGGACGAAGAGGTCGCTCTGGCATTTGTAGAGCGAATATTAAACGCTGTTGGTGTTGAAAATAGTTGGATCGAATTATCGGGAGATAGTGTCTTGTCGATAGAAGACGGCGGTCATTTGGCGGTACATGGCGACTATCTAGTTTTATTGACTACCGATACTTTGGGTAATGTCACTGGGGCGAACGAACTCTACAGCGCCATGGTCTCAAGTGATCAGACCTTCGCCGAATCAGATAGCTACAGAAACTTGTCGAGGGCCATTGGTGATGATTGGTCGTTTGTGGCTATCGTAAACGATGAGCCGTTTTCAGACGAGACTCTAATGCCTTGGTCTGCTCTTGGGCTAGGTGGTCTAGGGTTTGCCGTAACGGGCAGTGAGAAAGAAATAGGTGTTACGGCGGTAGTTGAGGTTGATGAATCATCTAGTCTACGTAGATATGTAAACGTAACTGACGGTTCAGATACCTTGGGTCACCGCCTCCCAGGTGAGCCTGTGGCTCTCAGTAAATTCGCTCTGGATCTTGGCTCCTTGGTCGAGATGCCCGAGGTGGCGATGATGCTAATGCTCGCACAAAATTCCACAAATGGCCTTGATGTAGCAGGTCTGCTCAATAGCCATGACGGCCCAATATGGAGCGCTGTGACTGACGATGGAGTGAGTTGGAATCACGTAGCGCTCTCGGACACCGCCCTGGTTGAGCAGTCGCTAGAGACTCTCTGTCCGACCGCCTCGGGTAGCATGCAGTCCCTATCTACTGGTGAGCGGTTTTGTGTCTCTGAACTGTTTGTGGCAGGTGTACTTGATGAGACTTTAGTCTTTGGTACAGGTCAGGGAGCTCTACAGTCTCTTCAAACGCAAGGAGCACCGGGCTACACCTCACAGCTGTCCTCGTCCCAGCAAGATGTATCGGACTCAACGGCACTCTACACAACGGTAGTCAATCTAAACGGAGTGGTTGATACGGTATTGGCAGAGCCTAACATTAGTCGTGAATTAGGGATGGCTGGTATGCTCGCTATTGGGGCATTGCGCTCATACGTCCCAGATTATCTTAAGATTGAGATGGATATAGGTAGCCACACCTTCAAACTTACGGTTGCCGTCGAGAATGAGGAGGGTGAGATGCCGTCAGGGGCAACTGCTGTCGCCGGCGCAGGGCTCATAAGTGCTGTTGCTATGCCCTATCTGGTCTCTGGTTCTGGTATTCTTAGCGACATAATACTAGACTCCGGGGTAGGCGTAGTAGACACCCCGGTAACCGATATTCCCAGGGACATTACCATCACAACTGGTGGCAAAGGCAGCAATGGCAGCAATGGCAGCAATGGCAGCACCAGAAAGTAAACCGCTAAGCGTTATTTTAAAAGTGTAAGAATGCTCTGGCGATTAATGTTGGATTGAGCCATTATTGCCAGCGCGGCCTGTTGCAGGGTCTGGTTCTTCGTGTACTCTGCAGACTCATAGGCGTAATCAGCGTCTACAATGTTGCTATAGCTTGATGTTAGGTTGGTGTTGTAGGTCTCTAGATTTGATATGTTTGAGTCAAACCG
>CAWVYO010000325.1:0-3292 GCA_963934385.1 uncultured bacterium
AGGGGTTCCGCGGTGAAAAGGTGAACGGCTGCACCGACACCCCGGTCTCCAATAGCGCTTGTAATTGACTTGAGGCTCGACCAAGCACTGCCGGTCCAGCCTGATCCGAAAAGAGTGTTACCTCCCCCGGTTCGCTCGCTAGCGCAGTTCGAGCCAACCTAAGACCGCCGTGTAAATCAGTTCCGCCATACCCCACAGAAATAGCTTCAATCTCAGCAGTTACCGCCGACCTATCCGTTGTGGAGAGTCCATCATCGATGATAAACCGTGACTCTGCTGTACCACCGATCGTAATCAAAGCTATCTCTGCGCCCATGGGCAACGACTCTACGAATCGCAATGCTGACTCCCGAGCCCGCTCCAGCATTGTCACCCCAGATTCTGTCTGAGACATAGACATGGAATTGTCGAATATAACGACAACCCTGCCGGTGCTCCCCGCGCCAGACGCCTGACCAGACCATGTCACCTCTGGTCGAGTCGCCGCCATTACGATCATTATGACCGCCAGCAGACGCAATAAGAATAAAGACTTATCCTGTATTCGACGCTCCTTTCGGATCTGACTGACGACGCGATTAAGCAACATCATCGCCCCAAACGGGCGCTCCTCAATAGGGCGCCTTCGGGCCATATGCGCAATGATTGGTCCCGCGATTAAGACCGTAAGTCCCAACACTAAAGGTGACAGTAGAGAGAGGTTCACTGTACTCCCTCAATTATCTGAACTAATGTCTCCGCCAGATCAGTGGTTGTCCACGCAGCCTCATAGGCGGCTCCTGACCCCAAAAAGGCCTGCTCAACAGCAGTCTGCCAAACATCAACCTCTCCCAAGAACGCATCCTTTGCACTAATCGGATCTACAGCCACCAACTCACCGTGCTCAGGGGAGAAGAACCTCGCTGGCGTGTCAAAATCAAGCGCCAATTCCACTGGATCCATGATGTGCAGGGCCACCACGTGATGCCTCAGCTCTCTCAGACCAATGAGAGCGCGTGACCACCTTTCAACCTCCTCCATGAAATCAGAAGCAAAAACCAATACACTTCTCTGTCGTATGGCATCAGCTACAGCGCATATTCCCGAAGACAGATCTGCCACTCCCGATGGACTAACAGCCGCTAATCCCGCAAATATTTGTGCTAGATGGGCACGACCTGTACGTGGAGGCAGAGTCCGCTCACCTAAAGTCTCGCCCCCCACCACTACTAGACCTACAGGTTCATTTTGCCTGTGCATATACATAGCCAAGCAGGCTACCAGCCTAACAGCATGGTCAAACTTATTAGCAGTCCCCATATCTCCAGATGCATCCAAAACCAAAACGGTGGGTAGCTCACTCTCCAACTGGTACCTGCGCACTACATATCGATCGGTACGCCCATACACACGCCAGTCTAGGTGCCGCAGTGAGTCGCCAGCTGAATACTCTTTGTAGTCCGCGAACTCAACGTCTACCCCGAGGTTTCGAGACAGGTGCCCACCTGACATTAATCCATCGACCACACGTGCGGATTCAATGCGTAGACTCTCTATCTTCTCTAGGACCTCAGGGTCCCAGAGCAACTCTGGATGATTACCTGCCACTTACTATCTACCTACCTTTCTTTCTTTACCCAATCGACGACTTCATCAAGCACATCCCCCACGGTGACTCCTGCTGCAGTAGCCTTGAAGTTCAATAGAATTCTGTGATTAAGAACTGACGGCGCGACGGCAAACAGGTCGTCTGGGTGAGGGACTTCGTCACCATTAAGGGCTGCCTTTATTCGAGCACCAAGGGACAGATACTGTGAAGCCCTTGGTCCAGCCCCCCACTGAACCCACTTGTTTACCATTTCTGGTGCCTCGGGGCCAGGGCGGGTAGCTCTAGCAAGCCTAACAGCCAGCTTATCCACAGCTCGACTTGCGGGAAGCCGTCTCACCATCGCCTGAAGATCGAGTAATTTGTCTCGACCCAGCACAGGGTTGACCTCTTGGGTCTGCCCGGTTGTAGTCCTCTGTACAATCTCAATCTCATCTTCCAACGTTGGGTAGCCAACATCTATAGAGAACATGAATCTATCAAGCTGTGCTTCTGGCAACGGGTAGGTTCCACCCTGCTCAATTGGGTTCTGTGTAGCGAACACTAAAAAGGGTGCGCCAAGTTTACGGTTTTCGCCCGCGCTAGTTACCTCACCCTCTTGCATCGCCTGTAATAGTGCCGCTTGGGTTTTGGGAGGGGTTCTATTTATCTCGTCGGCGAGGAGCAGATTCGTAAAGATTGGACCCTCGATAAAACGCATGGAACGCTCACCTGTCTCTCGATTCTCTTGAAGCACCTCTGTACCGGTTATGTCGGCGGGCATCAGATCTGGGGTGAACTGTATTCTGCTAAAATCTAACCCCAATGCCTTTGCAGTGGTCGAAACAAGAAGCGTTTTGGCCAGCCCAGGCACCCCTATAAACAGACAGTGTCCACCTGAGAACATCGCTACCAGCATGGCCTCCACAACATCCTTTTGTCCGACTATCACCTTGCCTATTTCATCCATCAGCTGTCGTTTTACCGCCGATAGCTCCTCGAACAAGACTAAATCTTCAGCCCCAACACTTTCGTCATTTTCCATATTTTCTAGCTCCATACTCTTAATGCCGTATCCATTATTTACTCGCCAATCCCCTATCACTGTAGCTTCCAACCTCAAACAACACCCGCTACTCGTACCTCAACACCTCTATTATTGATCTATGTCTCTCTGCCTCTGAAACCTCCCCCATCGACATAAGCAAGTCACTCAAAAGCTGGTGAATGTCATCTTGATAAGGGTCGATATCCAGACCTCTCTCAAGCTGCTGCCTAGCCCCCGTGTCGTTACCATTTATCAAATGGAGTCTACCTAAAGCTATCCTCGTGGCTGAATGCTCTGGATAATAGTCAACACTCTGTACTAAGATAGACAACGCTTCTTCAGTTCGACCTAACTCTGTTAGCATCGACCCGATTCGACCCGCTAAAGTAGGTCCAGGAGGTCCAGTCTCAGGAACTGCGTCTTGAAAATAGACCAGCGCAGCCTCGGGGTGACCTCTATCAACCATAAGGTCACCTAGCCGCGTCCTCTCGCGTCCCCTCGCACTCTCCGCCAAAGTAGGGTCATCTGAAAACTCGCCGCCCTGTCCGTCGATCACTGTCGGCATAAGAGCCAAAGTCTCACTCATTAGATCCAGCCCCTCAAGCCACACAGCCCAACCCTCTTGAAACTGCGTAAAGCTTCCACCGTATATGTGGGCCGTTGCATCCATTGCGTCATCG
>CAWVYO010000326.1:0-3177 GCA_963934385.1 uncultured bacterium
CCAACAGGTCTCGAGGCAAGGAGAATCCAAAATGCAAAACAACCTAGGTAGTGTAAAGCAGGTAATGGGACCAGTAGTGGACGTTGAGTTCCCGCCGGGTCACCTTCCAAACATCCTCTCAGCTTTAAAGGCTACAAACTCGTTTGTAGACGATAAAACTGACAACCTCACATTAGAGGTAGCTCAGCATCTAGGTGAGAACACAGTTCGCTGTATCTCTATGGAGACCACTGACGGTCTTACTCGCGGCGCCAGCGTAAGAGACACTGGTAGCCCGATCGCTATGCCAGTTGGAAAAGAGGTTCTCGGTCGCATCATGAACGTTATCGGCGACCCTGTTGATGACATGGGACCAATCAATACGGCTAAGACAAGCCCTATTCACCGCGACCCTCCAGGATTCACAGAGCAATCAACACATGTTGAAATGTTCGAGACCGGAATCAAGGTGGTTGACCTCCTAGCTCCTTACGCTCGTGGTGGTAAAATTGGCCTCTTCGGTGGCGCTGGTGTTGGAAAGACAGTTCTTATTATGGAGCTAATCAACAACGTTGGACTCAAGCACGGTGGTGTTTCTGTCTTCGGTGGGGTTGGAGAGCGTACTCGTGAGGGTAACGACCTCTGGTTCGAGATGATGGAAGCTGGCGTTATCAACGCAAAGCAAGATGAAAACGGGCACCTTATCTTGGGTGAAAACGGACTCCCACAAGTGGACTTCGACGGATCTCGTGTTGCACTGGTATACGGTCAGATGAATGAGCCACCAGGAGCTCGTGCTCGTGTTGCACTTTCTGCCCTTACAATCGCCGAGTACTTCCGCGACGAAGAAGGACAGGACGTTCTTCTCTTCGTAGACAACATCTTCCGTTTCACTCAGGCTGGCTCAGAGGTATCGGCGCTATTGGGTCGTATCCCTTCAGCGGTAGGTTACCAGCCAACTCTCGGAACAGAGATGGGTATGCTGCAGGAGCGAATCACGACTACAAGCAAGGGTTCTATTACCTCTGTGCAAGCCGTCTACGTTCCAGCGGATGACCTTACAGATCCTGCTCCAGCGACTACATTCGCCCACCTTGATGCTACAACTGTACTAAACAGAAAGATCTCAGAGAAGGGTATCTACCCTGCTGTAGATCCACTCGACTCAACCAGTCGTATCTTGGCTCCTGAAGTTGTTGGTGATGTACACTACAAGGTGGCTCGTGACGTACAGTCTGTTCTTCAGAAGTACAAAGATCTTCAAGACATCATCGCCATTCTAGGAATGGACGAGCTCTCTGAAGAAGACAAGGCCACCGTTGCACGCGCTAGAAAGGTTGAGCGTTTTCTCTCTCAACCATTCTTTGTAGCAGAGCAGTTCACTGGTATGCCTGGGAAATACGTTGAGAAGGACGACACCGTTCGCGCCTTCCGCGAGATTCTTGACGGTAAGCACGACGCTCTTCCAGAGCAGGCGTTCTACATGGTTGGGACTATCGACGAAGCAATTGAAAAGGCTGCGCAGCTAACTGCTTAGTCATATTTTTCACTCAAAATGTGGGGGGTCACCATGGCCTTGACTGTTGAAATCGTAACACCAACATCTGTCGCATATTCTGGCGAGGCTAATCAAGTTCTCGCTCCTGGATTCCTAGGTGAATTTGGTATTCTTCCAGAGCACACACTCTACCTATCTGCCATCAAGGCTGGTGTGGTAGAGGTACACTCTGATGGAGAGACCACTCGCTTTGTCGTAGGTCGAGGATTCGCTGAGGCTGGGCCAGATCGCCTAACGCTTCTCACTGAGCTTTGTGAGACAGCCGAAGATATTGACAAAGCTGCTGCTGCGACGCTTTTGGATGAGTCTGAGAAGACACTCACTACTGCTGATCCGAACAGTAGTGACTGGGCAAAAGCAAACCACAAAGCAGAGCTCGCCAGAGCCAGAATGGCTCTGTAAGGGGCTTTTGAGCTTCTTCAACCAAAATGGGTGACCACTTATATACGTATGTGGACCCGCCTAATCAGCGCCATATAGATCAGATTATCACTGTCCTTAGACAAGGCGGAATCATAGCCTTGCCCACAGGTACTAATTGGGCATTTTGTTGCGATGCTGCCTCGAAAAAGGGAGTTGCCGCAATACGAAAGTTGAAGCCGATGCACCCAAAAGAACAGCCGTTTTCACTTATTTGTGCCAGCATATCAATGGCTACAAAATATGGTCGAATAAACCAGAACGCATACCGAGTACTAAATCGTTCCCTGCCTGGCCACTTCACGGTAATCCTTAAAAGCAGCCGATTATTACCCAAATTGCTAAAGAACAAACGCACAGAAGTGGGGGTCAGGATTCCCAACGAGCCCATCACGTTGGAGATTGTCCGCCAATATGGGGGACCCATAATAGCGACTTCTGTCCCACAGAACGCTAATGGTACCGCTTATACTATGGGCTTCGATATTCACGAGACACACGGGCACGGGATTGATCTAACCGTGGACATAGGCGGCGAACTCTCTGGAGAAGAGACGACAATCCTCGATCTTACAGGGGACGAAATCGTCTTGATACGCCAAGGTGCCGGTCACCTATAGTCTGTTACTCCAGGACTAAAGCAATTGCGGAGCGTTGAGCACTCTCCCATTCACGAGCAGCACTGGCGCGCTCTATAGACTCTATCCTCATATTCGATCCATCAACGACGGACCCAAACCATGTGAGCGCCGTCACAGCTACGGTTGCGGCTGAAATCAGCCTGTAAGTAAGCTCTTCATCTACATCACCCGCCTCCGCCAAACGCCTCATTTCAAGTCCAGTATAGATAGAACCGGCCACACCTACAGCCTGTACACTG
Source organism: uncultured bacterium (assembly GCA_963934385.1). Classification (GTDB taxonomy): domain Bacteria; phylum Myxococcota_A; class UBA796; order UBA796; family CAJQPC01; genus CAWVYO01. Next base: position 2,838 of record CAWVYO010000326.1, read on the forward strand.
GCATATATCCACCCTCTCTTGGATTCCCCCTGTATAAATTGTGGAATTCCAAAGGGGAGCATAGTGGCCCAGGGTGAGACAATTCGTTCACTAGATTGCACTTCGACTTCCACCGTCTCGGTGGGGCGTTCGTCGCCGGCGGGTTCTTCTGGTGACTCCGGCGGTCTATCTTGCTGTGACGACCTCACAGCCTCTGGGTTCGTCTCAGATCCAGTCTCCGGCGCGGCGAGTTCTTCTGATGACTCAGCTGCGGGTTCTTCTGGTGACTCAGCTGCGGGTTCTTCCGGTGACTCAGCTGCGGGTTCTTCCGGTGACTCAGCTGCGGGTTCTTCCGGTGACT
>CAWVYO010000327.1:0-3133 GCA_963934385.1 uncultured bacterium
CGCGGGTCAGATCGCAGGACTTGAAGTCAAGAGGATCATAAACGAGCCGACCGCTGCGGCGCTGGCTTATGGTATCGATCGTCCAGACGACGAGATTATCGCTGTATACGACTTTGGAGGCGGTACATTTGATGTCTCTATCTTGGAGGTTGGCGACAGTGTAGTAGAGGTTAAATCAACTGCTGGTGACACTCACTTGGGTGGTGACGATGTTGATCAAGTATTGATCGAGTGGCTCATTTCAGAGTTCAAGAATGATACCGGTGTTGACCTTACAAACGATAAGATGGTGTTGCAGCGTCTGAAAGACGCGGCAGAAAAGGCTAAGATCGAGCTCTCATCCTCTCCACGTACAAACATCAACCTGCCGTTCTTGACTGCAGACGCCACTGGCCCTAAGCACCTGGATAAGGACCTCACTCGCGCACAGTTTGAGCAGATGATCGATCCTATTATCGAGAGAACTTTAGCGCCGTGTCGTCGTGCTATAAAGGATGCTGGAGTTCAGACCTCAGCCATAAAAGAGGTGTTGATGGTGGGCGGCTCCACCCGTATTCCTCTCGTACACGAGAAGGTACAGTCGCTGTTCGGACGCAAGCCAAACTTTTCAGTGAACCCAGATGAAGTCGTTGCTTTAGGCGCAGCTATCCAGGGTGGTATCTTGGGAGGGGATGTCACCGACATGCTCTTGTTGGACGTTACCCCGTTGAGCCTTGGAATCGAGACTATGGGCGGTGTTATGACAAAGCTCATCGAGCGCAACACCACGATTCCGACCTCAAAAAGCGAGACCTTCTCTACAGCTGCAGACAATCAGCCAGCAGTTGATATTCAGGTTTCCCAAGGCGAGCGCCCAATGGCTTCACAGAATCGTCTCCTTGGTAGCTTTAAGCTCGACGGTATTGCTCCAGCTCCTCGTGGTCAGCCTCAGATCGAAGTTACCTTTGATATCGATGCCAACGGTATCGTAAACGTCAAGGCGAAAGACAAGGCTACAGGTAAAGAGCAGCACATCACCATCACCGCTTCTTCAGGGCTGGATAAGTCAGAAGTTGAGCAGATGGTGAAGGACGCAGAGGCCCACGCTGAAGAGGACAATAAGGCTCGCGAGATCATCGAAGCCCGCAATACCCTGGACAACTTGGTATACCAGACCGAAAAGCTCGTCACTGAGAACGAAGACAAGCTCGAAGGAGATCTGTTAGAAGAGGTCAAAGCGGCGATTGAAGAGGGCAGAACCGCTCTTGACTCGGATGATGTTGAGGTGTTGAAAGCCGCAACTGAGGCTATTACCGCAGCTGGTCAGAAACTCGGCGAGACTATGTATGCTGGCGCCGAGGGCGGCGAGCAAGGACCTATGGGTGAAGAGGCGCCTTCATCAGACGCTGGCGACGATGTAATCGACGCAGAGTTCGAAGAGGCGTAGACCTAAGAGAAAAAAAGCACAACGGCGGCGACAGTCTTTATGGCAGTCGCCGCCATTTTTATATATAGCGAAGAGCGAATTGCGAGGTTGCTAGATAGAGTGGCCTGTCAGCATATTTGGAGGCCAAAGTGCCCAGAGATTATTATGAAATTCTAGGTGTCGCGAAAGGTGCGAGCGAAGGTGACTTAAAGAAGTCTTACCGCAAGCTAGCGATGAAATTTCACCCGGATAGAAACAACGAAGAGGGGGCGGAGGCGAAATTCAAAGAGATTTCCGAGGCCTATGAGGTGTTGTCAGATTCCGAGAAGCGTACTGTTTACGATCAGTTTGGGCACGACGGCTTGAAGGGTCGAGGCATGGGGGGCGGTTTCGGCGGTGCCGATATGTTCTCTCAGTTCTCGGATCTTTTTGGGGATATGTTTGGAGGTGGTCGTAGGCACAGCGGACCACGCCGTGGCTCTGATCTCGAATACAGAATGGTGCTCGATTTCATTGAAGCCATAGAGGGCGGCAAGAGAGAGATCGAGGTGCCAAAGAACGTACACTGTAAGCCCTGTGGAGGCTCTGGTGCTAAGCCTGGTAGCTCACCCACAACCTGTGGGACGTGTGCTGGTCGCGGAAAAGTGCTCCAGCAGCAGGCTTTCTTTAGGGTTGAGGCACCATGTCCAAACTGTAGAGGTCGAGGCACTCAGGTTTCGGATCCATGTAACTCGTGCTCTGGGCATGGTCTGGTTCGCGAAGTCGAGAAGCTTACTGTCACGATACCGGGGGGAATCGATCACGGTATGCGACTCAGAGTCAGCGGAAAGGGGGCAGCTGGCGAGCCGGGCGCTCCTACTGGAGATCTTTATGTCTCTATCACGCTTAGAAAACATGAATTCTTCGAGCGCGATGGAGCCGATATCTATTGCACTGTGCCGATAAGCTACTCAAAGGCTTGTTTGGGTGGTGAAGTTATTGTCCCTACAGTAACGGGTAAAGCCAGGCTTAAGATCCCTAAAGGGACTCCTTCAGGACGAGTTTTACGCATGTCGGGTAAAGGCGCCCCTTCTGTAAACCGCAAAGGTAGGTTTGGTAACCAGCACGTACAGCTCGTAGTGGAGGTTCCCGATAAACTCAGTTCCAAAGAGATAGAGCTATTAGAGGCTCTCGAAGAGGTCTCGGAAGGAAAGTCTCGTAAGAAGGGTTTTTTGCGACGATTTATGGAAGAGATGACTAACTAAGCTACGGAGTTCAAGTAATGGATAGCGCAGACAATGGTCGGTTTGTGGAGATCGGTGAGCAGTTAAACAAGGTGCGAGTCGAGATCGGTAGGGTCTTGGTAGGGCAATCAAATCTGGTGGACAGGCTGCTTATTGGGGTGTTGGCTAACGGTCATTTGCTTTTAGAAGGTGTGCCTGGTTTGGCAAAGACCACCGCCGTACGCAGCCTTGCCATGGCGATAGACGGCTCCTTCTCACGGGTTCAATTCACTCCAGATCTGCTGCCAGCAGATATTGTCGGTACGCAGATTTACAGCCCAAACAGCGGTAAGTTTGACACAAGAAAGGGTCCAGTGTTTGCGAACATACTTTTGGCAGACGAGATAAACCGAGCCCCAGCAAAGGTTCAGTCTGCGCTGCTTGAGTCTATGCAGGAGCGTCAGGTTACAATAGGCGAGACCACGTGGAAGTTACCTGATCCATTTTTGGTCTTGGCAACTCAGAA
>CAWVYO010000328.1:0-3061 GCA_963934385.1 uncultured bacterium
AGCCGACTCGTTTGTTCAGGCGACACCCTCAATGCGGATCGCTTTCTCAGCGGCAACGTTTGCAGAGCTACTTAGAGGCTCACCTTATGCTGCAGAGATATCATGGGAAGACCTCATAAGCCTCACTTCACAGGCACAGCGCCCTGGAATAGCTGCGGATGACGAACTGCTGTCACTACAGCAACGAGCAGCTAGCCTAGCTGGGTCGAGAGGAGCGACAGCGGCAAAATAAGAGAGTAAGACTCTAATCAAAGAGCCGTGTATCGAGTTTTCGGTACGCGGCTCTTTTTAATTATTGAACTCTAAGTGTAGCCAAGATTGGGAGATGGTCAGAGATATCAGAGTACTCCCTCATGACCCGCGCCTCCACGACCTCCAAGCGCTCACCAACGAGTAGATAGTCTAGGCGTCTATCGGGATCTGGTTCGCCATATGAGAGGTAGGTTCTCCACTCTTCAGCCCCTAGCTCGCCTCTAGAGACATCTCGACGAAGGGGATCTAACAGGGCTATTGGATTATCTGAGTCCGCATAGGTTGAAAGCCCCTCTTCTCCTAGGCGAGCGGGGTCGTCACTCGGTGGCAACAGGTTGAAATCTCCACCCAGTAACCAGCTCTCATCAGCGTTCATCCACCCACTCAAGATCCCCGCTTGATGACCCAGGGTTCCATCGCCATGGGAAAATGCCGAGAGGTGAGTATTACCAATTCGTATTGGCTCCCCACCCTCTACGGGTAAACTCACCCACTGAAGGGCTCGCTTGAGGTTGAACTGCTGACGTAGCCAACTCTCCCTCAGCAGCGGAAGCTGTATACGCTCTCCAGGCTCCAACCCAAACCGGGACAAGATAACCAAATCCATATCCACTCGCCCCATGTGGCTACCAGGAGGATGTGGAACATATTTTGACTTAAAGTATGGGGTTGAAGACCACGCAGTCCAATCACCATCAGCTATTATCCGAGCGAGTTGATCTATATTGCTAGTCCTATCGCTGTTGCGATCCACCTCTTGCAACAAGACTAAGTCCGGGTTTGCCACCTCAATAACGTTAGATATTTTGCGAAGTGTACTCTCTTGTGCAGTATCAGGAACAGAGACGTCATCTCCGCCATCATAGAAGAAATGAAGATCTCTGGAGCCAGAGAACTGAAGATTCCAGACCAAAACCGTGAAGGTGTCTCCTACAGCTAAAGTTCGAACACTCCCTCTAGATTCAGGCTCAAGTGCCTCTACTGCATCTGGGCTGAAAACGAGCGACCTCAACCCAATTACACCTAATACACTAAGTCCACCTACCGCAGCAGCTGCCTTTCCAAGCTTTGACTTGAGCCCCAAATCCGCCCCTTTGGCTTACTTCGCCGCGTCATCCAAGCGACGAGATAGCTTAGAGTACATACTTCGACATTTGTACCTATCTGGTCCAGACATGCGCTCTATTGCGCTTCTTGGGTGGATATTGTAGTGCCCGGCGATAGCATATGGAAGGTGGTATCCCCACCTAAGCGAGTCGCGAAGTCCAGCAAATTCATCTACTAGATCCAAGATAGGCTCTACTTTGTAGCGAGGATTATCTAGATAAAAAAGCAACAACTCGAGCGGGCAGTTTCCAGCCCCCCGACCCATGCCGTGAATAGTCGCGTCAACAAAATCAACCCCTTCGTCAATCGCGACGATTGAGTTAGCGAATGCCTGCTGTTGGTTGTTGTGGAAGTGAACCCCAACCTTGATGCCCTCGCCGAGGTAGTTCATATACTTACGCACAAGATATCGCACATGATACGGGAACAACGCCCCATAACTATCGACGAGCGCAACGTTATGTACGCCCGATGCAGCAAGCCTGTTTAGGAATGTGTCGACCTCTTTTGGCTCCAAAGTAGACACTGCCATGACGTTCATGAACGTTTCGTAGCCCTGCTCGAGGGCTCGATCCAAAATACGCAGAGCGTCGTCCATCTGATGGGCGTAGGTCGCGATTCTAATCACATCTACAACTGAGTCAGCGGCGGGCTGTAAAGCTGCCAGATCAATCCGACCGATGTCTACCATAGTCGCCAGTCGAATTTTACCTTCCTCTACAACTTCTCGGAGGTCCTCTTCTTTTGAAAACTTCCACGGCCCCACTTTGGATGGGTCGAACAACCCTTCGGAGGTCTTGTACCCGATCTCCATGTAGTCAATACCAGCCTCGACCAAGGAGTTAAAGGTATTGCGCACCTGCTCTTTCGAGAAAGCCCAGTCGTTACAAATTCCCCCGTCACGGATAGTACAGTCAAGTACTTTGATTCTTCGGCGTCTATCTGTAACCAACCCATCGGGGCAACAGTTCACTCTATAGTCAAGGCCCATTTTCTCTCCGTATCTCATCTGTGGACGAACAAATTTAGTATTGACGCGAATGATAGTGCGAAAAAAGGGCCTTCGCCACATTCCTAAGCAGTAAAAACCCTAAAGAATATTCCTGTTGTTCCGTTACCCCGAGTGGCTATAATCTTACAGCGACTCTTGGAGCTTCAACCGATGTCTAAAATTCTCGAACACCTAAAGCGACTTCGTGAGCACGAAAAGAAACAAGCTCACCTTGGGTTGTCTAAAGCTGAGCGTGAAGAGAATAAGCAACTGGAGCGTATCGAGGCACATCACAAAACTGTCGAACAGGCTCGTGAAAACTGCAATGTGGACGATCCCTCAGAGGTAGCTAGATATCACGCGTTTAGACTAAAAATGGAGATGATTCGGCGTCGAGACCAAGCAAGGCTAGAGCGTTTCCAGACCAAAGTTGATCAGTCCAGAGACAAATTAACAGAAAAAGTCAAAGAGACGCGAACCCTCGAAACACTTATCGAAAACAGAGCTGACGCCGAAGCGGCTGAGAAAGCCAGAAAAGATGGCGCCACACTAGATGAGCTCGGCATCCAGGGCTGGAAGAGGAAGACAGCATGAGTGCTCCGAAGAAACGACGTTCCCTTTGGATGTTGTCGCTGTTGTTACTGTCTACATGTTTCGGAATCGATTGGGCAGACGGCTCGTCAGCGCTCGCACAAAGTGAGCGAAGCAGAA
>CAWVYO010000329.1:0-3061 GCA_963934385.1 uncultured bacterium
CCCAGGGGTCATCATCGACACGCTACCTATGGCCCCATTAACTCATTGGAAACAGGCGCTTTATCCCTTCACTCAGCCCCTGCAGGTCTCAGCCGGCGATGTGGCCTATGTGGAGATCACCACCCGTGATACCGGGGGGTTGTCGGTAGGGCTTGATGTGAGGATCGATCATACGGATCTGGCCGGCGAGGCCAAGTTCTTGCAGGATCTCAGGGCCCGATTGGCTAGCTGAGCGTCTTTCCTATTTTACACGACACTGTTTTGGTCGAGGGAGTGTTCCCTGGGGTAGGCAGTGAGGGTGGGGGTCGACTATTAGTTTTGAACCTTCCCATACCACAGAGGCTCAGGCGTTCTGCCGTCCAGTGTTCCCACAGCCGTCTCGAAGGTAGCGTTGTCATAGTGAACACCTCTGCCGTCGTAACTGCCTTGGTACCCCCCCTTCCATGTTTCATTCCAGACCCCAGCTGGATCATTTACAAAGTAGCCATTTTCGTCGTAACCAGTCACTACAATGACGTGGCCAGGTCGAGTAAAATAGCCATTTATGATCACAGGTTTACCTTCGTCTAATATAGCTTTCAATTCAGAAAAAGAGCCAGATCTCTCCGCTTCCATCCGTTCGCCGAGTCCATATTCAGCGGCGTAAATGTTAAATATTTCGGCCACCCCTTCAGGGGTCTGACCTTTTCTAGTTCCAAACCTACGACTTATGTCATCTGGCGAGACATCCGCCCCATAGAGTCCCAGCACCATCGCGATGGAGGTGTTTTGGCAGCTCCCGCCTTTGTTTATGTCGTTGTCGTATTGATTGTAGTAGGGTGTGCTCTCCACCACGCTCTGTTCGGGCTCTTCAGGCTCCTCAAGTTGTTCAGGCTCTTCTAAAGTTGTTCCAGGGGGTCCATCCCAAAGGGGTGCTCGTGCGGCTTCGGCTATTGCGGATAGATCGTTCCAAATTGCGTCAGCACCATTGTTTGTTGTGCAGTCCATGGATAGCGAGGAGGAGGCTACGATTAGGGAGATTAGGAACATGTTGTACCTCTGAGAGTAGATTGAAAGTTTTTGCATGATCCATGCCAAGTCCAAGTCGTCTCAAAGGTCCTGTTTTTTTGGTCAATTCACACAAAATTGTGGTGACTCTACCTAGGCAGGTAGAACTCAGTGTGGGTCAAAAAGGTCGCGCCTATCAAATAAGAGCAGGCGATGTCGTTGCAGGTCTGACAGAACGGATGGGGCGACCCGAGCCTCGGGGTCAGAGCTTATTGAGCGGAGGCATCTGGTAGCTATTCTTATGCTAACAGTAAAGCCTACCTTATCCTAAGCGGACTGTAACCGAGCAGAATCACAGCGATTGGGGGCTCGCTGGCGATAGTGTGCAATCCCTTCGAAGAGCGGTGGGCTCACCCCTCACCACCCATCCACAGCTCTTCAACCTCACTCCCTCTCCCGCTCCCTCTCTGCCTGTCTCCTAGCCATAAGCAACCTCATTAGGTATCCCTCAAAGTAGCCATCGAATTCATAAGCTAGGTCCTCACTGCGTATCGTGCCATTTGGCAGCTTGTAGTAGTTGTCATAGACTCTAAAATAGTCACCTAGAAAATGGCCAAGCTCATGGGCTATGGTTTTAGCATGGGCGCTATCTGAGATAAATATCACGTTGATTTCACTAATGGATTGGTGATCGTACATTCCCATGATTGGGTCTACAACAGACCTCTGCCTATTGGCTATCCGTGGCACAAAGTGCATTATTCGAGGGCTGTTCAAGACCTGGTGCTCAACACCATACACATCTAGCGCTATCTGGCGACGCTCACCCTGTGGAGCCAAGTCGTAGTCGTTATGTTCGGCCCACTCAACGAACGCTGAGGCTGCTATTTGGAGGTGCTCTATTGTGAATTCCATTCGCTCAACCCCTGTCTGGTTGAAGTACCTCACAGGGATAGATGCCTCGATCTCGCCAAACTCTATAGATAGCTCGACGTGAGTATTGTGCATTAGGGGCGCCAAACGGGAAAAGTTGTCTGCAAACGACTCGTTTTCAACATCAATGTATTGGGCCAAAGCAGGGAGAGAACATGGAAAAAACAATAAGAGCCGCAATACCCATAAACGCATGTTCGATCCCCTCTGGGACAGTGTACATAAAGTTCTCTGGTTTGCCCTCATAATCTGTCAGTATCGGGGGGCACCTCACACCAAAACAGAGCGCCCACAATCCAAGAACCGCGCTAGGACAAATTCTGCCCACCCTATGGGCTACAACTCTGTTACGTGAGACAGCATGAATGTTGCGTTTTGCGGACCCTCTAAATTTGGGAATTCACAGGTATGATTAAGCTACTCCACACCTCAGACTGGCACATTGGCGCCAAACTAAACGGCATATCTCGCGCCGATGACCACACCGCCTTCTTCAAATGGCTGGTTGAGACCGTCACGTCAGAGAACATCACGGCGCTCCTTGTAGCGGGGGACATCTTTGACATCGCCCAGCCGTCTGCTGAGTCAGAGGCACTTTACTACGACTGTCTAGTGGCGCTGGGCAAGAGCTCACTGCGGGAGATCGTAATTTTGGGTGGAAACCACGACTCGGCTGCTCGCCTTGAGGCTCCAAAGACAGTTCTTAAAGCCCTAAATGTACATGTGGTCGCAAGATACTCCAGAGAGCGCGAAGAGAACCTCCTCGTACCGCTTCACGAGGAGGACGGATCAGTAGGCGCAGTGGTTGTAGCGTTGCCATTTGTAAACGAGTTTCGCCTTGGGGTTCGCACAACTGGCGTGGACTCAGACTCTCTTCGAGAGACAATCGCCGATAAGTTCAGGGGGCTCTACAGGCTACTCTGCGACAGAGCCCTTGAGCTCTTTGGCGACCTGCCATTGATCGGCATGGGTCACCTCACAGTGGGGGGCGATGTAAAGCTAGATGACTCGCCGCTGCAGGTGCACATGGTTGGAACAATCGGCGGTCTTCCAGTCTCAATATTCGACGACCGCCTTCGCTATGTTGCCTTGGGGCACATTCACAGGATGCTGCCGGTACAGACAGGTAGCGAGCGTGAGG
>CAWVYO010000330.1:0-3022 GCA_963934385.1 uncultured bacterium
TACAGATGCATCTGCCCCCGGATCGAATTCGGGTAATGCCACATCCGTTTCAGGCTGGGACAAGCCCGGAGGTGAGGAGCCTAGCGGGAAGACTGGAGGAGTCATCTCTGCTACTTCTGGTCTTACCAATCCGGAGAATGTTTGGAAGCCCCATGTACAAAGCCCAGCAAATAGAACCGTAGCTATAGCGAGAAGGAATACACGGCGAGCAACATTTGGCCCCTCGTCATCTAAGTCTACTGGGTCAGGAAGCTCCATTTCGAGGTTGGGCAGCGGCGTTGTTACTATTCGAGGTCCTGAGCGCCCTATATTAGGGTCTGTTGGTATCTCTTGGTCATCTTCGTATACCGGAGTGACAAAGGTTGCTGGTTCCGCTATTTCAAATCCGAACGGCACTTCTTCTTCTAAATCACCAACCAATTCGACCTGTGCGACCCCGAGTCGACTGGACGCTACAGCGGCTGTTTCCGCTGGCATATGTTTGGCGTTAGTCCCTTCAAGGACACCATCTAAACCTTCTGCATCTAACCTACTCATCTCAAACCCTTCCCAAGGCGCCTAGAAGTTCTCGTTTTAGCACGAACCCCGTATGGCTGTTCATTGATGCTACCTCAACAGGAGTACCTTGTGCTACAACCTCACCACCTTGAACTCCGGCGTCGGGTCCTAAGTCCACGATATAGTCTGCATTTTTCATAACATCTACATTATGCTCCACTACAATCACCGTACCTCCCAATTCCACGAGACGGTGCAAAACGCCGATAAGGCACTCAATATCCGAAAAATGTAGTCCAGTTGTAGGTTCATCCAAGACATAGACGGCACCCTTGCCTCTCATAGTTAGCTCTTTTGCGAGTTTAACTCGGGTGGCTTCACCACCTGAGAGGGTGGTGCCTGATTGACCTAGTCGTAAATACCCTAGCCCGACATCGATTAGGGGTTGAAGACGCTTCATAATTTGTTTTTGGTTGGAGAAGAAATCGGCAGCCTCATCAACCCTCATTTGCATAACATCGGCTATTGAGCGTCCCTTCCACTTGGCTTTTAGGGTTTGGTCATTGTATCGTTTGCCTCGGCATTGTTCGCACTGTAGCCAAACATCAGAAAGGAAGTGCATCTCGATTAGGACGGCTCCTCTCCCTTCACAATGCTTGCAGCGACCATCTTTGCCGTTGAAACTAAAGCGCCCCTTGCTCCAACCTCGCTCTCTGGCCACGGTTGTTTTTGCGTAGAGGTTTCGCAGGTGGTCTAACACCCCAACGTAAGTAGCAGGTGTAGAGCGTGGAGAACGACCAATGGGCCTTTGATTTACTACGGATAGTCTATTGATAGGAGTGTGTAGTGATATCGAGTCACAAGGGGCAGGGGGCGCTTCAGCGTTTAGCTCACCCTTTAGGGCAGCAACTAGAGTCTCCATAACAAGAGACGATTTTCCTGATCCGCTGACTCCAGTGAAGACTGTTAGGGTTTCTTGAGGGATCGAGACATCGAGTGATTTTAGGTTGTTCGCGTTGGCTCCCTTAATAGAGATCAGACCTAGACCTTTCCTGGGCTTTACGGGGAGAGGTATTGACCTCCGTCCCGAGAGGTAGGCTCCAGTAATAGAGTCGTGGTTGTTGATAATCGTATCCATGGTGCCTACAGCGATGACCTCTCCACCGTGCTCGCCAGCCGCCGGTCCCATGTCTATTATTCGGTCAGCCGCCATCATTGTCTGCGGATCGTGCTCTACCACCAACACCGTGTTTCCTAAATCTCGTAGGTCTGTGAGAGTGTTGAGCAGCTTGCTTGTGTCTTTCGGGTGTAGCCCTATTGTGGGCTCATCCAAGACGTAAATACAGCCTGTAAGACCACTGCCAAGTTGGGAGGCTAGCCGAATCCTCTGGCTCTCACCGCCAGATAGTGTCGAGGCTGCCCGATCCAAGGTGAGGTAGTTGAGCCCTACATTTTGGAGGAATGTCAGGCGCTTTACCAGCTCTGCATTAGCCTGAGAGGCTATCTCCTCCTCTTCTTGGTTTAGAGATAATTTACGCCAGAAGTTAAGTGCCTCGTCTACGGTTTTCTTGGTGTGTTCTGCAATAGAATCACCCCCAATGGTGACAGCTAATGATTCGGGTCTGAGCCTGCCGCCATTACACGCGCTGCATGTTTGCTCTGTCTTGAGCCACTCGAGCCTACTCTCCCAGCGATCCATTACTGCTATTAGCCCGCCCCATTCGATATCCTCTGTGGTCGTCCGTCTAGATCTCCCCCAGCGCTTGGTCCACTTGGCTGTCAGAGTGATACCGGGAAGCCCGTATAGGATGGCGCTTAGCTGTGACTCAGTCATTTCATTGACTGTTGTAGAGGGCTCAAGTCCTAGGTGAGTATAGACAGCGCCCAGGCGCCCTCGTTGTTTGGCTGAGCGTCTAATCACGGCAGCCACTCGACCATCCATGGCATCGATAAGCCCTTCATCCCTCTTTATGAGAAGGCAGTCGATATCGATCTCACTACTTCTCCCTATGCCATCGCAGGACTGGCAAGCACCTGCGTGTGTGTTGAATGAAAAGCTCCTAGGGGTCATCTCGTGGGTGCTTATTATGCCGTGGGCTTCACATGCTGGGAACTCTGTATATTTGGTGGTATCGCCGCCTTTTGCGACAAACCACGCCATGCCCGCCCCGTAACTGTAGGCTGTTTTTACAGCTTCTGAGATTCGCTGACGCGGCGTAGTAGATGGGCGGAATCGGTCAATAACCAGCGTCGCTCCTTTTCTAACAGCGGCTACGGCACCGTCGTCTTCTAGTCTAAGCTCCGTACCACCGTCTAAAAGCCTAACGAAACCAGCCCTCTCTAATCTACTAACCTCCTCTTTGGGGTTCGGAGATGGAGGGAGTCTTGTTGTTACCCATCCTCTATCTTCGCATGCTGAAAGTACCTTGGTAGCGGCACTTGGTGAGTGAGTAGTGACCTCTTTTCCGCACTTGGGGCAGTGTTGGTGACCGATCTTGGCCCACAGTAATCTTAGGTAGTCATA
>CAWVYO010000331.1:0-3019 GCA_963934385.1 uncultured bacterium
AGAAGCCAAACGCGATCATGGCGAAGATAATGGTTGGGATAACCCAGTCGCCAGCGGTGTTGGCAAACTCTTGGAGGGCTGTACGAGCCTCTCCAGCGGGAAGGAAGGCGGAGATTACAGGCGGGAGGACTAATATTGACAGCAGAGTCAATAAGATCGCTCCAAACATGCTCTTCCCCTCGATTTCGACGCTGTTATCGTTGGGTTGATCTAATTCAATCTCTCTCTCTGGTGCTGGCAGAGCGAACTTTCTATGTTTTGAGAGCCACTTGGCTATAGTAATTCCAACAATAGTCGAGACAGCTGTTGCAAATAGCGTCGGCGCTACGATGTTCCACGGGTCTAGTGATCCCTCTGCTGCCCGCACAGATACGGCGCCACTGGGTAGTAAGGCTAACCCCGACGTGTTGATCGCCAAGAACAGCACCATAGCGTTGGTCGCTGTACCAGGGTTGCGGTTTAGCTTCTCGAGCTCACCCATCGCCTTTATGCCAAAGGGGGTAGCAGCGTTCCCCAGCCCAAGCATGTTGGCCGATATGTTCATAATCATCGCGCCCATAGCTGGGTGGTCTGCTGGAACATCTGGAAATAGCCTGATCATTAGTGGGCGTATTGATCGAGCTAGCATCTTTAGGAGCCCAGCATCTTGTGCAACCTGAAGGACTCCCAAGAACAGAGCCATGTAACCGATGAGGTTTATCACTAAGGAGACCGAGCCCTGAGCTTGAGCAAATGCAGCGGTCGAGACCGCCTCCATGTTTCCAGTAATGGCGGCGGTAACCCAAGAAATAGCGATTATGGCAAAAAATACAGCGTTCACAAACTATCCTAACTCTTGTCGTGTCAAGCATAATCCATAAGCTATCAATAAGTGGACTTTTTCTTGCGCTTAATAGGTTATTCCTAAGTCATGGTTAACCAGCAGGTAGATAGGCGAGTAATCTCCATGTGGAGAGTTCAAGCGGTGATTGTGAGTCTACTTTTTTGGGCTCCATTGGCTACGGGTGTCGGGTACTGGGTTGCTATGAATGGCGCCTTTTTACTAGGTGTGGTTCTAGGTGTAGCTCTTTTTTTAGTTCGCCTGACCCTCTCTTTGGTTTGGCCCGCCCTCATCTGGAGCCATTTTAGTTACTCTCTTCGCGAAAACGATCTCACAGTGAAACGGGGTGTCTTGTTTAGGCGCATTTCGACTATTCCTTACAGTAGAATTCAGCATGTAGATACTCATCAAGGGCCACTTGAGCAGCTGTTTGGACTGGGTCAGTTACACCTGTTTACAGCCTCTGGAATGTCTGCTGACGGATCAATTCCAGGCTTGGATTTTGAGCTTGCTGAGCAGCTGCGAGATGTCTTAGCTGATAAAGCGGGTTTAGATCGAGGCTCCGAGGGCTCAGGTGACGGCGTCTAATGGATTCGGATGCACCCAAGTGGCGTAGAATTGACCCTGCTTCCGTATGGGTCAACACCCTCCCACAGGCATGGAGATACATCTCGGGCTTTTGGTGGATTGCGCTAATAGCTCTATATGACGGTTCAAGCATGCATTTCGGTTTTTCTGATCTGCTCTTGCTTTTTGCTATATTTCTATCGGGACTCCTTTCGAGTGCTGTGCACTACATGACCTTGAGGTTTAGGTTTCTTGATGGAAAGCTAGAGATACGGCAAGGATTAATAAACAAGCGCTCTAGGGTTATTGATCCCAAACGAATTCAAAATATCGAGCTTGTTCGCAACCCTTTTCATCGCTTGGCTGGCTTAGTGGAGCTGAGAATTGAGACCGCTGGTGAATCGAGAGAAGAAGGTTTGCTTTCGGCCTTAAGTGAAGAGTCTGCCGCGGAGCTTAAAACTCAGCTTGAGTCATGTAATGAAGGAGAGGTTGATACAGAGAAGAGTGATCAAGCCGATGTAGAAACTTCTATTGGAGAACTAATTGCCTATGGTCTGTCGTCAAAGGTGACAGGTGTCGCCGTTATTATGTGGTTGATAGCCTCGGATATTCTCACACGTGCGGGCTACTCAGCATCATTTATTGAGGAGGGAAACCTTTCACCAGTATTGGCTATTTCGGTGATCGTTTTATCGTTTGCAGTCGCCTGGATAGTCGCAGTAGGTATCGCTATTATTAAGCATTGGAACCATCAGGTGTTTTTTGGTAACAACGGTCTCACGACCCTAGAGGGGCTGTTTACGAAGAAGCGGGTTGAGATGGCTCTCACCAAGGTTCAGATGGTTATGATTCACGAGCCATTCCTACGGAGGCTCATGGGGTTCGGCACGGTCTCGATAGAGACAGCAGGTGTCAGAATGCGAGGTAGAGCCTTCCACGCGGAGGCCAAGATACCTATGGTAGCGAGAGGAGATCTGTCTACATTACTAAACACCACGTTGCCGTCACTCTCGATAAATCCTTGGAAAGACAATCTGAAGCGCATTGTTCCAGCAGGGTTGAAATACGAGATCATAGTTAGAGTATTGATGTCACTTCCTTTGATAATATCGGGAGCTATTTGGGTCGCCTTCTCCCCAAAAGATGTTGCGATTATCAAAGGTATCTCCGGAATGTTTTTTGTAAGTGTCCTAGCGGCTGTCTTTTTCTATACGATATTCAAGGCCTATGTTGGGTGGCGATACAAATGGTGGGAGGTCTCAGGCGATCATATCGTTGCAAAATCAGGCTGGTTGGGTGTAAAGACCCGGGTCATGGCAGTTAGGAAAATCCAAGCTGTTCATGTTGAACAGGGACCATTGTTGCGCCTTTTTGGGCTAGTAAAGGTGCATGTTAGAGTTGCTGACAGCTCTTTGACCTTGCCGTTAATTGGGTTTGATGAGGCAGAAGCTATAGTAGAGAGGATTACCCCGAAATATATAGTGGGTATCTTGGAGTAAAGGTGATTTTAGCCCTTGTATTGTTTGGTTGTGGGGCAGACCCAGTGGGTCCTGACTGGGATCCAGTTGAGATGGGCATTCCGCTCGCTGGCGCCGCTGAGTCTACCTTAGACATTCCTTTGGGCACCCCACT
>CAWVYO010000332.1:0-2941 GCA_963934385.1 uncultured bacterium
TGCAGGGGCTGAGTGAAGGGATAAAGCGCCTGTTTCCAATGAGTTAATGGGGCCCTAGGTAGCGTGTCGATGATGACCCCTGGGGCTAGCTCAGCGACGAATGCCATCCCCAGCCCAGTCACAACACCTGCCCTCTCCAAGCGCACAAGTCCTGCCCCATGGCGACCGCCGCTCATGTTTGAGAAGTCGATAGCTCTCCACTTGTGCCACTTGTGGAACTCTGCTCCATCTTCAATCTCGATCATCCTAACATTGGACTCTGTCATTCTAGCGATCGCGTCATAGTTCATTCCGTAATCGCTCTTAATATCGGCACGCCAAAATCCAACCTCTCCGTCGAACCTACTAGGCGCACAGAAGGCGAAATAACAGTCCAAGCGAGAAGGTAAAAAGATCCCTCCAGGCGCTAGAAACCTGCGCTTAGCGTCCTCCATAAAGAGGACTGTATTCTCCCCTACCCCCATGGAATCCAAGGTCTCAGAGAGAACAACATCAACCTTCTCTGGGAGGCTGACCTCGTGTGACATTCCTTCGATTGGGATGAACCTGTCAGGTCCAAATCCATTATCTCTTATTATCTTCGTAGCCATAGCCAGCACTTCTGGTCGCCCCTCAATACCATAAACTCGCTTGGCACCGGCCTTTAGTGCCATAATCGTAAGAGGTCCAAGCCCCACACCGATCTCACAGACCACCTTACCACCGCATGTCATCTTTATAGCCCGTTCATAGGCCTCCATACGCACATGGTCTTTCATCATCCTCGAGTACTGATCCAACATAGCAAAGTGCATGGTTTTCCTGCTTAATTTTGGCGTCAATCGCCCGCGCTTCATCAGCGCTACCTGCTACAGTATCGGAACTTTATAGCATCAAGTTTAGCCAAATGGCTTTATGTCCAAAATCGGCTTTTTCACCATAGTATATAAGCCTGCATGATTGATAAATATAGGGCTGTGAGCGTTTACTTAGGAGGATCGCTGTGATAGATTGTGAACTGAGTTCTTCGACAATGGCTACAGTTTGGATCACAACACTGAATAGAACCAGTCCTCATAAAACAACCCGCAATAGAGAGTAGATATAGACATGGGATCGACACTGACTACCACACTATTTCTCTTCGCTGTTTCATGTTCTCCTGCGACCATTGACATATCTGTCCCCGTCGACACGGAAAGCACTGGGACAGAGTGGTACTTTGAGACAGGGCTAGAGGTCGTGCCCGAAATTGCAGACCCGGAAGTTTTGCCTATAATTATGATCGAGACCGAAGGTACAATCCAACAGGAAAATAAGGTCGCTGGAGAGATGGTTCTCATTACACGCCACGACGGGGACCACGGAGACCTACAGTCGGCAAGACCAGAGTGGACGGGAAATATTGGAATAGAGATTCGCGGCAAATCATCTACTGGTTTTCCAAAGACAAACTTTGGGCTCGAGACAAGAGACGAAAACGGCCTCGACGAAAACGTATCGCTACTCGAAATGCCCTCTGAAAGTGACTGGGTGCTACACGGCCCGTACAGCGACAAGTCACTCATGCGAAACGCGCTGGCTTACGAGCTGGGTCGCCAACTCGGCCGCTACCAACCCCGAACTAGGTTCGTAGAGCTCTACCTCAACGGAGAATATTGGGGTGTCTACCTTCTCACAGAGAAGATTAAGAGAGACGAAGATCGGGTTGACATGCCAGCGGTAAGTGACAACGTCGAACAAGGTGACATCACTGGAGGCTACATCTTCAAAAGGGAGTCTAGCGGTGAGGGTACTGGATGGGTTTCTGACTACGGTACGATCTATGACTACCACGAACCTCGGGCCGAGGAGATAACGCAATCACAGAGTCGATACTTAGACCAACTTCTCAACGACTTCGAAAATATGATGCAGAGCTCAACCTTCGAAGATGAAGATCTGGGTTACCCGAGCTTTTTGGATGTCGACTCCTTTATAGACTACGCAATAATCACCGAGCTCGCGAGAAACATAGACGGATACCGAAAGAGCTCCTACACTCAAAAACTTCCAGATTCAATGGGTGGATTAATGGTAATGGGTCCCCTCTGGGACTTCAACTTAGCCTTTGGGAACGCCAACTACTGCAACTCCGAGCGCACCGACGGCTGGCTCTATAACGGGCAACACCTATGTATTGATCTGACTCAGATCCCGTTTTGGTGGATCACCCTAATAGACAGCGAGTCGTTCCAAGAGCGCATGCGTTGCAGATGGGAAGTGCACCGAGAAGGTCCCCTATCGGACGAAAACATAAGCCAACTAATTGCGGGCTGGCGAGCACAACTCGTAGCTGCGCAGCGAAGAGACGAGCAGCGGTGGGGCACAATCGGCGAGTACGTCTGGCCCAACCCAATAGTCTGGGACACGTGGAATCAAGAGGTGTCATACCTTCAAAGCTGGACCTTGGAGCGAGCAGCATGGCTAGACGATGCAATTCCAGGAAGTTGCAACTGATTTGTCACTGCGTAACTGCTGGATACGCGATAACCAAGCTCTAGTGACCACGAGGTCGCGACAAACCCAACGAAACCCGGAGCTATTTCTATATGAAAAAACGCGACCTTGAGAAGTCGATCTACACGGAGCTATCTGGCCAGATGAACTACGGTGGCTACCTCGAACTAAGCAAGATCCTCTCAGCGCAGACCCCAGTATCAGACCACCACGATGAGATGCTGTTTATTATTCAACACCAGACCTCTGAACTCTGGATGAAGCTAGTTATTCACGAGCTCCAATCCTGTCTGGTATCCATCCAAAAAGACGAAATTCGACCAGCCTTCAAAGTCTTAGCTAGGGTCGGTCACATTCAGGCGGAGCTCGCCCAGCAATGGAACGTACTCGCCACTCTGACACCACCTGAGTACCTGCAGTTCAGGACAAACTAGGCAAAGCTAGCGGGTTCCAATCATATCAA
>CAWVYO010000333.1:0-2861 GCA_963934385.1 uncultured bacterium
TGGATCATTTCGTCGCAGAAACGAATGAGCCAGTTACCCGTAGGCAGCGCACCCGTGTCGTCAAAGATGTTTTTGGCGCCGTAGTTCTTTACTAGGTACTCTATTTCGTCCGTTAGGCGGATAGGGGATTGAGTACGGAATTTTGGGTATGTTACTGTCCAAGAACAGAATGTACACTTTCCGTACGGGCAGTCTCTTCCGGCCATTGTCCAAAGAAAAGGCAGACGCTTTTTCCACTTCTCAAAATACAGATGAGCGTTGGTTAGGTCTCGATCAATAAAGGGGAGCTCATTCAGATCGCCTAATGCCTTATAGGGGCCCGTGTCTCGCCAGGTTCCATCATCGTTTCTAATTAGCATTCCACCCGGCAGTTCGACGCCCTTCTCGTAGTAGTCGCACAGGGCTACAGACATGAAGTCCCAGTCGCCTCCGACAAATGCGCAATCAGTAGTGCTTCGCTCCATAGTCTCATTGGGATTACCCGTAATGTGGTCTCCCATGAGTACACATTTAACGCCAGGTACAATATCCTTTATCCTATCGATAAGGGGCCAGTATTGGCGAACAACGGGAGTTTTGGTCTCCATTATTACCAATTCCGGCTTGAAGTCTTCTAGAAGACGTTGGAATTGTCCCCAATCTTTTCGCTCAGCGTGGGCGTCGCACCATGCTACTTCGTGCCCCTTTTCTTTTAAAAGGGTCGCGGTAGAGGCTGGTACGCATGGATAGAGGTAACTCGGGTCAGAGAACCACTGAAACTGGCGGTTCTGCGTTAGCATCGGGCTACCCTTTGTCGAAGACAAGGGGGGATAAGTGACGAGAACACGCATTGAGATCAACCTATGTGTAATGAAAGGTGGTCTCGCAAATTGCCACGTTAAAGGGTCACCGTCAATGTTTATGACAACTTGACCTTATTTCGTTGGAGGTTCGTGTTATTCCAAACACGAATTTATTTATTTTCTGCCGGAGATTTCGAAATGACAAACAAGCGTTTATCTTTGTCCCTTACGACACTCGCATTGACCCTAATGGGCTGCCCAAAGGCTATGGGTCCCGATCGACCTAGCATGGACCTTCAGCTAGATGATTATAGTCTGAACACCTATGACTATTGTTTCGCTTCCGGGCTGCGGGTCATGCTACAGGAAGACCACACTCAACCTATTGTTTCACTTACAGAGGTAATTGACCGTGGCTCTGACGCAGATCCTGTTGGTAAAGAGGGCATAGCTCACCTTGTCGAGCACCTTTGGTTCCGCTCCTTTGAGGACGAAAACACACCTAAGGTGTGGGATATGCTCGATGAGATGGGTACTCAAATAAACGCGTTCACATCGGCGGATGTCACAGCCTATATGACGATAACACCCAGCAGTAGCCTGGGTGCCGTACTAAAGCTAGAGGCTCGCCGCCTGATGGGCGCGGACGTCATAAATGGGGTCGTACCCCAGGACGTGAGTATCGAGACTGAGGTTGTGCGAAACGAGCTCCGTATGAGAACGGAGAACACTGCGGGAATGGGCTTTCACTACGTATACGGAAAGCTATACCCAGAAGGGCACCCATACCATCGGTTAACTATCGGTACGCACGATTCTTTGGACTCTATCACCCTAGATGACGTTCGACAGTTCGTTGAGGACAACTACAGACCTGAAAACGCGACGTTGATGATTGTGGGAGACTTCACCGCCGATGATATAGGTCCGATGCTGCAGGATTCATTTCCGATGGAACTTCTTCGTGGCGACGCCCCTGAGGATGCGCCGTTAGTAGATCAGTCTTACTGTCAATCTCGCGTGGCACCCGAGATAGTGGAGCCACCAGAGCCAGTGGACCGAGAAATTAGCTATCACAGAGCTGGTGTTGAGAAGCGTACCGCGATCATAGCGTGGGCACTTCCTGGTGGATATCGCCCAGAAGAGCCTCTGATGTCGATCACGGCAAACATGTTGACCTCTGCTGTTGCAACGTACCTGAACCCCGATTTTGATCCGATGACGGATTCTCTAGACAGTCTCAACAATGTTGGTTGCGGTCTTAATGCCGAGGAGCATGCGTCAACGGTCACCTGTTTCATCGAGATGTCTGACTCGTCAGATGCAGAGGATGTTATTGATAAAGCCGTAGATGGTCTTTACCAGATGTGGAACATCAACAACCGTTACTGGCAGAGGTATGTATTTTCTGACGCCAAAAACCAACAGATGGCTGGAATCTTCCGCTCTGTTGAAGAGGTGGCGTCCCTGTTCTCGGCTCGAGCGACTTCTTCTGCTCTATTCACGCACTTCACTGGAAATGGTCAGTACTTTGGTACAAACTTCGAATGGCTGCGTGGTGTAGACGAGGGGCAGGCTGCTGTACTGGCAGAGAGATACCTAAACAGGGACCGTTATGTTGCGGTTGTTCTTGAGCCCTATGGAGAGGATGACATCACTATTGACTCCTCTGATGCAAGCTATGTTGGTCGTCCTTTTGAGGGGACAAACAATACGCTAATCGATTTGGAATCGGTGGATCAGGAGCTGCTTGCTAGCTTGACAATGGTTCCCGACCTCGAAAATTTAGAGGACTACTCATTAGAAAACGGCATGCGAGTAGTCATGCTTCCTTATGGTACAGCGCCCGTCGCAAGAGCCTACATGACTTTCGAAGGTGGTGACCTTCACGAGCCTCAGTTGGGGCTCGAAACATTTGCACTGCAATTTACCGACTTTTACCCAGATGGGGATGGTAATGCACCTTTGCGTCTAGCAGGAGCTTGGTTGAGTGGTTTCGGTACAACGTCTGTTGGGCTGGGTATCGAGGGCTCTTCAGCTAACATCGAGAGTCAACTCTACCTACTTCGAACAAGATTG
>CAWVYO010000334.1:0-2748 GCA_963934385.1 uncultured bacterium
CGCACCATATGATGTAAGCGACGCCGAGTTAGAGCAGGCGCCAAGGGATGGAGAGCCTTTAGACCTCCCTTATTACTGGCCACCACCCCATTCCTCTATCACCTCTACAGATTGGCTTATTGAAGCTTATGAGGCTGAAATATCTAAAACCGATGCGCTGTTGGGCGAGCTTTTAGATGCTCTGGAACAGGAGGGCGTTACTGATAATACAATAGTTGCGTTTACAGCGGATCACGGTGAATCTCTTCTGGAGCACGATTACCTTTTTGACCATGGAGATTATCTCTACGATGCTTCCCTCTGGGTGCCATTGGTTATTAAGGCTCCCCAGTTTGCAACAGCTGGGGTTGTTCAAGATTGTCAGGTCTCCTTGGTTCACGTTGCTCCGACATTGGCAGACCTAGCTGGTCTTGCAGAGGTAGAGCAGGTTCCCGGAGCAGGAGTCTCTCTTCGGCAAGAGTTGTCTGGTGGCGACTGTATAGAGCGACCGGCTGTTTCGAGTAATGTTGCTGCCCGATTTGTAGAGGATCCTCCAGTGGATCACTCTTTACGTACAATTTTAGACCATGGTTTAGATGATGATGGAGAGCCTCTAGGGCGACGTCCGTCGAAATACATTCTTCATGGAGCGGGTGGGGAGAGTCTTTTCGACCTATATGAAGACCCTGTAGAGACGCTCAATTTGGCACTTGATCGTAGCGCCGCGACGGGGGTTGCGAGAGATGTGGTTGAGAGGTTGTTAGACGGTGGGACAGATATTCAGAACCCAGAGAGTGACGCTGGGACAATAGAGGCGCTCCGCGCTTTGGGGTATATAGAATGATTGATAGGGCAATGATAGTCAGCGCCGCGAAAGGGAGTGTTGGTGTAGGGATAATAGCGGGGGCTTTCGAAATGGTTGCGGTCGCAGCTCACACTAAGCTCGATTTTGATTTTTTGGAGGTGCTGCTTCTTTCCTTAGTGTCCGTATCTTGGGGTGCGCTAATGGGGTTGGGGTTATCCTTAACCCTCGGCGTACTGGTTCTTCTTTTTGGCCGTAAGAAAGGGCTGTCCTATGGCGAGCGGGCGGCTGGCGCCTCTGGATTTGTCGCTATCATAGTTGTCGGGTTTTACGTCTGGCCAGTCGCTATGGAGTTTGAGTCCATAGGGAATCATCAGCGCGCTGTTATAACGGCCTGTTACCCCATACCGTTGGCAGTTGTCTTGTGGCTCCATGTGCGCTTTTGGAACCGCAGAGATGAGGCTGGTTGGTCTCTGAAATACAGCCTTATTCAGTCAAGTAGCGCTGCAGCCACTGTGGTTGTTGTCATGTCGAGCCTTCTGGCTTCGTCTTGGAGTTCCACCCCAGAGAACGCGTTGAGCGGTGACCCCAACGTCCTCTTAGTCTCAATCGACACTCTTCGTCGGGATCATGTGAGCATATTTGATGGGGAAAACCCTCGAACATCCACCCCAAGAATAGATTCAGTTGGGGAGTCAGGAGTTGTGTTCTTTGACGCTGTGACCCCTATTCCAGAAACCGCTCCAGCCCACGCCACGATGCTAACGGGTTTACACCCTATTCAACACGGTCTCTCTTCAAACGGCATGAGTCTCACCACTGGGGCGACAACTTTGTCGAGAGCACTGCGAAATGAGGGCTACGCAGTAGGGGCCTTTGTCTCCTCTTATGCTGTGGATTCCCACACGGGTCTCGACCGTGACTTCCACGTCTACGATGACGACTTTATTCCCTTCATACGTGGGCTATCAGAGCTAGGTGTCTCTAATTTGATGGCCAAGGTGCTAATGAAGTTCGGAAGCCCAGAAGATTTCTCATGGCTACTAGAGCGAGATGGTATTGACACCAACGTTGAGGCAATGAATTGGATTGACCGAGCGGGTGACAACCCTTGGTTCGCGATGGTTCACTATTTTGAGCCCCATGCGCCATACGAAGCGCCGTCTGCAACTGTGGATCACAGGGACCTACTTTCATCACCGCATCACATATTTACTTTAGATGAAGCAAATGAACTAAGGCGCCTTTATGCCCTAGAAGCGGAGGAGTCTGATGCACTTGTTGGCGATCTACTCGACTTCTTGGACGATCGTGGCTTAACTGAGAACACTATGGTTATTGTGACTGCGGACCATGGCGAGCAGCTAGGTGAACACGACATCTTTTTCCATCATCACGGGCTGTTTGAGGAGTCCATAAGGGTGCCACTAGTTATGTCTGCCCCCTTTGCTAGTCTGGTTGGAGAGGTGTCACAACAGGTGCGGCTTACTGATCTAGCGCCGACAATACTCTCGGTATTGGGGCTGGAGCCGTTACCAGAGGCCTCGGGTGTCAGCTTGCTAACATGGATTAATACTCCCGATGCGCCATCTATGTCTACTACACTACTAGGCCGTCGCACTCCCAGCTTGGGGGATGGGCGCATGCTGGGGCTTAGAACCGCAGAGGTAAAGTACCTAGTGGACGAATCCAGTGGCGAGGAGTGGATGTACAATCTTATAGACGATCCTCTCGAGGCTAACGATATTTCGAGCAGCCAACCAGGCGCCGTAGATCAGGCTCGTGGTGTTGTTATGGTGGATAGGGGCGCCTTGGATGTGAGTCAGACTACTGAATCAGGTGACATGGAGATGCTGCGGGCGTTGGGGTATGTGGAATGAGTCCAGGGCGATCCGAAGCGACCAATAACACTTCGAGCGCAGCGAACTCCTCTGTAAAGGTAGCGGCTGTAGTGTTGGCTGTGATTG
>CAWVYO010000335.1:0-2699 GCA_963934385.1 uncultured bacterium
CGACTGATTGTCACACCATCTATACACAAATTTCAACTCAATCAGATATTTGGTGAATGATGGGACGACACGGAAAAATAAAAATCTCCAGTATTATTCAACTGGCTTTGGTTACTTGGCTCTCAGCGTGGGGGCTTAGCTTCGCCGGCACAGTCTGGAGGGCAGGAGCTATTGAAGAGATAGTAACTAGGTCTGCGTTTATGTGGCGAGACCGCAACGTTACGCGAGCTAAGGTTCTACTGCAACACGAACTTGAAAAGGGGGGGTACGACTATATTTTGCCGTTTAATCCAGACTCTCCTGTAAATAGTCAGTGCAGATTCTTCACTTCTAACCCAGATGAGAAGCATGTGGAGTGCTGGTGGTGGGACCAGGTGAAGATGCCTCTTTTGGATAACTACAGGGATATAGAATACTCAGTACATCTCTATTTGGATGACAACAACACTCTTTGGGAGTGGGAGGAGGATGAATGAGCGTTGTGATGAGGGGCCCTGACATTGGGCGCTCAATTGCTAGAATGGCCCATGCGATTACCGAGAGCAATGGTGGTGTTGACGGGCTCTGTATAGTCGGAATTCAGACTGGAGGCGTGGCTGTAGCTAAGTTAATATCAGTCCTAATCGGCCGTGTAGAGGGTGTTTCTGTGCCCTACGGTGAAATAGATATCACCCTGTATCGTGACGATTTGTACACTGGACTTGAAAAACCTGTCCTCGGTGAGACTAAGCTTCCGTTTGACCTAAAAGGCAAGACATTGGTTTTGGTGGATGATGTCTTGTTCACAGGAAGAACTGTTAGGGCGTGTCTAGATGAAATTATGGATTACGGCAGGCCAGCTAAAGTCCAGTTAGCTGTCCTGGTCGACCGGGGGCACCGTGAGCTGCCTATATCAGCTGACTTTATAGGGCGTACGATCGTTACAGAAAAGAGCGACAAGGTAGACGTCTTTATCGATTTGAAATCACCGAGCGATAGTTGTGTGAGTATAAACGGGGAGGGTGTAAAGGGATGAAGCGCAAAGATATGCTTGGTTTGCGAGGAGTTTCTCGGGCAGAAATTGTAGAGATACTCGACACTGCCGAGCGTTTTAAGGCAATCTCGAAGCGCAAGATAAAGAAGGTACCGACTCTTCGTGGGCGGACTGTTATCACTTTGTTCTACGAAAACTCCACGCGCACTAAGGTGAGCTTTGATCTGGCGGCTAAGAGGCTATCGGCGGATGGTGTTGGCATATCTGCGTCAACGTCATCGGTAAAGAAGGGTGAAACCCTGATGGACACCGCGCGGAACCTGAACGCTATGCAGCCAGACGTTGTTATCATGCGTCACCCATGTGCCGGAGCACCTCATATGCTAGCTGAGAACTTTCCGTTCTCAGTAATAAATGCCGGAGATGGGATTAACGAGCACCCGACTCAGGCACTCTTGGACATGTTGACCATTCGAGAGAGGCTAGGTGGGATAGAGGGCAAGACTGTGGCGATAGTCGGCGATGTCTACCACTCGCGAGTTGCTCGGTCTAACATTTATGGTTTAGTGACAATGGGAGCCAAGGTATTGCTGGCGGGTCCGGGGACCATGTGCCGAAAGGAGATGGAAAACTTGGGCGTAGAGGTTCGGCATACGATTGATGATGTTCTAGAAGAAGCCGACGTACTGATGATGCTAAGAATCCAAAGGGAGCGGTTGGGACCAGGAATGTTGTCTAGTAGTAGAGAGTATTCACAACTATACGGGCTGAACATGGAGCGTTTGCGGCGCGGCAAAGAGAACGTTTTAGTTATGCATCCCGGTCCTATTAATCGAGGCGTTGAGCTTGATGCCGAGGTTGCCGACCACCAACAATCAGCCATTCTAGAGCAGGTCACAAACGGCGTCGCCGTTAGGATGGCCTTGTTGTTCCTATTGCTTGGCGGAGAAGGGGGTACTGATGAGAATATTGCTTAAGGGAGGTAGTCTATATTGTGCCTCTACGGGCTTGAACTCTGTCGCGGATCTACTCGTTGATGGCGGAAAGATAGATAAGATTGGTGAAGATCTGAACGCAGATGGCGCTACGGTGATTGATTGTAAGGGTTGCGTCGTAACTAGCGCCTTTGTGGAGCTGCAGGCGCACATGGGAGAACCAGGGCAGAACTGGAGAGAGGATTTCAAGACAGGAAGTAAGGCAGCGGCAGCCGGTGGGTACACTTGGGTGGCTGCGTCGCCGGCAGGGGAGCCGTGTGTAGATGATCCCGCAGTCGCATCTAGTTTTTTAGAGCGCTCTCGAGATCTCTCCTGTATCACTGTAGTTCCAGCTGGTGCTTTAACATTGGGCACAAAAGGTGAGGGGCTATCAGAAGTGGGTCTCCTAGCAAAGGCAGGTGTCGCACTATTTACCAATTCAGGTAATCTACTCCAGAATACGACCGTGTTGCGAAACGCGTTGTTGTACACGGGAAAGATGGGGCTGCCTATATTGTTGAGGGCAGGAGATGCTTCTCTAGAGTCCAGAGGAGCTATGCACGAAGGTGACATCTCGAACCGCATCGGTATTCGTGGGTTACCATCTTCTGCCGAGGAGATGGGTTTAGCCAAAATAATAGCGTTGGTTAGGGACACAGGAAGCGCTGTCCACGTCACGGGTATTAGTGCCAAGGAGTCGGTGTCACTTCTTCGGCGAGCGATTGATGATGGGCTTCCGATCACGGGCTCAA
>CAWVYO010000336.1:0-2628 GCA_963934385.1 uncultured bacterium
TGCCCTTTACCGGGAGTTTAGCGTCAAACTCTGGTACAACTAAGCGCTCATTTCTGAGCCTCCATTGAATTAAGTCGGCGATGGTGACAATGTGAAGCCCGTGCTTTTCAGCGAAACGCCTCAAGTCGGGCAGACGAGCCATGGTCCCATCCTCATTCATTATCTCGCAGATAACTCCGGAAGGGTACAACCCCGCAAGCTTAGCAAGGTCCACCGAGCCCTCTGTCTGCCCAGTTCTCGTAAGGACGCCTCCGTTACGTGCTCTGAGCGGAAATATGTGACCCGGAACCACAATGTCATGTGGACCCTTGGTTGGATCAATCGCGACCTTTATAGTGTGGGCACGGTCGGCGACAGAGATCCCCGTTGTGACACCTTCTCTGGCTTCAATGGAAACAGTGAAAGCTGTCTCAAACACGCTCTTGTTGTTCGAGGCCATCATATTTAACTGTAACTCTTCGATTCGATCTTCTGTCATGGTCACACAGATCAACCCTCGACCATGGGTAGCCATAAAATTAATAGCCTCGGGAGTAACCAATTCAGAGGCCATGGTTAAGTCGCCTTCATTCTCGCGATCCTCATCATCCACAAGGATTACCATCTCACCGGCCTTAATGGCACTAACCGCGGCGTCTACACGCTCCATCGGGTCTTCTGACATTGCTTCAAATTTCATACTAATCTCCAACCTCTGTCTCGTCTTCACGACAAGACATTATTCGTTCAACATATCGGGCAACAAGATCGACCTCGATATTGAGTTTTGTGCCTGGCTTGTAATTACCCGCGTGGGTGTTTTCCATAGTGTGAGGGATAAGGTTTACGCGAAACCTTGAGCCGACCACTTCATTTACTGTCAATGAAATACCGTCAACGGCTACAGAGCCTTTCGGCGCAACGTATTTTGCGAGGTCGCTAGGTACCTCCATCCATACGACTACTGACTCGTCTACTCGATCTGAAGAGACTACGACGCCAACAGCATCTACGTGCCCAGACACCATGTGACCACCAAAGCGATCCCCTGCCGCCATAGCCCTCTCAATATGAACTGGACTACCCACACCCCATCCACCTAAAGTGGTGCAGTTCATGGTCTCAATCCCTGCCATAACCCTAAACTTGGTCGCCTCTATCTTTTCAACGGTAAGACATACGCCGTCACAGGCGATCGAGTCTCCTAGTGAGACCTGATCCAGAGGTAGTGGTGAGTCGATCCAAAAAGTCACGCCATTGCCGAAGACCTGACGACTACTAAGATTTCCTACACACTCCACAAGGCCAGTAAACATTATCTTTCCACCTTGTAATCCAAGAGAACATCGACACCCAACCTAGTAGCAGAGAGCAAAGTGAACTCGAAGCCTTCTTCTAAATCAAGAGGGTCGCCCCCAATAAACCCCGCTCCGCCAACTAGTACCTTTGGTGCTACAAACATCAACAACCTGTCTACCAGACAAGCCTCAAAGAGTGACCTGTTTAGAAGTCCACCACCCTCCACCATGAGGTTGTGAACCTCTCTTGTAGCCAAATCACGCATTATAGCGGTAAGATCCAGTCCGGATCCCAAGCGGCTCACCCGCACTACATCAGCTTCTATCTCTCGCGGCGGGGCATCTTCTGCGCAGTAGATCAGCGCCCTTCTGGAGCTGTTGAGAAGTTTGGCCGATGTAGAAATTGTAAGATTTGTATCGATCACTACAGGGATCGCGTCTCGACCACCATCGAAGCGAGTTGTTAGAGATGGATCATCGGAGTGCAGGGTTCCGGAGCCAATCATTATGGCATCAACACGATCCCTCATTCTGTGACCATGCAATCTAGCCTCTTCTCCAGTAATCCACTGAGAGACTCCCTTATGGTCTGCTATTCTGCCATCGAGCGTAGCCGCAGACTTCAGCCACACCCGTGGACGACCTTGAAAAATAGCCTTTATATAGCCAGCGTTTAGCTCCCGACAGGCGCTCTCTTCGATCCCAACAACGACCTCTATTCCAGCATTCCTAAGTAGCGCTATCCCCTTGCCCTGAACGATTGGGTTTGGGTCTACCATTCCCACAACCACTCTAGAGATACCCGCTTGTAAAATGGAATCTGTACACGGTGGTGTTCGACCGTGATGACAACATGGCTCCAAGCTCACGTATAGGGTGGCTCCTGTGGTATCTCCTACTACATTTAATAGAGCCTCGCTTTCGGCATGGGGCTCTCCAGCCTTTGAGTGCCAGCCTTCTCCAAGCAGGGTCTCTACTCCATCGCTCTCATGAACAATTACAGCGCCGACCATGGGGTTTGGCGCAGTTCGTCCCTCGGCATTGCGGGCGAGTTCTACACAGCGTCTCATCCAGCGGGCATCATCATTCATTTGAGCCCTCCGACATAAGAGGTTTTAATAGAGCCATAAAGCCTTCTGGAGTGGCGGTCTCCTGAT
The DNA here is from genome assembly GCA_963934385.1 of uncultured bacterium. Classification (GTDB taxonomy): domain Bacteria; phylum Myxococcota_A; class UBA796; order UBA796; family CAJQPC01; genus CAWVYO01. Next base: position 2,435 of record CAWVYO010000336.1, read on the forward strand.
ATACCGACGCGAACCTCAAGTAGGCTACCCTATCTAATCTAAGCAACTCGTCTAAGACTAGCTCGCCTATGACTTTCGTATCGATATCCCCACCGCCCAATGAGATTACCCTCTGCGAAATTCTCTCAGTGGCCGCTTCAAGGCTGTCAGCATCAACTGGACGCTTTCGACATGCCAATTCTAACCCTGACAAC
>CAWVYO010000337.1:0-2461 GCA_963934385.1 uncultured bacterium
CGAATCTCCCATTAGCGCCATGGTCCGACCAGCCCCTACTTCGCGAACCGCCAGAACGGGAGCATACTCACCGCCAGACATCACCGTTGGGTGTCGCAAAAGTACAGCCGAGTCAGGGGATGTCCCGGTAGAGAGGTTGATACCATCGAGCTCCGAAAGACGTCCCCAGAGAGCTTCACTCTCTACTGGGTCCGAGAGCAACCTAGTGATCGAGTGCTGCCTCCCCTCCGCGGTTAGAGTGGCCCTAAAGCTATCCAGTGAGACCTGCGAACCCTCAACCCCCAACCCAACAGGTAAAATCGACTCGACAGGTGTTCCTGCATAGTCACCAAGGTCAAAGGAGCGATCCCCTCCTATCATCACCAAGGCACCACCACGCCTCACATAATCCGCAATATTCTGAAGTAGCTCCGTAGATCGATACCCAAAATAAGGTGCGTAGTTGAAGTTCTGCAGGACGACTAAATCGAAACTCCAGAGATCTGTTGAGAATAATATCTCATACGGAAACTCAATCAGCGAGAGCTCGTCGTTGTTGTACCCAGTACCCATATCCTCGTGGGTTCTCAGGATAAAAAAGGAAACTAAGTCAACGGAAGGGTCTTGTTTTAGAAGTAACCTCAAGAATTTCTCATCCAGACTCGGCGCTCCACATACCTGAAGTACTCTAAGCTTGTCCCGAACAACCCTGACAGCCCTCGACATTGTGTTGTTAGAAGGCACTGCATCGTTATCGAATACTGGCACCTCCACAGAATAACTGTAGGTACCTATCGAGGCTGGGGTGACCGAAAACTCAGCGCTGCCCGAGCCAGACTCATCTAAAGTTATCGTGCGAACAGAGACAACCCCTCCATCACGGCTAAGGGTTACGTCCACTTCTCGACCAGCGTAATTGGCGCCCTCTACTCTAGCTGATATCTGAAACGGCGTTCTCATAAAGGCGAACGCTCCGGCGGACATTTCCATAACAGAAAGATCAACCACCTCGCCTTCCATTCCTACTTGATAAAAAGAGGTGGGTCCTGGCAGACCTAAATCTCCCACATTCCCCACGGCCTGAAACTCACCGCGAAGATAGCTGCTATCCAGACCATCTGTAATTACAGAGATGGAGGCTAGCTGCTCCCCAGCAAATCGGTTTCTTATGAGTTCGAAAGCGCCTGACATGTCGCTCGCACCGTCTGAAAAATCAAAGTCAGTGCCATTTCTAGCCTCTGAACCAAAGAGCACTACCTCATCTGGATCAATCGCCTCCAGTAACCTTTCAACGACAGCCCCCCTAGGAGCACCATCCTCCAAGACAGCCATAGATCTAGAGTTGTCCACTAAGACGACTGACAATGGCTCTTCTAAGTGACCGCCCTCGACCACCCAGACAGGTTTGAATAGGGCTAAAATCAGAGCTATTACGGCTGGTACCAACAGGAAAAACTCGAGCCTCTTCATCTGCCCAAAGCGAAAAGCAGACAGCGTTAATACCACAAGCAGAAACAGGCTCAGACCTATTGAGGTTGCTCCCCAACCCTGCCACTGAAGCGAGCCCTGCTCACCTAAACTACCACCAAAGAGAAGTTCAATCATTCAAGCCTACCCTCTTGCATTAACTGGCGTACATGAGCCTGATCTTGCTTGTAGTTAGAGGTAAGGGCGTAAAGTATAAGGTTTATTCCGAGTTTTATAGCCTCTCGGCGCTGACTCTCACCATTCGGCACTGGTTGATACTGATTGCGACCAGAGGAGTCCCTAGCAAGGGCACCAGATAGGTCGTTCCTACAGTAAATAATGCGTGTTGTCTCACCTATCGTGACTCCTTCTAGCCACGGATTGGATGCGACCCTTCCAACGGGGGCGTCCAGTAAAAAGAATGCGCGATAAAGCGAATGATCCGAGGCCAAAGGACTCAGCCCCCTCGATGGAAAAAGGCGACCCACTAGCCGCCTAACACTCACGTCAAACGGAGATGAACTCAACCCAGTTGTGTCGTCAATAAATAGAAAGCCTCCGTAAGTCAGGTATGCTCGGAGCTGTTCTATAGCCTCGACGCTGAACGGCTCAAAGGCGCCATCACCAACCAACACCGCAAATGGGTACTCAAACAATGCTGGATCATCCAGCCCTATGGACACTACTCTTGAGGCTGTCTCTACCGACGTTGTCGCCTGAACTTCGTAGAGCATCCTGCTCCAAGCGCTTGGGCGCGAGACGCCGCCCTCTTCCAATTCAATCTGCGCTATTGTTACCTTTGAGGCATCACCCAGCGCCAAAGCACGCGGCGAGCACATAAAGAGAGCGACCAATAGCAACGCTAGCGCCTGGATACTTCGACGAAGTTGTTGAGTAAGGTGTCTCATGCGGACTCTTTGCTCCATATCCATCCCATAAACCCTTGAAGCAGAAACATAAACACGCCTAACAACAGGAGTGGCCAAGCGAGCGAGGCTCTTTTAAGAAATAATTC
>CAWVYO010000338.1:0-2186 GCA_963934385.1 uncultured bacterium
GGTTCTTGGGGAAGAGTCTGATGAGGTTCGACCTGGAATATACATGAGTCATGTTGAGCTGTACCTCCGTGCGATGGAAGAGATAGGGGCAGACAGAGGACCTTTTGATCGGTTTATCGACTCACTTAAGTCGGGGACGCCTCTCAACGAGGCTCTCTCTGCCAGTGATATCCCACCAGGGGTTGCGCCTTTTGTTAGTAATACAATCGACTCTACCTCAATGAAGGTACACGAGGTCGCAGCGAACTTCCTGTTTGGTCGTGAGGCTATTATTCCAGATATGTTCCGAGGAATTTTGGGTCAGTCTGAAATAAGCGGCGCTCCCAAACCTGTCTCTAGGCGAGGCAAGATTCTTAATCGTGCGACGTCAGCGCTTAATAGGGCGCTAGGTTCCGATGAAGGTCATGAAAAAAGAGAGCTAGGCAGCAACCTCTTTAAGCTCTATCTGGAGCGTCACATCGAATTAGACGAAGGCTCCCACGGTCCAATGAGCGAGGAGCTTCTAAAGTCAGTCTGTGGGGATTCAGAAGTAAAGTGGCAAGAGGCTACTAGTAGCGCAAAGAGAGCCATGCTTTCTCGTCACCAGCTATGGGAGACGTTGGCTTGTTCGATGGTGGAATTGGGCAAGAGTTAGGGCTGTATAATATCGGCGATACCCATTGGACCTACATCCTCTGATCTCAACATAGTTGAAGGTGTGTTTGGTATAGCCGTTATTTCGGGTACACCCTCAAGCTGAAAAACACTCACAAGCCATGCTATTGCTGCGTTGATCATTTCAGCGTTGTAGCCGTGGTCCCCTTCAATTGTAAGCGATGTACCTTGTGGGCCAACACCAGATGTATCTGAGGGGTTTAATTCAGAGATCCACAGGTTGGGTATAGTTAGACTTTTTAGCAGGGCGCCGTCAGGTCCAGAATAGCCAGGAATGGAGTCACAGAGGCATCCTCCAGGGTCGCTACTTCTCGGGGTTGGTACATACGAGGCCATTACAACGGCGTCAATCCTGCTGTCTAAAAGCCCCAAATATCCCGCTTGAACTGCGCCACCAGATGCTCCTGTGGCTATTATCTTGTTCACACCCTCCATAGATTCAAGCAGATCTACACCTGCCATGAGACCGTGAAGCTGTAGTGCCATAGCCGAGCTGCCAGCCGCCTCTAAGATCTGTCTGTTTTCGGCTCCTTCATCAAAGTGGATCTGTCGGTTTGGGCGATCACCCTCCTCAACTCCTGGTGTGTCGATAGCCAGCGCGACAAAGCCCGCCATCGCCAGAGCGTGAGCTACTCCTTGGGCCTCACCAGATGACTTACCTTCTCCGAAGTGGCCATGGGCGACTACAGCCCCAACTCGTGGACCTTCATCATTAGGCTCCCAGAGGGCGCCAGAGACCCTGAACCCCTCTGCGACTTGAAAAGAAACCGGTCGTACTGTGTAGTTGTCGTACGGAAGAGCAGTACCGTAAATCGGATTAGCCTCACCCCTAGTGATAACGCCCATTCCAAGCCCATTGGACAGTCGCTCAGAAGGTGTTGTCGTACCCTCTGCTTCTACTTCTTCTACTGAAAGTGGTGGCTCTGGTTGTCTTATGTCTGCTTCGCTTTGACAGCCTAAAAACAGCATTATCAAGAACACCAGCACCTACCTCAAGTGTCCAAATAGAGCCAGGCAGATACCGACACTTGCCACAAGCCCTGCGAAATCTGCGGCTAGTCCCGCGAAAACGGCGTGTCTGATCTTGCTGACCCCGACTGAACCAAAGTAGACAGCCAAGACGTAGAAGGTGGTCTCAGTAGAGCCGTTCATCACGCTGGACAGTGTCCCTGTGTAGCTGTCGGCCCCGTGGGTCTGGATGTTCTCCATCATCAGAGCACCAGCACCTGACCCTGAGAGAGGTCTGACAAGCGCCTGTGGTACCAAGTCGGCGGGGAGCCCCATTGGGTCGGTTAGAAGCCCAACGATACCGGTCATGAAGTCCATAGCTCCAGATGCTCTAAACATTCCGACTGCTACTAATATTGCCAAGACATATGGGATGATTCTTACGCCAGTGTCCCACCCCTCTTTGGCCCCCTCTACAAAGCTCTCGTAGACCTTTACTCCTTTAGAGAAGCCAAACGCGATCATGGCGAAGATAATAGTTGGGATAACCCAGTCGCCAGCGGTGTTGGCGAACTCTTGGAGGG